>JAKFFP010000050.1:0-4256 GCA_036675045.1 Bacteriovoracales bacterium | reverse complement strand
GGAAGCTGACTGCAGGAGAGGACGAAGAATAAAAGTAAGTGGAGATATATTCTCAAAATGGATAACCCAGGTTCATCAGTACATTAGAAAGTTCTATCAGAGGAAGGCCGATCACCGCTGTATGATCATCCATTTCGATCCGCTCAAATAATTTTATCCCGCGCTCTTCGAGCTTATAACTGCCGGCGCATTCCAGGGGCAGATCGGTTTCCACATATTGAGTAATCTCGGCCACCGTCAGTTCACGCATGTGGAGACGGGTGACATTCAGAAACGATGTCTGGCCTCCTGGCCAGGTAATGGTGACGGCCGTGAGGAGTTCGTGCGTTTTTCCGTTCAGCTCCTGAAGCTGGGCGATCGCGCCGTCCTTAGAAAGGGGCTTTCCGTAAATTGTTTTTCCGATGGCGCAAACCTGATCGGAACCGATCACACATGATGTTAGATTTCTTGCGAAGACTGCTTCTGATTTCAGGCGTGAAAGACGAAGAGCGATATCTCCCGGTTCAAGCTCCATGAGCTTCAGGGGAGCTTCATCCACCGCAGGATCTTCGGAAGAAAAGTTCCATCCGAGCTTCGAAAGGAGACTCGCGCGGTATTTCGACGTTGATGCTAAAACCAGTGGATAGGGTATTTTCAATGATTAATCTTTTCCCAGATCTTCAGGCAAAAGATCCGGTTTTGTTTCAGTTCTTTCCAGGGAAAATCGAGAATGATGTCACGGGTAGGGGATTTATTAATACCCGCCTGAACACAGCTCTTGCAAAGTGTAAGTGTGTAGTACTTCCGGTAGTAAGCATACACTGCCGCGTATTTCTCTTCCGTCGTCTCTGCTTCCGTTAAAGCGCGACCAAGCTTCTTAGCGTGCGAGAGCATAATCTCAGTCAGTTTTTTAGATTCTTTATTTTCGGGATTGAGATGGATCTCTAATGCAGTCATTACTTCTTAACCTCTTCGAAGATATGCGCAGCACCTCCGAAGACAGCGCCCTTGTCACTTGAGACTGTGGCCGTGATCACCTGGATTTTTCCCTTGAGGGAGAAGTGTACGACCTGATCGAGTTTTTCACGGACGACATTGTTGAAGGGTGTTCCGAGCTTCGAAACGCCGCCGCCGATGATGAAGGCTTCAGGGCCCAGCATGACCGCCATAGAGGTAAGACCACTTGCGAGTTCTTGGGCGATGTTATTGATAATCGTAATCGCGCGCTGGTTTCCTTCATGATAGAGGGTCCCGAGTTTTTCAATCGTCCACTCTTCACCAGTCAGTTCCAGGATCGTTTTCTTGATTCCGACCGCGGAGAGATAGCTTTCAAGGTGATTCATTCCTCCGCAGGAACAGAGACGTTTCTTTTCATGCGGAATAAGCACGTGTCCGCCTTCACCCGCCAGTCCATTGTGACCGCGGTAAAGGCGATTGTTGAGGATGAGGCCCGCACCAACGCCGGTGCCTAAGGTGATGAGAACAAAATGATTGAATTCTTTGCCGGCGCCCCAGCGTTTTTCACCCACCGCCGCGAGATTGGCATCATTTTCGATGACCGCCTTGACTCCGAAATATTTTGCGAAGAGATCTCTTAATGGAACGTTCTTCCATCCGAGATTCGGGGCTTCTGAAACCATGCCGGTATAATAATTCGCCATGGGGGCCCCGGCCCCGATGCCTACGATACGAGAGTCATTCTGAGAAATTCCCAGAGAAGATATCAGAGTAAATGATTCCTGAGCTATCTTCTCAATGAACTTTTCAGCGCTGATTGTTTTGTCGGTGGGAATATGATGAAAGGCGAGGAGAGTACCATGATGATCAAAGAAACCGATCTTTGTATTCGTTCCGCCGATATCAACTCCGAATGCATAATGCAGCTCTTCCATAGTCTGAAAATGCTAACATGTTCTCATGTCTCTCGGCTATAATGAGGTATTGTTTTCCACGCGGCCAAAGCGGCCCATAGAGTCAAAAAAATTGTGAAAGCCGTTAATCTCAATCAGCTCCTGTTTCAACCAAAGACTCCCTGCTTATCTTTTTTTCTTTCGCCCTTGTCGAAAGAAGAAAATGGGCCGGCCTGGGAAGCATTCTTTCATGACATGGCCGAACAGCTCATCCTCCAGGAAAAACACGAACTCGTGAAACTTCTGGTCAAATCAAAAACTGCGATCCGCAAAATCATGAATGCCCAGCCTGATAAGGGACATGGTTTTTTTATCTCGGGAGCACTTCAGGGATATGTCTTCCTGGCCCAAAATATCGAGCCATTCTGCATGTTCGGCATGAGATTCCACGTGCGACCCTTACTGGAAGAAGTGCTCGTCAATCCGGAATTTATCCTGGTGAATGTGTCTCTCTACGACATCAATGTTTATCGCGCCGACTTCAGGCACGTCGAAATTATCCAGCACTATGAGTTCGAAAATTACTCCAGCAAGGATTTCGAAGGAGCCACGAGGCTCTTTGCTCCTCAGTACATGGGAGTGATTCCTTATAAAAGTATTCTGGCAATTCGCTCCATCGCCAGGAAAGTCATGGATCAGACTCTCTATGATTCTCTCCCCGTTGTCGTGACGGGGCTTGAACAGATGAAGAAATTATTCCTGAAGCATTTTGATGACGAGACGGGTGTCATCTCCCATTTCGAGGAAGACTTCTACGAGAAGACTTGTGTGGAGATACTTGATCGCTCAAAGATCATGCGTCCGGCGATCATGGATTACTATTCGTCTCAATTGAAAGATCGTCTCAAGCGGATGCAGAAGTCAAAAAATATCCTGACAGATCTCGACCTGATCGTGAAATCAGTTTCGGAAGGGAAGGTCGTGCATCTGGTCCTGCCGGTGGAAAGAAAGCTCTGGGGTAAGATTGATCTTGAACATGGCACCGTTGAAATTCATAAGAAAATCCAGAGGAAAAATCCTTCTGTCGACATCCTGAATGAGCTCGCGGAAGAAGTGATGAGACAAGGCGGAAAGATCCAGTTCCTTGGCACTCATTTTTTTCCTGAAAATTCCCAGATACTGGCCGTCCTTAAGGGGGTCTCATGAAACGCATTTCCCGTTATCTGAATTTCTTTCCCCAGCTCGGCGCAGGAGTTTATGTCGCTCCCGGCGCGCAGGTCATTGGCCGCGCGGAATTTGATGCGAATGTCAGTATCTGGCATAACTCGGTTGTGCGCGCTGACGTTAACTTCATCAGGATCGGCGAAAATACCAACGTGCAGGATCTCTGCATGCTCCATGTAACTGAAATCAACTCACTTACTTTAGGGAAAAACACTTCTTTAGGTCACAGTGTCGTCCTTCACGGATGTAAAATCGGTGATGGTTGCCTCATCGGGATGGGTGCGATTATTCTGGATGGAGCAGAAATCGGTGACAATTGTCTGGTTGCCGCCGGGTCGCTCGTGAGTCCGGGAAAGAAATTTCCGGCGGGAAGCATGATTAAGGGGAGACCCGCTGTGGTGGAAAGACCGCTCACACCGGAAGAGATCCACAGGATCTCGAATCACTACAAATCGTACCTGGGTTATAAAGATCAATATCTCCGCATGGAGGAAGAAGATGGAACTGATTCACAAAAGTCCGGGCACGAGGATTAAGAACCTCGCGACTAAGATCTACGACGATAATCTTTTTCTACTCTCTTCATCGGTTTCCTACTATTCAGCTTTGGGACTCGCTCCTTTTTTTCTCATCGTTCTCTATGTCGCTACCTTCGTCGGAGAATCAACTCAGGACAGGATTGTCGACCGCGCCAGTGTCGTTTTTTCTCCCGAAGTCGGGGAGATGATCAATCTCATTTTCACGAATGCCAAAGAAGGAATTAATGTCGGTTCGGTTTCCGGCGTCATCGGCGCCCTGATACTTCTCTTTACGGCGTCACTCGTTTTCCTTCAGTTCCGCTATGCGCTTGATGTGATCTATGGTTTCTGGAGTCCGGATGTTTACAAGCCGGTCAGGACTCATTTGTGGGAACGTTTTTTTGCCATGATCGCTGTCATTGCCGGTGCGGCCCTTCTCATCGGTTCATTTTCTATTACCGCCTTCATGGACGAGATCTTCGGCGAGTATAAGAACTTTGTTCTGATCGCCAATTTTATCCTGTATATCTGCATGTTCATGGGTCTTCATTACTTCACACCGAGTAAACGCCCGGGAAAAAGACAGGCCTTCAAAATGGCCGTTCTTTCTTCCATCTTCTTCATGATCGGTAACGTCCTGCTGGCGAGCTATCTGAAAAAAGTCGCGGCCGATTCTGTTTACGGG
>JAKFFP010000061.1:0-4275 GCA_036675045.1 Bacteriovoracales bacterium | reverse complement strand
CGATCATTCTCCCGGGCAAAAAAAAACAACTGAACTTCTCGATCGAAGTCTTAGTCATCTTTCGACTGTGCTTTTTCTTCTGAAGCTTCCGGGAGCGCAGAAGACTCTGAATCCCATATTTGAAACCCTCAAAAGGGCCGGCATCCTGGAGGATCTATGAAACCGTTAACCCACTTCTACCGGCGCTCATCATATTTACTCCGGTAGCTTTTCTTCTCAATTATCCTCTGGCGAAATTCGTCTGGGCAACCGGCGTCCTTTTGTTTCTTTTGAAGGCCGGATCTGTGATCCGGAACAATCAATTGAGAATGGAACTGCCGCGCGGTCTGGGCTGGGCCCTCTATCTTTTTGCCTGGCCGGGCATGAGACCGGAATCCTTTCATCAAAAAGCGGCCGAGCAGACGATTAGTCCCAGGGAGTTTGTTCAGGGATTTATCTGCTTCATCGCGGGCTTTCTCCTGCAGGCGTATCTCATCTATGACTGGCAATTGGTCCACGCTGAAGCTCGTCTTTATCTGGGACTAGCTTCTTTTCTACTCATTGTTCACTTCGGCGTCTCCGTGATGCTTTACACTTTTTATCGTCTCTGGGGATGGCCCGTTGAAAAACTTTTTCATTCTCCCTTTGCGGGCGACTCACTCCGGGATTTCTGGGGCAAGCGCTGGAACCTTGCTTTCGTTGACATGGATAAAAGATTGTTTCTTGTTTCCACATCAAGCACCTGCTACGAGAGATGCGCCCGGATAGAGGCGAGGAACAGTCCTCCGACCAGTGGCTTTTCAAAAAACATGACGTTTTCAACTTTCTCAATAAGGGTTGTGATCTCCGGAACGGCTACCCCATCGAACTAGGACAGTTTATTCTCGGAATGAAAACCACAGACCCAGTTACCTTTTTCGTTCACCCAGGTAGAGGCATCTAAATACGTATTTCCCTGTGAATCGTACTCGTAGGTGATGACGGCGGCCTCTTCGTTCAGGATTTCAACCACGGTGTTTTTCAGTTTGATCCCTTCGTAGTTTTTTCCGGAATGACTCTTCATCATCTTCCGGAAATCATCTTCCACGACAAGCCTACTTCCCTGAGGGCCCGCGATGAGACAGGGAAAGCGGGTGAGGGAAACTGCGGTTTCGATGTCGTCTTCTTTCATCGCCTGCCAGAATTTTTGTTCAAGTTCAATGATCTGAGATTGATTAACCATAGAGTTCTCCTTACGGAGATCAGTGCATACTCAGTGCCGGAATGTCCGAGTTGAGTGATGAATTGTGAAGAATCTCATGATAAACATATTCTTCTTTATCATTAAGCACATACCAGTTTTCAAATATTCAATTCCATGAGGCGACCTCGGTTTTTCTAAGCCGTTGAAACAATAATTAATTTAAGATTAATTTCTGAATCAATTGAATTTGCTTAAAGAGTCTTTAGTATTGCAACGATAACTAGCCATCATTTTATGAGGCAATTATGAACCGCGTGCTTCTTGTTTCTTCGGATAAAAACTGGATCAGTTGCGCTGAAGAAATTCTCACCCAAGAGAAGTTCATCAGCGAGTCCGCTGTGAAAGGTAAAGAAGGTCAGCTCAAGGCCTATAAATCTTCTTTCGATTACGTTTTCCTGGATCTCACTGTGACCGAGCATTCGGGCATCGAAGTGTTTAAGTATTTTAAGACTTCCGGTAATCAGGCGACGATCTTCCTCGTGGTTCCGACTCCAGAGTGGCTGGAACAGAACGGTCTCACAAAAAATAATCTCCTGAAGTCGGGAGCTGCCGGCGTCTTCACAGGACTTAAGGCCTCGCAGGTGGTCGATGTGATCCGAAGCCTGGGGAAGATCAGGGCTTGGGATAATCTGGCAGAGAAAGGATCTGAGTCGCTCGCGGGAAGCGTAGAAACAACACTCGCCGACGAGGAGTTCACCCGGTTAAAAATTGAAGAGCTCTTCCAGGATGTGGTTGCAGTAAATGATTTTTATATCCGTCTGGGGGCCAATAGATACGTAAAGATCTTTAATCGGGGAGAGCTAACGTCGAGTGTTCAGCTCCAGAAATATTCCCAGGGGGGACAGAAGTTTATTTATTTCCCCACTAAAGACCGGGCGGTCTTCATCAGTTATCAAAATGAGCTCGCTAAGCGGGTGCTGGCGACGTCGGATCATCCGGGGGGAATTGTGATCAAGGCGATGAAGAGCGCCAGTGAGAAACTGTCTGAAGAGCTGAAAGATTCCGGAATCCAGCCCGCACTTCTCGAAGAAGGCAAGGCGATTTGCCAGAACATCTATGATTCAGCGAAGAAGGATCGCGGACTCCGGGATATTGTCGGAGAGTTTGAAAAATTCGATCCAAAGACTTTCTCCGATTCATTCCTGGTTTCATTCTTTTCTACCGTGATCTGCAAGAATATCGAGTGGGTGGGAACAAAGACCATTGAGACTCTCGCTCTCGGTGCACTTCTTCACGACATCGGGAAAATGCAACTCGAAGAAGGCATTCGCCATCTTCCTTACGCCAGGATGTCGATAGATCAAAAAGGGATTTATCATCAGCATCCATTCATGGGTGTTGAATCCCTGAAGAAAGTTCCCCGGATTCACACCAATGTCCTGGTCATCGTTCAGCAGCACCATGAATACAATGACGGATCGGGATTTCCGCTGGGATTACCGGGCAACCGGATTTTTCCGATGGCGAAGATCGTTTCTCTTGCCGACGGTTTAACGACTTACATCAAAGAAAACGAAGTCGGAATCAAGGCGGGCCTCAGAGGATTTCTCTCGCTCAGGGAAAACCTCATGAAGTATGACCCCGAACTCATTCGTAATCTCATTCAGGGCTTCAAAGCTTAAAAGGTCGTCATGCCATCGAACGTATTCGTCTTCACACAAAGGGCTGAGTTGAAATTGCTCCTGGATATTCAGTTCCGTGAAATCCTGGGAATGGCGCCGGTGACGAAGGATTCGGTCATTGAATTTCAGTCTCTCCTGGGTCTTGTTACCGAAGTCGGACTGGTGATCGTCGATCCTCCACCCGAAGAAAATGGCGGCGGACTTTTGGCCGTTCTGGCCTCCCGGGGCAAGGACATCCGGAACGTGTGGGTGCTGTCAGACGAGAGAACTTATAAGGGATTTCAGTATTTCGGAACCAATGGAGCTGAGGATCTCATCGCGAATATAAAAAGCTTTTTTTCGTCCGGAGAAATACAAAATACCGGATACATTTCAATCTCCATAGACTCCTTCATCCACTTTAAGCTCCTGCCTTTTGATCTCTATATCAGACTGAGTGAAGGCAAATATGTGAAGCGCATTCCTGCTCATGAGGAAATCGACGGGGACCTCCTGGAAGGGCTGAAAGCTAAGGGTGTTTCGGAACTTTTCTTTGAGAGAAAATACAATAAAGATTTTTCCGTCATGCTGATCAACAACATGATCAACAAGGTTGAATCGAACTACGAGGATGATTCTGAAAAATTTCGGGCCAAGAGCGAAGTCTTTCTGACCACCAAAGAGATTGTCCAGAGCGTGGGACTTCCGACCAGGGTCATTGAAGTCTGCCAGAGTGTAATGGATTCCATTACCGCCGACGTGACGAAGGGCAAGGATAAGTTTTCCAGCTATCTGAGCGGCATGAGTACCAGTAGCCGGCAAAACTTTCAGTTTCGCTTCGTGGAGCTCACGAGTTTCTTAGCTTCACAAATGGTGGAATGTCTGGATGAAAAAAGGATCATGGAGAATGTGAAGACGATTGTTTTCTGTGCTTTCTTTTGTGATATCGCTTTGAAGGAGGCGGAATTTCTTGAGCTCCGTTCGGAAGAATCCCTGAAAGATCTCTGGCCTGCCGACAGGGATGAGATCCTCGTGCATGCGCTGAGAGCTTCCGAGATCGTTTCCCGATATAAGAATGCTCCGAAAGGGGCGGACGAAATCATCCGCCAGCACCACGGTTCACTGGATGGTAAGGGATTTCCGGATGTGTGCCGGGAAGGAGTCTCGCCGATGGCAAAGTGTCTCATTGCTTCCCATGAACTCGCGTTCGAGATCTTAAGAAATCCCGGGAAAGAGCCGTCGCTCATCGTGGCGGAGCTGGTGAAAAGATTCTCGGGGACTCCGCTCCATTCTTATTTCATGTTCTTTGAGACCATCGTCTAAGAGCGAAGAAGCTTCAGGACAATGAAGGCGAGGATGGCGGAAAAGCACATCACCATCGCGGTCGGAAGTGTTCCCGAAGCATCCATGAGACCTACCAGGGATGCCAGAACGGCCCCTGCACCCATCTGA
>JAKFFP010000375.1:0-23458 GCA_036675045.1 Bacteriovoracales bacterium | reverse complement strand
CTGATTCTTTCCACTTTCGCATCCTGGATCCCGATCAGGCGCGGAAGCGCCTGAACAAAACCTTGTCTCAGACTTTCGAGAGCGGCAATCCCATTGTGCTTGAAATTAAGCGATGCAACGACTTCTCCATGCGGTTGACCCGATATCTGTATGAAGTTGGGTCCCGCCTTATCGATGTTCCAGATGTAATTACGCTCGACATGGACCGGCATCACATCAAAGATAAACTTTTCAAAAAATTCTTTTACTGTCTTCTGCGAAGTGAGATCTCTTGCGACTTCACTCCTCTTAAAAATGTCAAATGAGCTCTCACCCATGGCCTTGACCACATCTACTCCGAAATAATTCTGAACGTAAGAGCAAATGTCGTGGGGAAGGAGGAGATTATTTCTTTCGGCCATGTCGGTGAACTGGTCTTCTTTAAGCTGGAAGTGCTGGCAGAGATATTTTACGGACTCATCCCCCAAAACTGACCGGAGATAGTTCAGCATGTAGATTGAAGTGAACCGTGAACTGTAAGGTACTTCCCGGAAGTATTTTGCCGGAAGCTTCGAGCCACCGCTCAGGTGATCCTCAAGGGTGGAGAAATCGACGGTTCCTGAATTGATGGAATCGATGGTAACGAAAAGCTCATTACATAGAGTATTCAGCTGGGAGACCGGAAGCTTCGAAAACGAAGTTGTCTCTTCGGGAATGCCGGACTTTTCCAGTGCCGCCAGATAATTATCACCCAGCCGCTCACGGGCCTCTCCAAAAAAACCATCAATTGATTTATCAATCAGCATATTAAGCGCTCTTTAGAGTCAGTCGAAGGACATCACCCTTCTTGATGATCTCAACCAGGAATTGATCCTCCGAATTTTTTTCGAGGAAACTCAGAAAAGACTGGGCCTTATAAACCTGGAACTGTTCCAGCATACTTTGATCGAAGAAGTCTTCGAGCTCATTCCGGATATTGAAATCCACCGATGACGAATCAGAGTTATGTGAATAATCGAGATCGACCACCCGTTGGTAATGGATCTGATGCTCGGATATTGATTTGAGCAGGTCACCGGAATACTTTTTCTTGGCATAGTCTGACTTAAAAGAGCCATGCATCTTGAGATCAGCAGAGTATGGCTGGACTTTCTCAAGCAGTGACAGACCCTGTCCTTCGGCCCAAATCATGATGTCAGAAAGAAGAGTCATGGAAACCTGGAAATCGAGGATGTAAAACATCTCCGGATCAAGGCCCATCTGGCTTACCACCTCGAGCCACGAAGCTTCCCCGAGATGAGCAATGATACATTCCCTGAATGGAAGGAGTTCTCTGATCTTCAGGGAGAAATCTTTCTTATACCTCAGGGGAAGTTTAAACAGCGTCTGGGAAAAAAGCTTATCTTTGAACCTCTGGCGGCCGTCGATGTAACCAAGGTTAAGTGTCCGGTGAGCATCAATCCCGATGTACTGACAAAAACGGAACCAGTCTCCGGCCGATGGCTCAAGCCCCATGTTCTCATATTTGGAAATGCTACTCTGGGGAATTGAGAGCTCTTTTGCGAGCTGGGACTGAGTTTTCCCGGCAAGAAGTCTTCCCGCTTTCCATGTTCTTCCGATATGTACGCGTTCCAGAGGAAGATTAACCATTCAGGGTTTCCTCTCTCAACGTCAGAAGTATTGGATTCTTAATTTCATTCATAAATTGACTTAAAACTTCCGTGTATCCACTTTCATTTTCCAGATGGATATTATGTCCACCAGCTACGAGCATGGCTTCCGGAATTTTCCCTTTCACATTTTCATAATTAATAAGCTTGTCTTCCAACCCACCAACAATTCTTTTTTCCCCGCGGAAATTTCCCCAGGAAACGAGCTCATCCTGAAATTCCATCGCACCAATTGAGGCAAGTAAGCCCGGTCGAAACACCGGATCCGTCTGGAGAAATTCGAACTTCCCGGCGGTTCGCTCTTCCAGAGAAGTATAGAGATCATCGAGGAGAATTTCCAGTTCTTCGTCTTTTACAAACTGTTCATAGAAAACACCGAAATGCGGATGAGGCCGGAAATCAGAAGGATCAATTGGTTTTGACAGCGGTGGGGTCCCGCTGAGAAAGATTCCCGAAGGGTTTATCTCTGATAAGGCCTGAAGCGAAAGATGTCCCCCGAGTGAATGACCGGCCAGAACATAATGCCGAAGACCCAACTCACTTACAAATTCAGTTATGCTCTTTACCAGCGCCGGAATGGAATAAGATCCGCTTCTTGCGGAAAGGCCATGGCCCGGAAGATCGAGGGCCAGCAACCGGTATGCGGAAAGTTCCGGCGATCTCAATTGGTGGTGAAAGGTTGTGGCGGCCTGAGAATTTCCATGAAGAAAAAGGATGGCGAGTTCATTCTCCGGATTCTGCTCCAGATAAGAGAGCTTCAAGCCACCAATATTAATTGTTTTTCTCATGCAGGACCTTTTATCATAGAAGCAACTCATTCATCACTGAATATTATTGACAACAAAACTCCACGAAATTACTATGGTCTTAACAAACCGGAGTCACATGCGCGACCTTTTATCGCTATTTCATGATCTGAGCAACAAAGTTTTATTGCTCACGTCAACCCTTGAGGGTCAGAAAAGAGGTATGACGGTCTCCGATGACAGAATGAATGCTATCGTGAACCGGGTGATCGATCTTTCCGAGTCCATTCGTACCTCTTTATCTACGAATATCCAGTTAACATACGAAAGCGTCGACGTGGTGAAGATTCAGGAAGACGTGAAAAGTTTTCTACCTGTTCTTGAGCACTTGTACTCCCCTCTCAAAATCGTCATCAATTCCGGCCTCGAATCAGGCCGGACTGTGATCTATGAGAAGGGTCTTATTCATCAAATTATCGAAAACGCCATCGAGAATGCTTCTAAGGCCGGAGCCACCACCACGCTGATCGATCTGTCGCTTCTCGAAGAAAAATGTCGGATCAATATCATCGATAACGGGAGAGGCTTTCCGGATGCCGGAGAAGCAGAATTTTTTCCCCTGGGATTTGGTTCGCGGGTTATTCATAACAATGTTGTCAGGATGAACGGCGAAGCGTTTTATTCCTGTATCCGAAACGGCGGAACCTGCCTCACTGTCTGCCTCCCGGTCCATAATCGCTAACAGAGAAAATCAGTCGCAGAAAATTAAGTTTCTTCTCATCTTCACATCCCCGAACATGAGCGCATGAGAAAATGGGAAGACTGCAAGCGCTCACTCTTTACAGAAGATCCGATCCTGGAATTTGCCCGGAAGGGAAATGTTGAAGGGATCAAAAAAGCAGTGAATGTTCTGAACCTCGATGGCAAAGATAAAAAAGGGTATTCTCCCCTCATGCTTGCGGCCAGCAACGGTCACGTGGAAGCGGTAAAACTTCTTCTTTCACTTACTGCCGACATTCACTCGCGTGACAATAATGGGAATTCCATTCTCATGGCCGCTACTTTCTACGGACATCTGGCTATCGTAGAACTTCTTCTTGAACATGGTGCAGACCCCGAGGCGGCAAATGACAGAAAACAAACCGCTCTGGTCTATGCGCGCACTTTCGGCATGAAAGCGATTGAACGCCTCCTCATTCTCCCTGACTGAATTACTGAAGAATCCCTGCAGCTTGTTTGATGCTTGGGCCAGACTGCACAATTCCCCTATGGAATTCGTCGAAGTCCGCGGCGCCCGTGAGAACAATCTTAAAAATATCAATGTGCATTTGCCGCGCAATGCCCTTGTTGTTTTCACCGGCGTATCAGGATCAGGAAAATCTTCCCTCGCCTTCGGAACTTTATATGCGGAAGCCCAGCGCAGGTTTCTGGAATCGGTCTCGCCTTATGCCAGAAGATTATTTCACCAGATGGAAGTTCCCGAGGTGGATGAGATTACGGGCCTTCCTCCCGCGGTGGCACTTCAGCAACAACGTGGCTCTCCATCGACCCGCTCCAATGTCGGGACCGTCACGACACTTTCTCATCTGATCAGGATTCTTTATTCCCGCGCCGGAAAATATCCCAAGGGTTCCCCTATTATTTATGCCGAGGGATTTTCTCCCAATACTCCTGAAGGGGCGTGTCCGCATTGTCACGGGATGGGAAGAACCTATGACGTGACAGAAAAGTCCATGGTGCCGGATCCGGAGCTCACGATCCGGGAAAGGGCCATCGCTGCCTGGCCTCCTGCCTGGCACGGGCAGAACCTGAAAGATATGCTGGTCACACTAGATTACAATATCGACATCCCCTGGAAGAAAATCCCGAAGAAGGACCGCGACTGGATTCTCTTTACTGAAGATCAGCCGCATGTTCCGGTCTATGCCGGTTTTACCTCGAAAGAAGTGAAACAGGCGATCAGGGAGAAAATGGAGCCGAGTTATCACGGAAATTTTTCGAGTGCGAGGAAATATGTGCTCGACACTTTTTCCAATACCCAGAGTGAGCTCATGAAAAAAAGAGTTTCAAAATTCCTGGTGAACGCCCTTTGCCCGATGTGCAAAGGGAAGAGACTTAAAAAAGAATCTCTCGCTGTCACATTTGAGGGTTATGACATTGCGGAGATGTCGGAACTTACCCTGAAAGAACTGCACACGCTTCTCCTGCCTCATGTGAAAGATAAAAACCAGGCGATCCATAGACTGGCGGAAGACATGACGGGAAGAATTGAAGTTCTCCTCGACCTTGGTTTGTCTTACCTCACTCTCTCGCGTTCAACTCCCACGCTCTCTCCCGGAGAACTCCAGCGACTGCGTCTTGGAACTCAGGTCCGCTCACACTTATTCGGAGTCGTTTACGTCCTCGATGAGCCTTCGGCCGGTCTTCATCCCGCAGATACCGAGGCCTTGTTACGTGCGTTCCAGCGCCTGAAAGATCAGGGGAACACCCTCTTTGTGGTTGAGCATGAAATCGAGATCATAAAAAAAGCTGACTGGATTGTGGACGTGGGCCCGCACGCGGGAGAAAAGGGCGGAGAAATCCTCTATAGTGGAACTCCCGCCGGATTAAAAAAAGTAAAAAACTCATCCACCGCCAGGTATCTTTTTGACCAGTCTCCGGTGGCGGTGGGGAAATCGCGGAATCCCACGGGAGAAATTCATCTCCGGAAACTGGAAAGAAATAACGTAAAAAACGTGAATGTCGATATCCCTCTCGGAGTCATGACCTGTTTTACCGGCATCTCAGGATCGGGAAAATCCACTATCGTGAGTCAGCTTCTGACCGGCCTCCTTCGGGAGAAACTCGATCAAAAAAACACAGGGGAAGATGAGAAGGAACTTTTCCGTGAGGAAATCATTCCGCTTAAAGGTGAAGTATCGATCCGGGGAGAAGTCAGGCGAATCATCGAAGTCGATCAAAAACCGATCGGCCGCACCCCGCGCTCAAATCTTGCCACTTATACGGGACTCTTCGATCACGTGAGAAAGATCTTTGCCAAAGTTCCTGAAGCAAAGAAAAAGAAAATGGATCCGGGACAGTTCTCTTTCAATCTTCCGAAAGGCCGGTGCGGAAACTGCGAAGGAGAAGGAATGGTCATGGTGGAGCTTCTCTTCCTGCCGAGTGTTTACTCGCCCTGCCCGGTCTGTAAGGGGAAAAGGTATAACGAGGAAACCCTCAGGATAAAATACAAGGGAATGACCATCGCGGATGTCCTGGGATTGTCGGTCGATGAGGCGCTTGAGTTTTTCAGTGACTCTCCTGAAATATTCCGGTCTTTGAGGGTTCTCAGTGAAACCGGTCTGGGTTATCTCCGCCTGGGGCAACCGGCGACCGAACTTTCCGGCGGTGAGGCCCAAAGGATCAAGCTCGCCACAGAACTTCAGCGTGCAGAACGGGGGGGAACTCTTTATGTCCTCGATGAACCCACCACCGGCCTTCACCCTTCTGATGTTGAAAAGCTCCTGAAAGAACTCCAGAAACTCGTAGACCATGGAAACACCGTTGTTGTGATTGAGCATGATATGCAGGTCGTGGCCCAAAGTGACTGGGTAATTGATATCGGTCCCGGGGCCGGGGATGAAGGCGGGAAGATTGTCTCTAAAGGAAGGCCCCATATTGTGGCCACAAGTTCGAGTGGGGTGACTGCCCGGTACCTCCTGAATTACCTGCAGGGTGAAAGTTCTGCACGGACAAGTTTACATTCCAGAGCACAGTAATTAGTCTACGACACATGCATAAAACTGATTCGCCAGAGCTCAGAAGACTGCTGAATTCACTTCCTGTATTGGTTTCCTACATCAGTTCGGATCTTCGCTATCTATTTACCAATAATGCCAACCGGGCCTTCTTTCCTGAGGTTAAGGAAATCGAGGGACTCACGATGCTGGAACTTTTCGGGCCGGAACGGTTTGAGAGACTAAGACCCAATGTCGAAAGAGTCCTCCGGGGTGAAACGGTAAATTTTGAAGTTTCCATGCCGTCCACAAAAGGAGTGCGGGAAATGGAAGGAAGTTACGTCCCTGACCTGGATGCCAAAGGGAAAGTCGCCGGATTTTTTGTTCATGTTAAGGATGTAACAGCAAAAAAAACAATCCAGTCCGAACTACAGAAGTCCCAGGAAAACTACAAGCTCATGTTCGAACGGAATCCCCTGCCGATGTGTATCTGGGATCTGGAAACGAAGAAGTTTCTCGAAGTGAATAGTGCCATGATCGAAACGTATGGGTACTCACGGGATGAATTTCTGAACATGACGGTACTGGATGTCCGTCCCCCGGAAGAAATAGATGTCTTCATGGAAATGGTTTCGACACTGGCGCCGGGATACAGAAAAGAATCAAAGCTCTTCATCCATCGCAAAAAAGACGGAACCCGGATAAAGGTTCTCAATAGTTCCTATGATATTATGTTCAATCACCGGAATGCCCGGATCGTCCTGATCAATGACGTAACCGAAAGACTGCGGGTGGAAGAGGAAAGAGAAACACTTCTCACGGCCCTTCGTGAAGCCCTGCGGGCCCGTGATGAATTCCTGACGATGGCCAGTCACGAGCTGAAAACTCCTATCACCTCTCTCATTCTCAACACTGACCTGAAGAAACTCATGTTGAAAAGGAATGAGAAAATTGCACCGGAAAAAGAAATTGAAACCCTCGATATTCAAAGAAGGCAGCTGGAAAGAATCAATCACATCATTGACGACATGATGGATCTCTCACGCATCCGCCTCGGTAAACTCGAAATGAAAAAGTCGCCGGTGGATTTTGCCAGGGTGGTGGAAGATTCCATGACAAAACTCAGTCCGCTCCTGATTCAGACTCTCGGTGAAGTGAACTATGAGTCCGTTCAGGATGCGACCGTCGTGGCAGATCCCTTCAGGCTTGAGCAGGTGGTAACCAATCTTCTGAGTAACGCTGCCAAGTACGGCGAAAATCGCCCGATCACGGTGACACTGACAAAATCGGAAACGCAGGCGATTTTTTCGGTCCAGGATCAGGGCCGCGGAATTTCCGAGGAAGATCAGAAACGGATCTTCAGCCGCTTTGAACGCGTGATTTCAGGTTCCGATATCGCGGGCCTGGGCCTTGGGCTCACGATTGTTAAAGAAATCGTGGACTCTCACCAGGGTCACATCACGGTCAAGAGCTCGCCCGGGAAGGGAGCACGCTTTACAGTTGAACTTCCTCTTTTGTTATCCTGACCTAGCTCCTCGGAATCTTGGTACTTTCCCTTTTAAAACTCGAGACTTTGGCGCTTTTTCCGATAAGTCCCGGGTATGATTTTGCGAACAATACTCGTTCTCTCGGTGTGCATTTCTTTTTCCACTGCATGGGCACAGCCCAATTGCGTGGAAGAGAGCCAGTGCCAGTCTCAGCTACTGAGAGTGGAGATTTCCAACTCCATCCTTTCCAATAGTGGCGAGAGTTTTCTCCCGGCGCTGAGAGCATTTTCAGAATCATCCACTCTTTCCTCACTCATTCAAAGAAGCTATCCGCTCGAGCCATTTGCTTTTCCGCATAACCCTGAAAGTTGTGAGCGTGAAAAAAGAAGTAATCCCTTATTTGCAGACATTAATTGTAGTGAGCCGGGCCTCTGCGGAAAAAGTGATCTTAATGCCGAAGTCCGGGAACGGATCTGCTTCAAGCTTCCCTGTCCTCTTTTTGAGGGAACCATTCATGTGGGCAAGTGTGATGCGGCCAGTGACATTTATCCGAACCAGATTTCCTTTCCTGCGCCGGTGACGATCAACAAGATCAACCTCACACCGACCAGGGTGGATTTTAATAATGGCCAGGCAACACTTTGTTTCCGGATCAATGAGCTGAATTTGAACCTCGATGTGCGTCTGGGTCTTGATACCCGCGGGACAAGACTCCCCGACAATGGCATCGGAATCGGAAACGTAAATCCGGTGCTGGATGGGCCTCGTGATATCTGTATGAGTGCCAATGTGAATCTCGCCTCTGGTACTCCCGTGACAAATCTGGTGGTGACTCCGCAGGGAGATACCCCTTTTATTTCCGACAACATGATCCGAACCGCTTCGAGAAGTCTGAACATCACGGGCCTTTCCGGATATCCCTCCGATCAGCTCGAAAGAATCAAGGGCGAAATCGTTCCGGTCATCGTCCAGCCACTTCGCGATACAGTTGAAGATGCGGTGAAGTCGAGTCTTGCGACTGTCTTTGAGCAGGAAATAAACAGGCTCGCCGGCCAGTCGCGGGGATCGAGTTCTCATCTGGTGAGCAGCCAGAATCTCTCAAGCGAATTGGGAATCGGAAATCTCCAGATCCGGAACCAGCTTGCGATCACGGAGTGCGCGGCCCTCAAGGGTGCCCTGCAACCGATTCCTCAGAATCACCCTTGCGTGGGACTACCTTACTTCAACAGCACTATTACGCCGGAGAACTTCGATAGTCCCCTCATTAATGAACTCATGGATCTGAAACGTGTCGCTGACAATATGCAGATTACTTCAGAAAGCGTGAAACAGAGACTTCTTGCTCTCAAGGATCTCGTTCGTCGTCAGCATGATGAATTCGCCAGACCGGATGATCCGCCTCACTTTATTGAAGGCCGTCGTGAAGCGCTGGAAGATAATATCAAAGAATTCATAGATCCGATTGTTGACCGGATTTCAAGAAACCAGCTTGAGGGCCAGGTTTTCAATTTCATCGAAATTCAGAACCAGCTCCAGGGTGGAGTTTCCCGGAATGTCGGCGTGAGTGTTCCCGAAATCTGCAGCGACACCAGGCCTTCACCGCATGCCCGCCGGGAAATGAGAAACTGTCCCGTTCAGGCGTATGTTGATCTTAATGAAATGAACCAGGTTCTCGATCGCCTCTGGCGGGCGGGACGTCTTTGCCAGCAGGGCCGTGGCCCGTATGTGCCAACACTCGAACACGGACAACAGAAATACGATTCCGAGGGAAGGCCTGAAGGCAGTGGATGCTACATGGAAATCAGCGGCATGGGTTGCTATCTGAACAATGCTCCTCAGATCAATTACGATGCCCGATCGAGAAAGTATAAGACCTCCATCAATCTTAAGGCCTGCTACCGCGGTCCGGTGATGTTCGGACAAGGACGCATCGGTGGTGATTTCAACATTGATTTCAGTTTCACTCCCAAGGCCTGTAACGGGGGAGATTTCTGCATGGATAATCCGGCCGTCGACTGGAAAGTGGTTCCGGGTTCTGAACGATTCGCCCTTCGCCCTTCAAGTATTTTAAGTAATATCGTGAACGACACAATTCAGAGTTCCATCAATAAAGCACTGAGCGATACCATCCGCCTTCCAATGGCAAGTGGCGTGGGTCCACTCGCCACAATTCCGCTCGAGGCAGAAGGCAGAATCGACACCGGTCCCGGCTTTTTTGGAGCTTGTCTTAAACTTCGTGACAGCGGGGTAAGTGGCCAGTGATCAAGCTGATTCCTCTTCTCCTTATTTCATTTTCGCTTTACGGAGAGACTCCGCCTCCGGAATCTCAGTGCCGCTCGCAGCTTATGCGGATGCAGATTGATAACAATGCCATCAACGGCGCTCTCCAGAACTCCCAGGAAGTCCAGAGCCGGGCACTGCCGGCCCTTCAGACCTATCTCAGTTCAGAGTCCTTCCGCTCGTCGTTCATGGTAGATTATCCCCTTCCCGCCGTGGGTTTTCCCTTTGATCACGAACTCTGTCTCAGGGAAAAAGCGCGGGATCCCTTATTCCGCGATGTGAATTGTGAGGATCCTCAGCTGTGCGGGACTTCACCGGTTCCGGAAGAAATTAAAACCCGACTTTGCTTTGCTCTTCCCTGCTCATTTGTCATGGGCTCAAGAATGGATCAGTGTCCGGCCAATGCCACGGCACGACCGAAGAGCATGACTTTTACTTCTCCGGTCTCCCTTCGTTCGGTAAATCTCGTTCCCGAAAACGTGACTATTGACCGGAACATCGTCCGCTCCTGCTTCAAGGTGAGTAACCTGGATGTCGGCCTGGGAGTGGGAATTGAATTTGAGAACCAGGGAACTCCCTATGATTCCATCGCTCTCAATAATCTCAATCTCAATCTCGACGGCGAAAGAAAAATTTGTCTTACCGCAAATCTCGATCTCACCAAGAACCCGGTTCTTTCCGGTGTAGCACTCGAGCATACGGGCGGGGGCCCTTTTATTTCTGATGCCATGATCGATCGGGCACTCCGGGGCTCGACGGTGAGCGGACTCTCCGGCTACACACCACAGACTCTCGAGATTCTCAAGATGACGGGCCTTCCTCCGATGGCGAGACACTTCCGTCCCACCATTGAGAATGCTGTCGCCGAAGTCCTTTCAAAAACCTTTGAGACAACGGTCGCCGGATATATGTCGGGCCTCACTGAAAACAAGGGGCCAACGAGAGTTGATACTCCGGCGGATTCCATGGTGTCTGAACTCGGCGTTGGAAATCTGGCAGTAAAAAAATACGTTGACCTCCTCGACTGCTCTCTCATGAAAAGAGAAGGCCTTCGCATTCCTGCAGACAACGCTTGTCTCACCACGAACTTTACGGGTTCAAATACCGTCTTATACAATCAAAGAAGTATTCCGACTCCGGAAAGAGCGATCGAAAAACTCGAAGAGGCCATGGGGCGGAATTCCAATGTCACCTCTGAGAATATCAAAAGAAGACTTACGGACTTTGGCGAGAGGATGAGAAGACTTAATCTCTCTCCCCTTTACGACCGGAAAATCACACCCATCATTAACCAGATCGCTGTCACTCAATCGAACTCCACACTCATGAGCGGAATAGAACTGGTGGGCCAGTTATCAAGTGAATCCCAGTTAAGTGTCGGATTCTGCCTTCCCGAGATCTGTGACCAGCAAAGACCTTCTTCTCACGAAGGAAGAAGCATACCAAATTGCCCGATCCAGACCTATGTCGATATCAATGAGCTCAATAATCTCCTGAAAGCAATGTATGACTCCGGAAGACTTTGTCATCGTGGGCGCGGAGATTTTGTACCGGAAAGAAACTCACGCGGAGTCATCCAGCGTGACCGTGGTCTTGCCCGGGGCCAGGGATGTCTCTTCGCCGTCGAGGAAGATCCGGATGGACTTCGCTGTTATCTGAATGGGCCGCCAACGATGAAGTATGATCCGGCCACCCGTCGCTACAATGTAGATATGAAAACCAGAGAATGTTTCCGCGGAGGTGTATTCATCGGACAGGGAAAAATCGGCGGCGATATCAATTTCAATATCGGCTTCACTCCTTCCATCTGTAATGGAGGCGACTTCTGTCTCGAAAACGGCGTGGCCGAATGGAATGTGGTACCGGGAACCGCTCAGCATGCTCTCCGCGAATCGAGCTGGCTGAATGGTCTTGTGAGACAAAGGATTGATTCAAACCTCAGAGAAATTGTTTCAAAGTCTATCCGCTTTCCACTTTCATCCACGCAGGGGCCACTTGCCAATATTCCGGTGACACCGGATGGCCGGGTGGATATGGGTGATGGTTATTTCGGGGCCTGCTTACGCATCCGCTAGGATGGATTCCGAATGCTGGGATAAATCGAGGCCCAGCATCTCATCTTTTTTCTCCACCCTTAACGGGGCTATCGAATTTGTTATCCAGTAAATAGCATACGCCATCAGAATACAAAAAATCGTGATTCCGGTGAGGGCCATAAGATGAGTGGTAAAAAGCTCAGTCTTACCCGAGATCAGACCTTCTTCGGCAAATACTCCCGTCAGGATCATTCCCACAATCCCGCCAACTCCGTGACAGGGAAACACATCCAGAGTGTCATCAAGTTGTGAGCGCGACTTCACATTCACCGCCCAATGACTGATAACGGCCGCCACCGCGCCGATGAAAAGACTGTGCGGAATGCTGATGAAACCGGCCGCCGGAGTAACGGCCACAAGTCCCACCACTGCACCAATACAGGCCCCCAGTGCCGAAGGCTTCTGGCCTCTGAACGAATCCATCAGCATCCACGCCAGCATCGCGGCCGCCGATGCGGTATTCGTCGTTGCGAATGCCTGGGCGGCGAGATCACTGGCCGACAGTGCTGAGCCGGCATTAAAACCAAACCAGCCAAACCAGAGCATCCCCGTACCCAGGATAACGTAAGGAATATTGGCCGGGCGATGGGGCTCTTTTGATACATGACTATACCTGCGTCCCAGAAACCACGCACCCACCAGCGCCGAGAGACCCGCGCTCATATGAACCACGGTTCCTCCCGCGAAATCGAGAACACCGGCCACCCGGAGAAGTCCCTCGGGATGCCAGGTCATGTGCGCCAGCGGAGCATAGATGAAGATAGTAAAAAGAGATGCAAACAAGGTGTAACTGGAAAATCTCACCCGTTCTGCGAAAGATCCGGTGATGAGTGCAGGAGTAATGATAGCAAATTTCATCTGGAAGATGGCAAAGAGGATGAGCGGGATAGTGGGAGAAAGTTCCGCGTGAGTGGCACCGGTAACATTCCGGAACATGAAAAACGTCCGCGGATCTCCGATGATTCCCCCGAGAGAATCTCCAAAGCAGAGACTAAAACCCACGATCACCCACAAAAGACTCACGATCCCCATGCACACAAAACTCTGGAGCATGGTAGAGATCACATTCCGGTGTCCCACCATCCCGCCATAGAAAAAAGAAAGTCCGGGTGTCATGAACAACACCAGTGCCGTCGCTGTCAGCATCCACGCCGTATCGGCCGGGTTTATGGGAGAAGTTCCAGCGACGCTTTTCCCTTCAGGCACGAAGGCACACAGGAAAAGAAGGGCCAGAAAAATCATGAGAGATGGTAGTTTAAGGTATGTTGCCATATTGATCCTCGCTGGATGTGGATCATACGCAGAATAAAAATTCAGTATAGTGGTCGAATGGCGGTGTCAGAAAAAAATTGATTCGCGGGGAAAGTTGCGAGCGTACCCTCGTGGAAGGCCTAAGAATTACGCACGACTCTCACGTGGCATTTGAAAGATTTTGCGTCATTCTGAAAGAATCGTCCTTCTTTCATTTCATACTTCAATTCGTATCCACCTTTTTCCTCTCTGTCGATTTTGAGAATCCGGGTAATCCGTCCCCAGTCATCTGTTGACTCTTTGGTCACTGCCTTGAAAGAAAAACGGTTTCTGTTGCTGTAACTGATCTTCACTGAAGAGTAGCTCGTTTCCTGAAGATAATACATTTCCGGCGCATCCAGCGGAGCACCCAGCTCGAATGTGCAGAAGTCCGGAAGAAATTTCACCTGGCATTGAATATCGTCTTTGGACTTCCCTTCCAGTATGACTTTTCTTTTTATATCCCCCTGTCCCTGGACAGCAGGCGAAATCCCCAGCTCTTCAATGAGAGCGGCACAGGCGCGATCGTCCGCCGAAACGGAAAATGAGAATGTGATGAGTAAAAGGGTGAGGATTGTTTTCATGGACGGCATATTAAAGGAAAAATTCCTCCGGTGGTTTTCATTGGTAAAAATGACAGACCTTAATTATCAGAGCAAAGAATAACTGTTGAGACAGGCCTGCGTATCGCCTTCAGCATGCCCACGTTTAAAGGCCGCAAGTCTCTGCGCCGACGTTCCATGCGTAAAGGAATCCGGAACGACCTCGCCCCTGGTAGCTTCCTGGAGCCGGTCATCCCCTACCGCCGCAGCTGCCCGCATCGCCTCATCAATGTCTCCGACCTCCAGGGATTTGTTTAACTGATCGGTTTGTCGGGCCCAGACACCGGCGAGGCAATCCGCCTGAAGTTCAACCTGCACAGAAAGAAGGTTTCGTCCTTTAGCATCCATCCCAGAGGTCTTATTCTGAAAACTTTCATTTACCCCCAGGAGGTTCTGGATGTGGTGACCAACTTCGTGTGAAACGACGTAAGCCACTGCGAAATCTCCACCTGCACCGAGAGACTCTGAAAGCTGGTGAAAAAAATCAAGATCCAGATAAACCTGTTCATCTCCCGGGCAATAAAAAGGCCCGACTGCACTACTGGCCCTGCCACAGGCGGACTGCACCTGATTTCGGAAGAGGACGAGCTTAGGCTCCCGGTAGCGAAGGTTATTGGCATGAAAAATTTTGTTCCACACATCTTCCGTGTCCGCGAGGACGACACTGACGAATTGTTTTTCTTCATCGTTCACGGGGGTGTCTTCCTGCTCTTGAACCTGATCCGCATTCTGCGCGAGAAAAACGGCGGGATCTCCGCCCATGAGAAAATAAATCACCGCCCCGATCAGAAGGCCTCCGATTCCCAGTCCTCCTCCCAGACGTCGATCAATAACGTTGCTACTCATTCTCCGGTTTTTCCACAGCATAGAGGCCTCCCAGGAATGATGGTAATGAGGTTTTCATAGGGAGAGAAAGGACCTCCCGGCCGTCACCTTGGATTAAATTAATAACTGATTTATTAAGAAAAAATGAGGCATCGACTAATAAGGAGGTTACGCCCTTCAGGTTTATGACAGCTTGAATGGGGACATTTTTGTTACCTATCAGAATCACTCGGTTTGTTGATTTTGTGAGAACTCTCTCCCAAGAGTTCTACAATTAGCGTATCTCTCTCTCTATTTTATTGTTGGACGTTTCCTCCCGTTGCACGTTTGCTGAAAGATAAAATAGTGGGTATCCGAAAGGTCTGGACCAAAAGTTAGGGATAACTTTTAACATACCTTCCGCTCTACGGAGCATTTATGAAATTCATCCGTTCAACCGGCCGTTTCCAGGTCTCTATTCTGGCGTGCTTGCTGATTTCAGCGTGTAACCCTTCAGACTATTTCGAAATGAACATGGCCATTGAAGGAAACGATGCTTTCTGCTCGCAGGCCAAAGACCTGGCTTCCTGCCAAATGTTCCCTGACCGTTGTCAGCCTGCCTATGAGGATGTGGTAACAGAGCTCGAAGAACCGATCTTCGCTGCCTGTATTGCCAATCCTCCTTTGCCTGAAGAAGGAACTGACCCTGGAACTGACCCTGGAACTGATCCTGGAACTGACCCTGGCACTGACCCTGGAACTGACCCTGGAACTGACCCTGGAACTGACCCTGGAACTGACCCTGGAACTGATCCTGGAACTGATCCTGGTACCGATCCGGTTGAAGAAGTTCCACCGACAATCGAAGATGTCATCGCTAATGGTTGCGATGGTCTCGATCCGCAGTATCTGTACGTCAAGAGGATAACTGAGAAGAAATCAACTAACGGTGGATCGAAGAAGACCACTGTCAGAAGACAGGTGAAAGTGAAGATCTGTCACCAGACAGGAAATCTGGATTCACACACCATCGTCATTGCTTGTCCTGCTGTTAAGTCGCACAAGAACCATCATGATGATTATTTAGGTGCATGTTCGATTGAATAAATTGTTTTTCTCAGGGGGCCCCGTTCGGGGCCCCCTTTTTAACTGATCAAAGAAACGATGAAATCAATCGGAACTAAAGCTTAATTTTATCACACAGGCCACCCTTCGGGCGTGGCCTGTTTTCAGATCTTAATGAACTTCAGAGTCATGCGATCACTCTCACCGATGTCTTCATACTTATCCTTGTCTTTCTCACCCAGGCGATAAGTCGGAGGAAGAGTCCACACACCTTCAGGATAATCGGCAGTGTCGTGGGGATTAGCGTTGATCTCAGACTTACCCACGAACTTAAAGCCCGCTTTCGTCACCAGTCCAATCACTTCTTTTTCATACATGTAGCCGCTCTTGGGAACTCTCTTCTTACCTGCCTTGATCCGGTGCTGGACAATTCCCAGGGTCCCACCCTTTTTCAGAATGTCGTAGCAAAACTTGAGTGAAGGAGCAGTCTCGTTTTTGGCCACCCAATTATGCATACTGCTGAAGACAAGAACGAGATCGACATAATCCTTCTTGATACGGTTTCTCGCATCAAGCGGCTCAAAGGGTATGAATTTGGTTTTCGCTTTTACTTCCTGTTGGCGCAGAAGAATGTCCTGAAGCTTTCTTTCATTCTCGATGAGAAATGCCGGAGGGTTCTGGGGAATGCGGGGAATCGCCATCACATACTGGCCTTCTCGAGCGAGATACGGGGCAAGGATCTCGGTAAAGTATCCGGCACCGGGCGAGATCTCGACGACAGTCATCTCGGGTTTGATCCCAAAATACTCGAGTGTCTCTTTTGGGTGCTGATACTCATCCCGGTCTGAATTTTCCTCAGCGCGGGCAGAAGATTCAACGGCTTCTTCGAGTGAACCCGGAATGGCCGGCTCCTCGTGAGACTTAAATTGAGAACAGGAAAATAGAAGGAGGAATAAGAATGTAAATCGACCCATGATTAAATTTATCCGCTTAATAGCGGAACGTAAATTGCAGAGCGAGAATGTCATTACTTTGATCATTCCGTGTTCCATTCACATATTGATTCATGTAGCCAATCTCGGCGTTATGATCCTCTTTTTCCCCGAAGACACAGGATAGACCGGCAAAAGCGCGGTTTTGGTCAAGGCCTTCCCGGTTGCCGGATTGTGCATGAGAAGCTGAATTCCAGAACCATTCATCGTTCACGACCAGACCGAATCTTGAACCGCCGAAACGATAATCTGCTCTTATGAGATGTCGTAGTCGCCACGCCGCTGAGTTCATTCCCCGGAAATATCTTCCTTCAAAGCGTGTTCGATTACTGAGCTTAATTTTTTCATGGATACTTCTGGTGTGCATGACCTGTGCGAAAAGACGATCTTCGTGAAGGTAGGTAGGATTCGTTCTCTCGATAAAACCATAACCGAGCCAGAGTGAAACCCCGTGACCAACTGATTTCCCAACCGCTGTCCGGTAAAGAGTTGTGCCATGTTGAGAATGGTAGTCAATGATGCGTGGCTGGGCCTCCAGATACAACCGCCAGTCATTTTTCAGATTAATGAAGGAATTGAGATTCACCCAGACCTGTTCATCCGGAGTGACCCCTGTAAAGGCAGAGGCAGACCACAATGTGAAAATAAGAACACAGATGAGCTTCATGTCATCCATCATGACAAAAGCAACTGTTACGAGAAAGAAAAAAATCCTAAAAAAGCGTTAATCATGATTCATACCGGGAGGGAATATCTACCGGTAGAATTTACACTATATTCAAACTTTCTTGAGAGAATTGGGACAGATAATCCATCGAAAGCTACTATTCCGCCCTATGAAACTTCAATATCTGGGGAAAATGTGACAAACCTCACCGATTCCCATGGAAGAAAAATCAGAAAGCTCCGCTTGTCACTCACAGACAAGTGTAACCTCCGCTGTCACTACTGTATGCCGGTTGATTCAACTTTCATGGATGAGAAGAAATTCCTCAAGGCTTCCGAGTACACCGAAATCGTAAGCGAGCTCGTTGACCTGGGTGTAGAAGAACTTCGGCTCACTGGCGGAGAACCACTCCTACGGCCCGCGTTTGAAGAGATCGTAAGAGGTATTTCTCAGCTCAAGCTCAAAAAAATCGGTCTCACGTCCAACGGGATATTTCTTGATCGCTATCTGGAAATCCTGAAAGAGAACCGGGTATTCCACCTGAACATCAGCCTCGACTCTCTTGATCCCGAAAATTTCATGAGTATTACTC
This sequence comes from Bacteriovoracales bacterium, assembly GCA_036675045.1. Taxonomy (GTDB): domain Bacteria; phylum Bdellovibrionota; class Bacteriovoracia; order Bacteriovoracales; family Bacteriovoracaceae; genus Peredibacter. The sequence goes on along the minus strand of JAKFFP010000375.1, from coordinate 5,472 downwards.
ATGGAGATTACCTGGATCGCGTTCTTGAGAATATTTCGCGGGCAAGGAAGATGGGATTTGTCGTGAAGGTCAACACGGTTGCCATGAAGGGCGTGAATGATCATGAGCTGGAGAATTTTGTCACTTACTCCAGGAATACCGGCATTGAAGTCCGCTTTCTCGAACTCATGAGAATCGGCCATGCCCGGGATGCCCAGAAGAAGCAGTTTATACCTGCAAAAGAAATGATCGCACGTCTCATGGAACGACATCTCTTAAAACCAATCGTGAAAGAGGGAGATTCCACCTCCTTTAATTACCTGCTCGATAACGGCGCTCAGATCGGCTTCATTGCTTCAGAGTCCCGTCCCTTCTGTGGACAATGCTCCAGATGGAGACTTTCCGCGGACGGAATCCTGCGTGCGTGCCTTATGAAAGATGACGGTATCTCAATCAGAAACAAAACGACGGAAGAACGTATTCCGGTATATCAGGAACTTCTCGGGATGAAGCCCGCGATGAGGCCGATAGAAGTGTCCCACCAGATGAACGGAATCGGAGGATAAATGCTTACTCACATAGACCAGAAAAACCAACCGACCATGGTTGACGTCACTTCCAAGGAAGTAACTGCGCGGGCAGCAGTCGCTGAAACTTCAGTTATTCTTCCGGAAATTTTCCGCGAGTTACTGAAGGGTGAAGAACTCACCGTGAAGAAAGGTCCGGTTTTCCAGACGGCCATTATCGCCGGCACTATGGCAGTGAAAAGAACCTGGGAGATGATTCCTTTCTGCCACCAGATCCCGATTGAGAGCTGCAAGTTCAGTATCACCCATGATCAGAATCTTAAGGTCACTGTCCGTTGTACGGTCAAGACTAAATATAAGACTGGTGTTGAAATGGAAGCGCTTCACGGCGCAACTGTGGCCGCCCTTACAATCTATGATATGTGCAAGGCCCTTTCCCACGATATGATCATTGGCCCGTCGAAACTTGTGAGCAAGACTGGTGGAAAGAATACCCTTCTCGATGGACCACTGTACGGTCTGGTTCTCACCGGTGGAAAAAGTGAGCGCATGAAACGTGACAAGGCCTTGATTGATTACCATGGAAAACCTCACGCGCTTTATATTTCTGAGATCCTGGATAAATATTGCGATGACGTTTTCTTATCTGCGAGGGCCGGTCAGTGGACTAACACTCCCCTGGAAAAGCTACCGGTGATTGAAGATAAAGTCGGAATTTCAGGTCCCATCGCCGGGATACTTTCTGCTATGGAATCTCGTCCGGAAGCTAACTGGATTGTTGTCGCCTGTGATCTCATACATTTTAATGATGAGACTGTTCAGGAATTGCTATCACATTACGATGCTGACGGGACAGCTGTTGCCTTCAGGAATGCGGAGAAAGATTTCGCGGAACCCCTTTGTACCTTGTATACGCCGAAGGCGCGGACGCTTTTTGCCAATGCTGCAAAGGAGAATATAACTTGTCCGGTGAAAGTTCTGAGAAACGCTGAAATTTTAAAGCTCGGACAATCCGGAGCTGTGAATCTCGCTAACGTGAACACCGTGGACGAATGCACAAAGGTACTGAATGAAAAACATTAACATCCGCTACTTCGCGCTTCTCCGTGAGGAAAGAGGCGTCGATGCTGAAGAGATGAGTGTTGATTTCGGCACACACGCTGAGCTTTACGAGTATCTCAAAGAAAAATTCGGATTCTCCCTGAGTAACAGCATGATCCAGGTTGCTGTGGATGATGAGTTCTGCCGGATGAGTGATCCGCTTCGCGAGAATTCAAAAATTGTCTTCATCCCACCCGTGGCAGGAGGCTAAGCTGTTTACTCTTACTCCCCTTCCCATCCTGCGAGAAGAGCTCATTCAGACCCTCGAAAATAACGAGGCAGGAGCATTCGTGAGCTTTGAGGGCTGGGTTCGCGATCATAATGAAGGGAAAAAAGTTTCCTCGCTTGAATATCAGGTTTATCCGGAGCTTGCTCAAAAAGAAGGCGAGAAAATCCTCCGTGAGGCGAAGGAAAAATTCAATATCCATTCCGTCACCTGCACTCACCGGTTTGGGCATCTGAAGCTGGGTGAGATCGCTGTCTGGGTGGGAGCGGTGGCCTCTCACCGGGATGATGCCTTCAGGGCCTCCCGTTACGTGATCGATGAGATTAAGCATCGCCTGCCGATCTGGAAAAAAGAGCATTACCTCTCCCAGGAGCCGAAATGGGTTTTCTGCCGGGATCACCACACTCATGTGCATTTCCATGAGAAGGATTATTACCGTAAGCAAAAGCTTGTGACGAAACAGGATAACCTCAAAGCTTCAAAGGTTATTGTCATAGGGGCCGGAGGTCTCGGTTGTCCGGTTCTCACTTCACTGGTGTCCGCGGGCGTGGGTGAAATCCACATTTACGATCATGATACGATTGATATCAGTAATATTCACCGTCAGCCGCTTTATTCTCCGGATGTTGTTGGTGAAAAGAAGATCAATGTCGCCGTTCCAAAACTCAGGGCACTCAATCCCTTCATTGAAATTTACGGCAATGCTTGGAAAGTAAGTTCCGCCAATGTGATGAAAGTGGTTACAGGCATGGATCTCGTTATCGATTGCACGGATAATCTTGAAACGAAATATCTTCTTCATGACGCCGCATTCATCGCGGGCATTCCACTTGTTTCAACAAGTATCTATCAATACGAAGGCCAGATCAGAACCTTTGACCCGAAAAATAATTCCGGTTGTCTCCGTTGTTCCGGCCAATCGATCCCGTCCGACTCAGAGCTAGGGAACTGCAATGACTTCGGAGTTCTGGGTGCAGCAGTTGCTGTCATGGGTTCTATTCAGGCGAGTGAAGCGATTCTCTATCTTCAGGAGAAGAAAAACAACACGATGAATTCGACCTACTACCTGGATCTGAAAACTCTTGAGCAGATGAAGATCAAAAACCTGAAGCAGGAAAATTGTCCTTCCTGCCGGGGAGATCTGACTCTGGAAGCTTCGGATCTGGAGATCAGCATGGAAGCGGCCAGGCATCTGGGTGCTGTTTTTGTGGATATGAGAAATCATGATGATCAGATTCTTAATTCTTATCTGGGTCTTGATAAACCCGTGGTGCTTTACTGTCATCGGGGAATAAGAAGTAAGAAGCTGGTGACCGAGGCCAGAAAGAAAGGTGCTCAACAGTTCTATTCTCTGGCAGGCGGGGCATGCTCCTTCTCACCCTAGCCTTTTTTTTCATCGCACTTCTCTACGCCACTGTGGGCTTTGGCGGAGGAACTTCCTATATCGGGATGCTCGCTCTCATGAGTCTTCCGTTTGACGTCATTCCCAAAATTTCTCTTCTTTGTAATATTCTGGTCGTGAGCGGTGGGTGTTATCATTTTTATCGCTCAGGGCTCATGAAGAAGAATCTTATTCTTCCTTTTGTCATCAGCTCAGTGCCCCTGGCCTTTTTCGGCGGATATTTCCCACTGAATGAAAAAGTTTTTTACATCCTTCTCACCACCAGTCTTCTGCTTTGTGGTCTCAGAATTCTCCTGGTTAAAGACCGTCAGCAGGATGAAATCAAAGAACCCGGATTTGTGATTTCTTTTATCACCGGCGGGATACTGGGTTTTCTTTCCGGGATGGTGGGAATAGGCGGTGGGATTTTTCTTTCTCCCCTTCTGATAAACCTCGGCTGGGCCCGCTCCAAGAATGCTGCGGCCGTGGCGAGTGTCTTCATCCTGGTGAATTCTCTTTCAGGACTTCTGGGTCAGTTTGCGAAGGATTCGTTTCTTCCGGATTCACTGACCTATTTGCCGCTATTCCTGGCGGTGATCATCGGCGGTCAGATCGGTTCGCGCATCGGGACCCATGGGAGCATTTCTTACGCTCTGGTGCAGAAGGGCACGGGAATTCTCACTCTATTAATCAGTTTGAGACTCTTGTTCAAGGTATTCCCTTTGTAAAATTCTGCTAGAATACTTCAGTGACTCCTATTCCATTTGTATTTCTATTTTTAATCTCAACTGCTATAGCAGCGGATCCCTGTGATCCGGATGCCAACCGCTTTTGTCAAAATCTGAAGAATGAAGCTGACAGGATAAATTGCCTTGTCTCACACCGCGAAGAAGTTTCAACTGAATGCAAAGAAGAATTAAAACGGCTTAATCAGCTGGTAAAAGATTCCGGAGTCCGGAGCGGAGGAATTTCCTCTTTCGTCGGTGTCATGGGCGGAGTTGGACTGGTTCCTCCCAAAAAGAAAATCCTCTCCCTGGAAGGAATGACTGCATACGAAGGAAATCCTCTTGTCATTAATCAGGGAAAAGTGAGCCTCATCAGTCCCATGTGGAAAAAAGAGAAACAGTCTTTTACGACGAGTCTGACAGCAGGGACTGTGAAGTTTAATGAACGTATCCTTCTTCCGGATGGCCAGAAGCTCGGCGAGCTTCATCGTCTGGAAGTAGGGGGACAGTACACAAAATTCTCCGAAAACAAATTCTTCGGAGTGAGAAGTTCTTTAGGCTCCGCGGGAGACAAACCGTTTCATAGCGGACGCGAGTTGGCGTTTTCGCTAAATGGCTTTTATGCCCCTCGTGCGGATCAGGATTCACTCTGGGTGTGGACCGTTTTTTTATCGAATAATAATCCCTTACTTAATTATTTCCCGATCCCAGGATTTATATACTTCTACCGGAAAGATAATTTTACCGGGATGTTCGGACTTCCCTTCATGAGCATCCAGTGGACACCAGTGAAGAAATGGCTTCTCTCAGCTTCGTTTTTCATTACGAATTTCAAAACACAGTTGACGTATACAACTGAGAAACAGACTCAATGGGGCCTCGGCTTTTCTGTTAATCAGCAGACCTTTCTCCGTAAAAAGCGGGAAGAACTCACTGACCGATTATTCCTGAATGAGAAACGACTGTACTTAAGTATGAGAAAACCTTTCGTTGAAAATATACTGGGGGAAATTCAAGGGGGTCTGAGCTTTGATAGAAGCCTAAAGGAAGGGAAAAGATTCAATGATACTGATTGGGAACGTGATCTCGGAAGATCGGCCTTTCTCTCAGCGTCCCTTAATACCTCATTTTAAGGGATCGTCATCGCGAAGTGAGGTATTCCGGTTTCATCTTCTGCGACAAAATAGACCGAGCCATCCTGGCGGAAGAGATCGAAAAGTTCATCCGTCGTGGGATCGTATCGCTATTTTTGATTTCTCTGATTTGGATCATGGGGCTCCCTGGTCTTAACTATGGCATTTCACAGGGCACTCTTCCCTAGGCAAGATTTGCCTGCCTCCCGGATCCCGGGCATTTAAGGGTATGTTGTCGTCGGCATGGAAGCCGCATTAACCGTTGGAAGACGACCAAAGGAGCGACCATGCTATTTTCTCTACACACAGCTGATAAGATTTTCCTCATCAAAAATCCGCGCATCGGAAACATTGAAGAAGGCGTGGTGACAAAAGCCGGTTTCACCCGCGCGACCGGCAT
>JAKFFP010000310.1:0-23530 GCA_036675045.1 Bacteriovoracales bacterium | reverse complement strand
AATTTATCGAGAATAATGGCAACAGCGATGATGGTGCTGACTCATTTACCGGGGATTCCGACGGAGAAGCTCTGAAGGATGAAAAGTATGAGGAAGCAGTTCGTTGCGTTGCGACACATCGAATGGCAAGTGCTTCTTTCCTCCAAAGAAGACTGGGTGTTGGATATAATCGGGCCGCGAATCTCATCGAAGAGATGGAGAGACAAGGGGTTGTAGGACCACAGCAAGGTTCGAAGCCAAGAAAGGTCCTCATTGCCCCAATGGAATAGTGCATTAAAAGGCTTTGAGTTTATCCCTCAAAGCCTTGATTTCATTCTCAAAAATCTTGCCCTAAATCACCCTGCGTGCTATTTATCTCACACCAAATAATTACATCCCCATAAGGGGAAATCTAATCACTTTAATTGGTTGGTCCATCAATTGTTGATGGCACAAAGTGATTCGATAAAACCACCAAGGAGTTTTCATGTCTAAGTTACAGGTCAAGCAATTGCTTGAGGCCGGCGCCCACTTCGGTCACCAAACACACAAGTGGAATCCAAAGATGAAGAAGTATGTTTACGGCGAACGTAACGGCATCTACATCATCGATCTTCAACAGACTCTTCCTATGGCCGAAAAAGCTTATGAGTTCCTGAAGAAAACTTCTCAGCAAGGTAAGTCAGTTCTTTTCGTTGGTACGAAGAGACAGGCGGCTGACATGGTTAAGAAGAAAGCAGAAGAGTGTGGAGCTTTCCACGTTACTTCTCGCTGGCTCGGCGGAATGCTCACTAACTACAAAACTATCGCTCTCTCGATCGATAAGATCCGTAAAGTTGAGAAGATGAAAGAAAACGGAGACTACAAGCTCCTCACTAAGAAAGAGCAGTCTAACGTTGAGAAGGAAGTAGCAAAACTCGAGAAGAACCTCGGTGGTATCAAGAATATGAGAAAGCTCCCAGGAGCGATTTTCATCATCGATCCAAACAATGAGCACATTGCTGTAAAAGAAGCGAACGTTCTCGGTATTCCGGTTGTCGCAATCACAGATACTAACTGTGATCCAACAGGAATTGAGTACATCGTTCCAGGTAACGACGATGCTCTTAAATCAATCACTCTCTTCCTCGATTACTTCTCGAACGCAATCGTTGAAGGCGGATCTAAATCACGCAAAGAAGACGGCTCAGATGACAGCCGTGATATGGATCTCGAAACTGAAATCCTTAAGAAGTATGAGAAAGATATCGATCTTAAGGGTGCTGACGAAGAAGAAGTTTAATTTTTTAGAGATAAAGGAATACAACCATGGCTTATACAGCTGCTGACGTAAAAAACCTCCGCGAGACAACTGGCGCAGGGATGATGGATTGTAAAAAAGCTCTCGATGAAACTCAGGATTTTCAGAAAGCCGTTGATTACCTTCGCGCTAAAGGTCTCGCTGCAGCTGCCAAGAAGCAGTCGCGTGTTGCCGCTGAAGGTCTGATCGCTGCTGTAGTGAAAGGCAAGCTTGCTTCACTCGTAGAGCTGAACTGCGAAACTGACTTCGTAGCTAAAAACGACTCTTTTCAGGCTTTCGTCCAGACTGCTGCTAATGTAGCGGTGGATGGAAAACACAATACTGTTCCTGCGCTTCTGGCAGCGAAAGGTCCTAAAGGTCTTACGCTTCAGGATGAAGTTTCAGAACTCACAATCAAGATCGGTGAAAAAATCGATCTTCGTCGTGTTGAGCTCATGACTCTGGAAGGGAATGGTCAAATTGGTTCTTACGTTCACTCCGGTAAAATCGGAGTTCTCGTTAAGATCGAAGCTGATAAAGACATTACAGGTAACGAAGCAGTCAAAGAACTCGCAAAAGATCTTTGCATGCAGATCGCTGCTGCTAACCCGTCTTTCCTAAATGCTTCTGAAATCGATGAAGCTTTCAAGGCTCGTGAAGCGGAAGTTTATGCTGCTCAATTAAAAGAGCAGGGTAAGCCGGAAGCAATGATTCCGAATATCGTAAAAGGGAAGCTGAACAAGCTTGCTACGGATGTTTGTCTCTATGAGCAGTCATTTGTAAAAGACCCTGATACGACTGTTGCGAAGCTCATCGAGACTGTTTCTAAAACAGCAGGTGCGACCCTTAAAGTGACGAAGTTTACGAAGTTCAATCTCGGTGAGGGCATCGAGAAGAAACAAGAAAACTTCGCAGAGGAAATCGCGAAGCTCTCGGGGAAAAATTAATTCCAGACAGTAATAAAGAAAAGGGGACTCATGGAAGTCCCCTTTTCCTTTTTAAAGGGCACAATGAAATACAAGCGCGTACTCATCAAACTTTCAGGTGAAGCCCTTGCCGGTGACCAGGGTCATGGTATCTCCGGCGAGATTCTCAATAAGATCAGCTCAGAAATTAAAACACTCCAGGAAACCGGTTGCGAGATCGCCATCGTTGTCGGCGGAGGAAATATCCATCGCGGTGTTGCCGGCGCAACTTCCGGAATGGACCGTGCCACTTCCGATTACATGGGAATGATGGCAACCGTAATTAACTCTCTGGCCCTTCAGGATGCCCTGGAGAGAAAAGATGTCTACACACGGGTTCTATCTGCGATAGCTATGCAGGAAGTTGCCGAGCCTTATATTCGTCGCCGTGCCGTTCGCCACCTCGAAAAAAAGAGAGTGGTGATCTTTGCCGCCGGTACCGGAAATCCTTACTTCACGACTGACACAACTGCTGCTCTTCGGGCCAACGAAGTTCATGCTGAAGTCATCATGAAGGCCACGAAAGTAGATGGCATTTATGATAAAGATCCAATGAAGTATAAAGATGCGAAGAAATTCGATACACTTTCTTATATTGATGTTCTCAATAAAGATCTCAAGGTCATGGACTCAACTGCGATCACTCTTTGCATGGATAACAACATGGATATCGTCGTGTTCAACATGTTCGAAGAAGGAAACATTGCTCGCGTCGTTAATGGCGAAGCCATTGGAACAGTTGTTACGAAAAAACTCTAAGGGAGACTCTTGTTATGGATATGAAAACAATTAAGCCAGTATTAGATGATCAGATGACGAAAGCGATCAAGTCGCTTCAGAATCAAATGTCAAAAGTGAGAACCGGTCGCGCAACCCCAAACGTTCTCGACGGGATAATGGCAGATTATTACGGAACTCCGACTCCGATTAAAAATCTGGGCCAGATTTCTACTCCGGAAGCTCGTCTTCTTCAGATCCAGCCTTTTGATAAAACAGCTATCGGAGCTATTGAAAAAGGTATTCTGGCGGCTAACATCGGACTTACCCCTGGTAACGACGGAACTTTTATCCGTATCCAGTTTCCGGTTCTTAACGAAGACAAGCGAAAAGCGTTCGTGAAAGACGTAAAGAAACTCGGCGAGGACGCGAAAGTTGCTATCCGTAACATCCGCCGTGAGCAGAACGACAAAGTGAAAGCTGGCGAGAAAGATAAGAAAATTTCTGAAGATGAATCAAAGAAAGTTCAGGAAGAGATTCAGAAAGTTACTGATAATTACATCAAAGAAGTCGATAAGATCGTAGAAGCGAAAGAGAAAGAGCTTCTGACTGTCTGATATGAGCAGTATCAAACACGTTGCTATTGTTATGGACGGGAATGGTCGCTGGGCCAAGAAGAGGTTCCGGCCTCGGATCTGGGGACACGTGCGTGGCTCCGGAGTTGTTTCCGACATAGTTCAGGCGGCCGATGATGTAGGTATCAAGGCCCTCACTCTCTACGCCTTTTCGACGGAAAACTGGAGTCGTCCGGTTGAGGAAGTTTCACTCCTCTTCAAGCTGCTTAAGAAATTTCTACTTAAAGAGCGGGCTCGCCTTCTCAAGAATAATGTTCATTTCAAAGTCATCGGCGAGATCCAGGGACTTCCCGAGGATACAGTTGCGCTGATCAAAGAAACGGAAGCCATGACTTCAAAGAATACGGGACTCAAGCTCACGTTTGCTTTCAGTTACGGTGGACGTGCCGAGATCATTCGAGCGGTGAACCAGTTCCAGATTCAAAGTCCCACGAAGCTCATGACGGAAGAGGATCTCTCCAGCATGCTTTATCGTCCTGAAACAGGCGATGTTGATCTTATGATCAGAACTGGCGGCGAGCAGAGAATCTCGAATTTCCTCCTGTGGCAGATGGCCTATGCTGAATTCTACTTCAGCCCGACAAAATGGCCGGATTTTACCGCCCAGGAATTTAAGAGCATCATTAACCACGTATCTTGTCGCGAAAGACGTTTCGGAAATGTCTCGGCTCAGGCAAGTCTTCAGCTTTCAATTGAACAGGCAGAATCTAATAAAACTGTCTTCACTCAGGGAGTAATTTCCTGATGTCTAATACCACAGTCAGAATTATTTCCGGGGCCATACTCGCATTACTCGTTACTTCGTGTTTATTCATCGGAGAAACTGCAACGCTGATCGGGATCGGAATCATTGGTCCGGTGCTCATTGATGAAATTATCACAAACTTTTATGACCAACCGAGAACATCCAAGCGCTATATCTTAGCGCAGTCACTTTATATCCTGGGCTATTGGTTCTTTAACTTTTATGAGATCAGCGCTTCGTCATTCAGTTTCTGGATATCGGCGGGAATCGTGCTGGATCTTCTTCTCGCGATCTATCTTTTTGTGATCTATAAGAAGTCAGAAACATTACTTAAAGTTTTTCGCGCGACCTCATGGGGCGCCGGGATCTTCGCTCTCATTCCACTTCTTTGCCTTAGCTGCATCATCCATTTTCCGAACTGGCGTATTCTCTTCGTGGCTCTTCTCCTCCTTAATTTTTCCGTCGATACATTTGCCTACTTTTGCGGCAGGAAGTTCGGGAAGCATAAATTATGGGAAGCTGTGAGTCCGAAAAAGACCGTCGAGGGCGCCCTGGGTGGAGTCATTTGCTCCGTGGCCATTACCGCTTTTTACTGGCATCAGCTGGTTGAACCGATTGATGCTTTCACGATTGTGGTTTTCACGATCATCGCGAGTTGCTCGCAGGTGGGTGATCTCGCCCAGTCAAAACTCAAAAGACAATTTGAAATTAAGGACAGCTCGACATTGATCCCGGGACACGGGGGAGTCTATGACAGAGTAGATAGCCTTTTATTTGTTGCACCACTTTATGCTTTCTACCTCCTGGTAAAATTCCAGTAAGGAAGGACTTATGTTAGAAAAAATTCTTATTTTTGTTCTCTTCCTCTGTCCGCTCATTTTCTTCCATGAACTTGGACACTTCTTCTTCGCCAGGCTCTTTGGTGTGAGAGTTGAGGTTTTCTCGATCGGTTTTGGTCCTAAGATCTTTAAGTACGTGAAGAATGGAACTCAATACGCCATTTCTATCATTCCTCTTGGAGGATATGTGAAGATGTTTGGTGACGATCCTTTTTCTGAAGTCCAACTGACGGAAGAAGAAAAGAAAGTCGCGTTCAACCATAAGAGTAAGATGGCGCGCTTCTGGATCGTATTCGGCGGGCCCCTAGCGAACCTTCTCATGGCATACGTACTTTATGTTGGTCTTCTCACAGCTGGAGAAAAAGTTCCGGAAACAAAAATCGGAATGGTGTCAGAGAAGACCGAACTTTATCAGAAAGGCCTTCGTTCTGGTGATGTCCTCACCATGATCAATGATGAAAATATTCTTAGTATCGATGACCTCAATATCAATGACAGCGAGATTCATACCCTCACCGTGAAAAGACGCGGAGAAGATGTGAAGATGGATGTCGGAATGAAGTTTGATGAATTCATTGAAGAATTCAAGACTGTGTTCATGAATGGCAAAAAGCCTGTCTTCGTCGATGCTTCGGGCAAGAAATATCTCGCCTCCCTTACTCGGGGATCAGCAGATCCTGATACTTCCCTGGAAGAACTTCTTACCCTCCAATCGGGCAAAGTTTATCTGTATGAAATTCCGGAAAATGCCGCTGCTCCGAATCTCAAGGCAGAAAAGATTGTAGAATCAGCATCATCACTGAGAGATGCCGGATATTATCCGGTTGAGCTTTCAATCAGAAATGTCGTAATGGGCACCCCGGCGGATAAGGCCGGGCTCAAGAAGGATGATATCCTTCTTTCTTATAATGGGAATCCGCTCACAAGCTTTGAAGACCTTCGCGCCGGACTCCAGAAGCTTCCGGAAGCGCAAGAAGCTAAAATTCAAGTCCTGAGCGGCGGTAAAAAAGTCATGAAGACTCTCGTTCCGGAAGTGAAGACCGTTGAGGACCAGAAGGTAAAAGTTATCGGTGTAGAAAGTGGTGTGGATTATCTCCAGCCAAAACTCGTGGTCGCAAAAGCTGATAACTTCGGAGTCGCACTGGTATCAGCTTTCCATCGTACAACTGACGGAGTTGTAAAAACTTTCCTCGGCTATAAGAAACTCATCACCCGTGAAGTCTCTCTGGATAATATCGGTGGGCCTCTTGCAATCGGGAAAGTTGCTTCTGATTCATTTAATATCAGCCTTTCCATGTTCTTCCGTCTCATGGCGTTTATTTCCATCAATCTTGGAGTCATCAATCTCTTTCCGATTCCGGTTCTCGACGGCGGACACATTGTCTTCCTTGGCATCGAGGCCTTGAATGGCGGACCTCTTTCGAGAAGAAAACTGGAGTTTGCTCAGAGAATCGGCGTCTCAGTTCTTTTCCTTCTCATCTTCATTGCACTCTTTAATGATGTGACGAGGTTATTTAAGTCTTGAGTGTCCTTTTTATTGATTCGAGCTATGACATCACCCTGGGTCTTCTGGATGAGGGCATGGAGTGGCTTGATTTCAGAATTTTCAAAGGACAAAGAGCTTCCAGCACGCTTCAAACCGAAACTCATCGCCTCCTGAAAGACTTCAGCAAACAGATGAAAGACCTGAAGAGGGTCGTCACTATCGCCGGACCGGGTTTCTATACCGGTCTTCGTCTTTCGGAAGGCTTTTCTGATGTCACAAGTTTCTTCAATATTCCCTTTAACTCTTTTTACTCTTACGAAATTCCGCAGATGACAGGTATCCAGGAAGGCACTTGGATCACGAAGGCTTATCGTGGTGAATATTTTTTCTATGAGTGGAAAAATGGAGAAGGCAAGGCCAGGCTTCTCGAGGTTAAGGATCTGATTGCCCCCAGGGGCCAGGTCTTCATTCACTCTGAAACTTCATTGGATGAAAAGCTAAGGCCTTTCACCACGCATGCAATTTCGACATCGGATCTATTAAAGCAAAACCCGAAAGTGATCTTTGAAAATGTCCTGGGAAAGAATTTTAAGCGCGAGTCTTACTATTTTCGTGCACCGGAAGATGAATTCAGGATGAATCCGTGAAAAGGTTTTTCTTTCTTCCTACGACTGTTTCATGGAGCCTTCTGTTTCTTCTCATCTACTCCTGGTGGAACTGGAGCTTCGGTTACTCACTTCTTAGTACTGTGATTTGTTTTGTTGCCGGACTGATAACCAGAAGGAACGCAGTTCCTTATCGTGATACGCTGAAAAATGATGGTGAAATTTATCTTTCACCAGTGAATGGTGAAGTGAAATCTATCCGCAGGAATGTTCAGCTTCCGCATTTACCAGGTGAAGGTCAGGAAATAAGAATTTCGGTTTCAGGCTGGAGTGAAAAGGGATTGTATCTCCCGACTGCTGGTGAAGTGACACATCTAAGAGCGACAAAGGGAGTGAAGATCTCGCGTGAAGCAGAGCCCGTAGCCTTTTACCGCTCGATGGATGATGTGGCCCATACGGACTTTGTTCTTACATCAAAAAATAAGACCCAAACTCTCATGCGATTCGTTGATTGCAAGTATGGCACTCGCCCCACTATATGGCTGAAATCTGGTGATCGAGGAAGGGGTGCAGCTTGTTTTGGGTATTATCCTTTTGGGGGAACTTTGTTAATCTATCTTCCGAATAACAGTGACATACTGATCTTTGAGAAAGAATTTGTTGTGCCTGGTCAAACGGTGATTGCAGCTCTCAAAGATTCCAAATGAGGTTTTATGGTTGTTGATAAGAAGTGGGCCTATTTTATCCCGAATACTTTCACTGCTCTGAATATGGGTTGTGGTTTCATGGCAATTCTTCAGGGATTCCACGGTGAATTTTATAAAGCATGCATGTTCATCGTCCTTGCTGCCATTTTCGACATGGTCGATGGCCGTGTGGCGCGGATGACGAATACTCAATCGAGTTTCGGAGAGCAGTTCGATTCATTAAGTGATCTCGTTTCATTCGGAGTTTCTCCGGCGATTGTTTATTACTTCCGCTTTCTTTCTGATTCCGGCCGACCTGGTATGGTGGCAACTTTTTTCTTCATGCTTTGCGGGGCCCTGAGACTTGCGCGCTTCAATGCTAACATCGACAAAAATAAATCAGATTATTTCCAGGGACTTCCTATTCCCAGTGGCGCACTGGCGGCGATCGGAATGATTCTCGTATCACTTAATCTTCCCGAACTCGTTGAGATGAAGGCACTCACTCTGGGCTATCTTCTCTTCTATGCTGCCCTGATGGTCTCTAACGTTCCCTTTCCGAGCTTTAAAAACTCCGATTGGGTGAGAAAGCATAAGAAGCAGGTTCTCATGGTGATCTTCCTTATTCTGGCCTCACTTTTCCTCTGGGAAGAAGTGATGATTCCGGCAATTTTATCTTTATACGTCCTCGCTTCCATCATCTACTGGCTTACTCATCGTAAGAAATTTGAAGGGATCTTCGACTGGACTGAGGATGAACCTGAGTTTGATGCCGTAAAGTGATCTGTCACTACAAGCTCACTCTTCAATACAAAGGCTCGCGATACTCGGGCTGGCAGGTTCAGCACGGAACAAGTGAGCGCACTGTTCAGGGTGAACTCAGTCGCGCCTTATCCGTTGTCTCGAAATCAGAAGAAGTGAAGAGTATGGGAGCTGGCCGGACCGATGCCGGGGTCCATGCTCTGGGCCAGATTGCCAAGGTCACGATGCCCTTGAGCATTCCCCCTGAGAGTCTGGTGAAGGCCCTGAATGGAAATCTTCCGGATGACATAAGAGTGATCTTTGCCGAGAATTCAGATGAGGCATTTCATCCCACCATTCACGCGAAATCCAAAGAGTACCATTATCATTTCACTTCGCAGCGGATGTTCACGGCATTTCAAAATGATCTGATTGCGAATTATCCCTTTGATCTTGATCTCGAAAAAATGAGACAGGCCTGCAAGATTCTCGTCGGGGAACATGACTTCACGAATTTTTACTGTGAAGGAACAGAGGTCTCTTCACACGTACGGACGATTTTCTCCTGTGACATCATTGAAATACAGCAAGGGGAATGGCAGATGCTTCCTTCCCATTACAGTTTCCGGATCAAGGGAAATGGTTTCCTGAAACAGATGGTCCGGCTTCTGGTGGGTGCTGTCTGGAATGTCGGCAGAGGCAAAATCTCGCTCGAAGAATTTCGATCTGCCTTGGGGCCCACAAAGGTTCAGAGACTTGGTCCGGTTGCTCCACCAAATGGCCTCTATATGGTCCGCGTCAATTACTAGAATCTTTGACTTTTCCGGGCTTTGTGTTAAAAAATCCGTTCAAATTTACCTATGAAAAAAGCGAGTTCGCATGTCTTACACCATTCAGGATGTTAACGGCTGTACTAAGAAATTAGTTTTCAACTTTGATAAAGTTGATCTTTCCAGCCAGATCAAGGCCGCTCTTACGGCCAAGCAGCAATCTTCAAACCTCAAGGGATTCCGTAAAGGGAAAGCTCCACTTGAGATGGTTCAGAAACTTTTCGGACCACAGGTTGAAAACGACGCTCTTTATCGCTTCATCTCTGAGCAGTATTACGAAGCCATGAAGAAAGAAAATATCCGCGTTGTTGGTTACCCACAATTTGGAAATACAAAATACGAGTCCGGGAAGTCAGTTGCTTTTGAAGCAACAGTGGAAGTGATTCCTGATTTCGAGCTTAAGGATTACTCTAAGCTTACTTTCAAAAAAGACTCTGAAGCAGTAACTGAAGAAGATTTTGAAACACTCAAGAAGAATCATCTTTCAAGCAAAGCAGAAATCGCTGAAGTAAAAGATACCAATCACAAGCTCGCGAAGGGCGATCACGCTGTCTTCAACTTCGAAGGTGAAAAAGCGGACGGCTCTAAGCCTGAGAACATGAAAGCTCAGGAGTACATGCTCGAAATCGGTTCTGGTCAGTTCATTCCAGGATTCGAAGATGGCATGATCGGCATGAAGAAAGGCGAAAAGAAAGACATCAAAGTCACTTTCCCGGCCGATTATCACGAAGAAGACCTCAAGAATGCTCCGGTTACTTTCCATGTTGAGCTCCTTGAGATCAAACAAAAAAATTTCCCTGAATTCACTGATGAACTCGCTAAAGAGTTCGGCTTTGAATCAGTTGCTGATTTCACAGCTAAGAACAAAGAGCGCATGGCGACTCAGAAAAAACGTGAAGTCCAGGCCAAGCTTCAGCAGGAAATTCTCGAGAAGCTTATCTCTGAGAATCCAATTGAAGTCCCTAAGGCACTGGTTGATGACCAGAAAGAAAGCGTTAAGCAGGAACTTTCCCGCACTCTGAAGCAACAGGGCTTCAATGAACAGATGATCCAGCTTTATTTCGAGCGTTGGAATGACGATGTGACAAGCAAAGCACTCTTCCAGGTTCGTTCAGGTCTTATCCTTGATAAACTTGCCCGTAAGTACAATGTTGAAGCTACTGAAGCTGATCTCGATGCAAAAATCGAAGAAATGGTTTCTCAGTCAGGCATGAAGAAAGAGGAAATCGCTAAGTTCTACAAGTCAAATGAGAACATCAAGCGGAATCTCATGTACGCCATTCGCGAAGAGAAAACCTTCGCCGCTCTCCAAAAAGACATGAAAGTCAGCTAATCTTTTTTTTCCTGCTCCTCCTTCGGGGGGAGCAGGTTTCAAACCACATCCCCCGAATCAATTCCCGCTTGCAGATTCCATCCTCCCGATAAATTTTCTGATCAACCACTTTGAGGATCCTCCCGGACGCCACCCAGTCATATGATCCTGGAACAGGAATTTTCCGGTTATCCGTATTGAGATCGGTGGTGAGGAGAAGACACATCAGGCAGGCCAGTCTTCCCTGGCGCAGGAGAAGAAAAATAATAAATAAAAGAAGAACTGCGTTCACCTCCCAAAGGGGGAATTTCATCACCAGGGAATAGGAGCTACTCACCAGAAACTGAAGGACTTTCAGAATGGCTAATCCCGTCTTGAGCTGCCAGACCCAGAGAGGAAAGCCCAGAAGAAATAAGAATGGAAGGGCGATAGCAAGTACTGAATTAATGAACGGTGAGATGAGAAGGAGAAGGGGAGAAACGAGATTTCCCTGGATAAACGCTATGAGTACCTGGGCAATGAAAAACCACACGAACAAAGTAAGCCCGCGGGCGCCGGAATAGATGATTCCCAAAAAAAGAAAACTGTAAGTGAAACCCAGAGGTGAACTGGAAAACGAACCAATTAGGATGTCCGCTGCCAGGGCGAGGAGAAAACCCGTCCTGAGTCCCAAAAACTGCTGGTTGAATTTTATCAGCGTCATGCGTTTTAAGGCGGACTGACCCGGTAACAATAAAAGGAGCGCTCCGATGGCAGCCAAGAGGTAAGCTTTGGATTTTTTCTTCCGTAATAAAAAGAACAAGGGCCAGAGGACTGCGGAAAGATGAAATCCGGAAGGCGTAAAGACATGTGCCAGAGCAAGGGCCTTGTACTCTTTCCGGAGCCAGCGGTCCAGGGGAGCTACCCGGCCGGTAAGCATGGATTCCCACAGCTCCAGAAGAGAGAGTTCGCTTGCCGATACCCGTGACCGCGCCTCAGTGAAATGAGGGAGCTTGAAACTTCGCTCTGCTTTGAAATAAGGCACGAGTGTTCTTTTTTCATGGGTTTTGAGGATCAGGAAGAGAAGCCCAGTAACGATGAAAACAAGGATTATCCAATTTCGGTTCATGTGTTTTCTTAAGCAAGCAGAGTGCCCGGGAATGGAAGGTTAACTGGCGGGATTCATAGGTAACCAGCCGCCAGGCGAAAAGGTAAATCCCTTGCCTCTTAAGCCCAAAAGAGTTAATTACCACCCCATGAATGAAGTCATCCAGAAGGGCCTTCTTCCTGATGTGGAACGCTGGCTTCTTGAAGACGATCTCAACCGGAATCATCACTACCTGAGGACACTCCCAACTCATCCGGTGGAGCTTACCCTGAAGTTCAAGACACCACTGATCGTGGCGGGAGCGGACTATTTCTCCGCAGTCTTCCATTTTCTGGGCGAGGATGTTTCAGAAGTTACCGCACTGGAAAATAAAGAATTCCATTCACCAGAAAGCTACGTCTTTAAAAAGAGAATTCCCTTTAATGTCGCAGTCACAGGTGAGCGGCTTGCGCTGAATCTCCTGCAACACGGATCTTCAATTGCGACATGGACCAGACAATTCGTGAAGGCGGCGGGGAATGTAAAAATTCTCGATACCCGGAAGACGACTCCCGGACTTCGATCACTTGAAAAATATGCAGTGAGAGTCGGTGGCGGTTTTAATCATCGCCTGGGTCAGACGGATCTCTGGATGATTAAAGATAATCACAAGGCCTGTCTCGGCGGACTCAAGGGTGCATTTGAATATTTCCAGTCGCAGGGAACCTTCTACACCAATCTCATCGCTGAAATTCATGACATCGATGAACTGAAAGAGGCAATAGCTTTGGGAATCAGGCATGTGATGCTGGATAATTTTTCCGCTGATCAGATCCGGGAAGCATTGAAGCTGAAGCAAGCTGGAATGACCTTTGAAGTGTCGGGCGGTATTCGCCTTGATACCGTAAAAAATTATCTCATTGATGGAGTTGACGCTTTAAGTGTCGGCTCGCTCACCTATAGTGCCCCGAGAGTGGATATCTCACTCAAATACAGGTCGGTATGAAAGACTTCAAGACAGACGTGCTCATTATCGGAACCGGTATTGCCGGGCTTTCAGCTGCCATCAAGCTTGCGGAAAGAAATCTCAATGTCACCATTGTGACCCGTGAGAAAAAACCTGAGATCACGAATACTTTCTGGGCTCAGGGTGGAATCATCTATAGCCCGAAAGACCTGAACGACCAGGAAGATCTGGTGGTCGATATTATCCGTGCTTCTGCCTATACCTCGAATGTCGAAGCGGCAAAGATCCTCGCGACCAGATCAGCTGAGATCATCGATGAGGTGTTGATTCATAAATCCCATACTGATTTTGCCAAGGATGCCGAAGGGGAGCTTCTTTTTACTAAAGAAGCGGCCCACTCACGCGACCGGATTATTTACAAAGGCGACATGACGGGGAATGCGATTCAGATATCACTCCTCAATTATCTCTCGAATCAGGAAAAATTCCCGAATATCACTTTTCTCACCAGTCACACGGCGATCGATCTCATTACTCCTGATCACCACGGCGTGGACATTACTCAGCGATATGAAGAAAACCAGGTCCTCGGCGCCTACATTCTTGATCAGAAAGAGATTCGCGTAAGAAAGGTTCTCGCCAAAGTCACGGTACTTGCGACCGGGGGGATCGGAGCACTTTATCTTCACCACTCGAATGCTGAAGGTGCCCGCGGTGACGGACACGCCATGGCCTATCGTGCGGGCGCGGATGTCACCAACATGGAATTTATCCAGTTTCATCCGACGACTTTTTATAATCGATCTTCTCACCGGAGATTCCTGGTTTCCGAAGCAGTACGAGGCGAGGGTGGAAGGCTGATTAATTCCAAGGGTGAAGCCTTCATGAAGAAATATCATCCTGATGAGGAACTTGCTCCCCGGGACGTGGTGGCGCGCGCGATTCTCGAAGAAATGATTGCAGAGAAAGAAGACTGCGTTTATCTCGATATCACTGCTAAGGGCGAAACTTATCTCAAAGAGAGATTTCCGACGATTTACGCTCACTGCTTAGATAATCAGATTGATATGGCGAAGAACCCCATTCCGGTTGTGCCCGCTGCTCACTACACCTGTGGTGGGGTAAAAACCGATCTCAGGGGACGCACGAATTTGAAGCGTCTTTATGCAGTCGGAGAAGTGGCATGCACCGGCCTTCATGGTGCGAACCGGCTGGCCTCGACTTCACTACTTGAAGGACTTACCTGGGGCACGATTGCCTCTGAGGATATTCTTTCGCGGATTGAAAAATGCACTGACTATGATCCCGATAAGATCAAGAACTGGGCAGAAGGTAATGAGGAATCTGACCTCGCCCTCATCGCCCAGGATCAGCTCACTTTGAAACAAACAATGTGGAACTACGTAGGCCTTTCCCGTTCACAGAATCGTCTCGCGCGGGCGCGTGCCATGTTCATTGAATTACAGGATGAGATCCAGAAATTCTATCGCCATGCTCAGCTGAATGATGAGCTCATCGGTCTTCGCAATGGAGTCGAAGTGGCGTTCATGGTGCTGAATGCTTCCATGAGAAACAAGCAATCCGTCGGATGCTTTTATTTAAAGAACTAAGTATTGAGGGGCTTGAAGTAAGAATGACCCAGAAGAACGAGATTTCTTCTGATGAAGTTCCTGCGTCTTAAGACGAAGTTCGTTGGACGCTTCGGACTCCACTTGCGCGGGTTCGGAAGAATAGCGGCGAAGAGATGTGCCTCACTTGGATTGAGCCTGGCCGATGATTTGGCGTAAAAGTGAGCAGCGGCGGCTTCAGCACCGTATATACCAGGCCCGAGCTCAATGGAATTCAGATACACTTCCAGAATCCTCTTCTTACCCCAGAAAGTTTCAATTAGGACCGTGAAGTACGCCTCAAAACCTTTCCGGACATAGGTACGGGAAGGATAGAGAAAAACGTTCTTGGCGGTTTGCTGGGAAATAGTTGAAGCACCCATTTTGATCTTCCGGCGCTTATTAGCATCGAGGGCCCGGGCGATGGCTTCGAAATCAAATCCATTATGCGAAAGAAATTTCGGGTCTTCTGAAGCGATGACGGCCTTCTGAAGATGAGGGGAGATTTCTTCAATCGATTTCCAGGTTTTCTGTACCGGAACCCACTTGCCTTCAAGCGCGTACTCGATGGTCCGGATAAAAACTAAGGGAGTATAGTACACGGGAAGCCACTTCAGCATGATAACAGTAGCGATGGTGGAAACGAAAAAGCCCGCCGCTGCCCAAAGAGTAGCTTTCTTGGCTATCTTAATTGCCGGTCCTGCTTTTTTAAATCCGCGTCTGATATAGCCCATTAAATTTTTTTCTCAAAAAAGTGCGAGGTCTTGAACTTCTCAAATCCCTCGCGCAGGTAAAAACTGTGAGTTCGTTCTCTGATTATATTACAATTTAAGTAAATTGTATGTATCTGGTAGGTCTTTGCCCACTTTTCAGCAGTTGCGATCAATGCTTTTCCGATTCCATGTCCGCGGGAATTTTCTTTCACTACGAGTGCTTTGATTTCGACTTTGTCTTCTTCGATGAGATCTTCTACGCACTCGAGATGAATCCAACCCAGAATATTCTTGTTTTCTTCATAAACAAAAAGTCCGTGGCGTTTCTTTGATGAAAGTCTCTGCCAGCGGGCCGCGAGTTCTGCATGGTTCACCGGATAACCGAGCTGCTCGGAAAGTAACCTCACTTCAGGCAGATGAACTTCAGTCATGGGAGAAATGGCCATACCCGAGGGTAGTCCCATGTTTGTCAATGCGCGTCAACGCTGGTACGTTACCATGACATTTTTACAGGGTGCTGGGGTAAAGAAAATGACTTTTGCCAAGGCATCCTCTACAAACAACCACATTCATTATCCATAGGCTTAATATGACTCTCGATACGACGAAGAAGTTTCAGGAAAAATCACTCTATTTCACCTCTTTGGGGTGCTCAAAGAATCTCGTGGATTCCCAGGTGATGCTCGGGCATTTGAACCTTGATGGTTTCACCATTACGACAGAACCGGAAAACGCGGAAGTGATCATTGTGAACACCTGCTCATTCGTCGAAGCCGCGAAAGTTGAATCGATTGAAACGGTTCTCGATCTCGCGAGCTACAAGGAAAATGGGAACTGCAAAGCTCTCGTTATGTCCGGCTGTATGGCACAGAGATATTCCAATGAACTCGAAGGCGAAATGCCGGAAGTAGATATGTTCATCGGTACCGGTGAATACAACAAAATCGTTCCACTTCTTCGCGCGATGGAAGAAGGGAAGCTTGAGAAAAAATCTTTCGTAGAAATTCCACGTTATATCCACACTGAATTTGATCCACGTATGAATACCTCGCCGTTTTACATGGCCTGGCTCAAAATCTCGGAAGGATGTAATCGTAACTGTACCTTCTGTATCATTCCTACTCTTCGCGGAAAGCTCCGTTCAAGAACGGTTGATTCCCTCGTGACGGAAGCTGAACAGCTGGCGAAAACCGGTGTGAGAGAACTTAATCTCATCTCCCAGGATTTCTCTGATTACGGAGTAGATCTTGATGGCGGCGGAAAGAAAGACGGCAAAAATCCGATGATCTATGAACTCCTTTCCCGCTTGGAAAAAGTGGAAGGCATTGATTGGGTTCGCGTATTTTATTTCTATCCGGATGACCTTACTGAAGACGTCATGGATCTCATGGCGAAATCCACGAAGATCACAAAATATCTAGATATGCCTGTTCAGCATTTTGCTGACGGAGTTCTTAAGCGCATGAACAGACGTGTGACTGAAGAAGTGATTCACGAAAAAATTAAAACGCTGAGAGAAAAGATTCCCGGAATCGTTCTCAGAACTTCCATCATCGTGGGTTTCCCGGGTGAAACCGAAGAAGATTTTGAAGCACTCATGAGAGGAGTCCGCGAAGCGCGCTTTAATCACCTCGGTGTGTTCAAATATTCTGATGAGGAAGGAACACCTGCTCTTCGCCTCAAGAATAAAATTTCTCAGGAAGTTATCGATGAACGTTTCGAGAAGCTCTATGAGCTTCAGAAAGAAATCGCCCGCGAACTGAACCAGGAATATCTTGGAAAAACCATCGAAGTTCTCGTTGAGGGTGCTCATGAGGAAACAGATCTTCTCCTCCAGGGTCGTCACTCAGGTCAGGCCCCGGATATCGACGGAAAAGTTATCATCAATGACGGAATGGCAAAGGCCGGCGATATCGTGAAAGTCGAAATCACCGAAGTCTTAGATTACGATCTGGTTGGTAGAATCGTTCAGTGATCTTTAACGGGAAGCTTGTGAGAGGCAAGGGCCTTCTCGAGCGTCTCAATTTCTTCCGTTAACTTTGAACTCTTGGCTTCGTGAAGCTTGTAGTGAAGCAGCCCATAGGCCTGCTTGTCTTTCAGGTCTTTTGTGAGAAGCCTTGTTTCCATCTGCGCGAGACCCAGCTCGAGCTCTTTAATCTGCGACGAAATTTCATTGAAACGAAAATCCATCTTCTGATGAAGATCGCGAATGAGAGTTACTGTTTCGTTGTCAGATCTTTTTTTGAACCATGAAAGCATATTGTTCTCCGGTTTCCATTTTAGAACAAAGCCTCGCCCCGTCCTATTGAGGCAATATTCGCCTCTCCCAAGAAAACCAGTAAGCGCTTAAAATAAAAGATATTCAAGGAGCTCCTGTGACTAAACTGATTCTTTTACTCAGCCTTTTTTCTTTTTCTGCGTGGGCCCAGGTCCCCTCGGAGAGTGGATGGAAGGCAAAGCTCAGAAATCTCATCACTCAGGTCGCGGGCCCGCAGTGGAGCGACAAGCTTCTGGGAAAACTGCCTGAGCCACCCAAAGAAATGGTGCTTCCGGAAATTCCGAAAAATTTTAAAACCAGTACGGATGTCTCGAGCTATATCAAAAAACTTAAGACCACCGCGGAATTCGACAAACTCCCGGCCGAGAGGAAGAACCAGCTGGACCGAGCATTTGTGGAAGAGCTCTTTATTGTGACCAGGAAGACCGAACCCAAAGATGAGGATCTCTCGCAATGGATGAACAATCTTCAGCAAGGCGGATCCCGTGAAGCTGTTTATCAGGGATTGGTTCTGGATGATGTTTATGCAACTCTGGAAAACCTGAATGAAAAGCCATCCGCGCGACTCCTGGATTTCTGTCTTCGTTACAGTAAGAAATTCTATAATCTGAATTACACGGAAGAGGCGCTGAAAAATTTTAATCTCTACACTTTGAAAAGAACCCTGACGGAAAAGGGCCTTGATCTCCTGGAATTTTACGAAGGCAACGATCTTGAGGCGCTTGATCGCTGGTATGCCATTTTCTCCGCTGATCTTGCCAAAGATTATTCCCCCATCTTCAAATCGGACCTGAGACGAAATCCTGATCCGAAGTTTCATTATGCATGGGCGATGGGCATGCCGATCCAGCATGTGAAATCTGAATACATCATTAAAATGCACACGGTAATGAACCAGCTTCAACTGCTTCAGTAAAAGAAGGGATTCTCGACATCAAAAAGTGATGAGAGTAGCCGGTCCACGCCGAGAGCGACGCCGGCCGAGGGCGGAAGGCCTTTCTCCAGTGATCGATAAAAGAGCGAGGGCTCTGGTAGTTGATAACCGTATAATCTTTTTTTTAGTACTGCCTGCTCACTAAATCTTTTTTTCTGTTCGCTGATATCAGTAAGCTCATTGAAGCAATTGCACAGCTCAACGCCATTGATATAAACCTCGAAACGTTCACATACCCGCGGATCGGATTCTTTCAGAGTGGAAAGAGCCGCCAGGGGCGCCGGAAATTCTTTGACCAGCAGTAATGGATATCTCTTAAGATGTGGTTCAATCTTATTCAGATAAAGAAGAAAAAAATAATCATCCCACTCGCATTCAGAAGCCGGGACCGGCACATCGGGAAAGTTCTTCAACAGCGTCTTGATGGAATCATTGGTGAGATATTCAAGAATGTTCACGGAAAGAAATTCCTCGAATAATTCTTTCATCGTTTTGGTCACGAGTGTTTGCCCGTCCAGTTCCTTTCTCAGGGGAAGATTTTTTCTCGCTCCTTCTTCCATGGCATAAGGAATGAGTTTTTCCATGTCACTCATGATGGCTTCGTAACGCGAATTCTTCCGGTACCACTCCAGCATGATGAATTGTTTCCGGTGAATCGGAGAGTCTGGTTCATCACGGAATGAGTAACTAATGGAGAATATATTTTCCAAATTCTCTTCTTTGTCCGCCAGCAATTCTTTCAGGCAGAATTCCGGAGAAGTGTGAAGGTAAAGGGGAATTTGGGTCT
Organism: Bacteriovoracales bacterium; assembly: GCA_036675045.1. Taxonomy (GTDB): domain Bacteria; phylum Bdellovibrionota; class Bacteriovoracia; order Bacteriovoracales; family Bacteriovoracaceae; genus Peredibacter. The sequence goes on along the minus strand of JAKFFP010000310.1, from coordinate 4,359 downwards.
GGTTTTTGACTGAGTGAAGCTGAAACGGGTGAATATGTACTTCCATCCCGGGATTCTCGACGGCGGGTGGAGTTAAAACATCCAGGAAGCCTTGCTCCCCGAAAAAGTTCCGTATAATCTGAATGAGCTCAAACTGGAAGCGTCTACGCATGGATCTTCACCGTATTAAAAACCTTCTGCAAAAAGAACATACTCTGCCCGCTGACAAGTGGAAAGGGGCCGTGGTTTTTCTTTGTACCGAGGACAAAGTCATCTTCATCAAGCGTTCTGAAAAGATGCCCACTCATAGCGGGCAGGTTGCATTCATCGGGGGACACAAGCTCGCCCACGAACACGATCCATGGATCTCTGCTCAGAGAGAATTTTGTGAGGAGACAAGCCTCGACAGTACACTGATTGAATTTATGGGCTACCTTCCGGTTGTCATGACGTCTCGCTTACAAGCGATTGTTCCGGTCATGGCAAAGCTCACAATCCCCGCGGAAGAATTTGTGGCCAAGGCCACATCCAATGGTGAATGGGATGTCATGATTGCCTATGAGTGGACGGAATTGTGCAGGGAAAAAGACTGGCACTATGCTTGGCGCAATGGCTATACTCGCTCACCAGTATTGTTTCGCCCGATGCGACCTTCGTCTTACTTACTATGGGGAGCTACGGCATCAATCGTCTGGGATTTACTCCGGCGATATTTCTCTGAGGAAAAAGCATGAACGAAATTCAGACTTTTCTAACCGATAACATCGAAGTCTATGTCAGCGGATTTGTCGTGGTCGGTGGTCTCATCGCTTATTGGCTCAGAGGAAAACGCAGAAAAATATCAACTGAGTTTCCGACCGAAGCTCCGGCGCCCGGGGTAGAAGTTCCGAAAGCTCCCGCCAAAATCAGCTGGACGCAGAGACTCTCACTCGGCCTGGATAAATCCCGCTCTGAAGTCTGGGGAAAAATCGGAAATTTATTTTCCGGTGAAAAACCGTCGCTCGATGAAATTGAAGAAGTTCTTTATACTGCTGATCTTCCGACCGGGCTCGTGCAGGAACTTCTCACGAAGCTGGAAAAAGACGGGAAAGGAAAATCTCCCGATGAAATTCAATCTCTCGTATATCAGTTCATGAAAGAGAAAATGGATCCGGTTCAGAAAAATAATCACGCTCCCGAAGCGAAGTCCACGAAAGTCATTATGATCGTGGGTGTAAATGGTGCCGGGAAAACAACCACCATCGGAAAACTCGCGACGAAATTAAAATCCGAAGGGAACAAAGTTATCGTTGGTGCCTGCGACACTTTTCGGGCGGCTGCGGTTGATCAGCTCCAGGTATGGTGTGAGCGCGCCGGAGTGGAAATGGTTCGCGCCAAAGATGGTGCTGATCCGAGTGGAGTGGCGTTCGACACCGTGCAAAAAGCGTTCAAAGAGGGCTATGACTATTGCCTCATCGACACTGCTGGAAGACTCCATACCAATGTAAATCTGATGGAAGAACTCTCAAAAACCAAGAGAGTGATGGCCAAAATTGATCCCGCGGCCCCGAGCGAAGTTCTTCTCGTTCTCGATGCGATCACAGGACAAAATGCTTTGAAGCAAGCTCAGGAATTTCACAAGGCTCTCCAACTCACCGGAATTATATTCACAAAATGCGATGGCTCAGCAAAAGCGGGCAGCGCTGTGGGAATTGTCGACTCTCTCAAAGTGCCGATCAGGTACATTGGAGTGGGTGAATCGGTGGAGGATCTCCACCAGTTTGATCTCGATCTTTATCTCAAAACTTTAGTGGGCCTCGAGACAACTTAAGACCTTAATTTCATTGTGGAAGCAAATGCGTCTTCATTGACTTTTATAGGGGTCAAAAGTACCTTATTTCTATGACTCCAAGTCAGGAAGTTGAGTTCAGTGTTTTAGGCTGTAAAGTGAAATTTAAGCCGGAACAAAACGATAGTCACATCGCAAAGGCGGTGATTGATCTCGTGCTCGCTGAAATCCAGCAGCTCAAGACCACTCGACCGCAGCTGAGAGATACAGATGTAGCTGTTCTCGTGGCATTAAAAATCGCCACGGAGAAGTTGCAGCTCGAAGATGAGTATAAAGGAAATATCCTCAAACTTGAGGGTACTCTTGAGAAGGCCCTCGTTGGCCTTAATACTCAGGCGATTTAGACGTGAACAAAGATGGTCTTCGTCGCGAAATTCTCGCGAAGCTTGCCTCTTTGTCAGATGACCATATCATCTCGTTAAGTTTTTCGCTCACGCAAGAGCTGATAACACTCTTCCAGAACTTTCCTCACTTACAGAGTCAGATTGGTGCGGGCTATTTGCCGCTCCGGAATGAGATTGCTCCCCTTTATCAGGAGCTCCTTCGTTCGGTTCCTCTTAATCTTTCGTATCCGGTTTTAGTGGATGGAAAGATGGCCTTCGGTTTTACTTCAGGTTTACCGAGTGGTTCCCCCTGGCTCTCGCCACCTTATACCGTGGTGGAGCCTGAATGGTTTCTGGTTCCTGGAGTGAGCTTCTCACTAGATGGACGAAGATTGGGAAGAGGAAAAGGTTTTTATGATCGCTATCTTGAAACCCGGAAAGGAATCAAGATCGGTCTCGCCTGGAGCGGTCAGTTGAATGAAAACATTCCTGTGGAGTCTCACGATAGCCACATGGATTTTATAGTAACGGAAAATTTTTGCTGGGACGTTAGACAGCAGAAACATATTTAAGGGGAATACGATGGATCCAATGGTCATGGCCGTAATTGGCGCTGTTGCCGGAGCTGTCATCGCTTTCGTTCTACTCACTCTCAAGCAGGGTGCGGCGAAGAAAGGTCAGGAAGCAGCGGCACAGGATATTCTGAGAAAGGCTGAAGCCGAAGCTCAGGAATTGAAAAGAAAAGCTGAAGAGAAAGCAAAACAGATTGTCCGCGACGAGCGTAACAATCTTGAAAACGAAATGGAGAAGAAGAAAAAGCATCTTACCGATTTCGAACGCGGACTCACTAAAAAGGAAGTTGCTCTCGAGCAGAAGACCGAGCAGATTCAGAAAGACACCGAACGCGTAAAAGCGAAGGAAACAGAAATCGAGACTCGTGTTCAGAAGCTTGATCAGGAACTCAAGAAGACTTCTGAAATCCACGAGGAGCTTGCGAACAAGCTTACTCAGGTTGCGGGTCTCACCAAAGAACAAGCTAAGAATCAGTTGATTGAGCAGGTGGAAGAAGAAGCGAAGCTCGATGCTGCCAAGAAAGTTAAGCGCATTGAAGAAGAAGCTAACGAAGAAGCTGAAAAGCGTTCTAAGCGTATCGTAGGGATTGCGATCCAGCGTTTCGCCGGCGAGTACGTGGCCGAACAAACCATCTCATCAGTGGAAATTTCTGATGATGGAGTTAAAGGCCGTCTCATTGGTCGTGAAGGCCGTAACATCCGCGCCTTCGAACAGATTTGCGGAGTGGATCTCATCATCGACGATACTCCGGGTATCGTGACAATTTCTTCGTTCAACGTTGTTCGGAAAGAAATCGCCAGAATGACCATTGAACGACTGATCGCCGATGGTCGTATTCATCCGGCGAAGATCGAAGAATTCTATGACAAGTGTAAGCACGAGTTCGAGTCACGCCTGCGTGAACTCGGAGAGAAGGCCCAGATGGAAATCGGAGTTCACGGGATGCACCCGGAAATCCTGAAACTCATCGGAGCTCTTAACTGGCGTACCTCTTATACGCAGAACCAGTATCAGCACGCGCTTGAAGCCTCGTTCCTCGCAGGTAACATGGCCGCTGAACTTGGTCTCAATGTTAAGCAAGCACGTCGTGCTGGTCTGATCCATGATATCGGTAAGGTGCTTGATGCTTCGGCAGAAGGTTCACACGCTGTTATCGGAGCGGACTTCGCGAAGAAATACGGAGAGTCTCCGGATATCGTTCACGCGATCCGTGCTCACCACGATGATGAGAAGCCAGAATCGGTTCTCGCTCACCTCGTCGCCGCCGCCGATGCTCTTTCGGGAGCGCGCCCGGGTGCTCGGAAGGCCCTCAAAGAATCGTATGTTTCTCGTCTCTCAGACATTGAAAAAATTGTTAACCAGTTTGAAGGTGTTCATAGAAGCTACGCCATCTCCGCCGGTCGCGAAGTGCGCGTGCTGGTTGAGAATGAGAAAGTTTCCGATGAGCAGACTATCATGCTCTCGCGAGACATCGCTCGGAAGATTGAGCAAGAAATGTCTTACCCCGGTACCATTAAGGTATCGGTCATTCGTGAGACACGTGCCGTAGGTATCGCTAAATAATTCAAGCGGGGAGGAATCATGGAGAAGGTCGCACTTGTCACTGGTTCCTCCTCTGGTCTTGGTCTTGAGATCACTAAGTCTCTGCTTTTCTCC
>JAKFFP010000312.1:0-23531 GCA_036675045.1 Bacteriovoracales bacterium | reverse complement strand
TCTTATTATCGCAAATGTCGCCTCTAAAGATGACCTCATCCAGCTCGCGACCTTCGTAAAAGGCGCCCGCCGCACACTGAGAAATACCATCCTTAAAATCGTGGTGGTAAATGCCACCGAGAATAAGCAATTTGAAAAAGCGATAGCAAAACTTGGATCGGTTGAGATCCTTGAGCCCTCGGTATCTGTGAAGGCACTTCGCTTTAAGATGGATTTCTGGATGAAAGCGATGAAGGGCCAGGCGAAAAAGCTGGGCGCTCTCAACCAGAAGACACTGGAAACGAATCCGAATGAAGTGGCCCAGGAAATAAAGACCCTTGTTCAAAACCCGCCGCTCGAATGCGAAAGCGACATCTGGCTTTTAACTCGCGACAGTGATTGCAAGAGAATCATCGGCCGCTGGATGGTGAAGCTCATGGGGCCAAGTCCCTATGTTGGTGTCTGGAACGAGATCCCGAATAAGCAGGACATCTGGACTTTCACGATTAAAAAATCATTTGCTGAGCAGTTTGTGAGAGGCCAGGGTAGCTGGATCTTCAAAGGCGAACAGAAACCGGAATTCAACTGGCAGGAAAATCGCTGGATGTTTACCGGCGACGATTTTGAACTCTTCTTCTCCGATGCCGGTGCGGTTCATTCGAAGGTGAAGCTCTCAGCGAAAGTACTCACCATTTCCGGAAACTCACTTTTTGCAAAAACTAAAGAACCGCTGATCATTGATTCATTCAATAAAGACCTTGTCTTCAGGCAGGAAGCGGAAATCCTTAAAGGGCAGTCTCTCGAGTTTGAAAATGAGGGTGACCTCGGCGGCAATCTCGAAGGGAAACTGAAAGATAAAGAGCAGAGTAGCAAGGGTCACCTTGAAGGTAAGTTCAAAGATCAGGAACAGAAAAAAGGCAATCTGCGCGGGAAGCTGAAAGAGAAAGAAGCTCCTCTCGCCGGCCACCTCGAAGGTGAAGTCAAAGAGCAGGAAGAATCCGGTGGAAATCTTTCCGGAAAGGTCAAAGACCAGGAAGCTCCTCTCGCGGGACATCTCGAAGGCAAGGTTAAAGAGCAGGAAGAGTCGACAGGAAATCTTGAAGGTAAGCTGAAAGATAAAGAAGCTTCGAAAAAAGATCTTTACGGAAAACTCAAGAACGATACTCCGGTTGAAGCTAAACCTTCCAGGCAACACGATCAGGTCACGGACGAAATTGAATCCAAATGGAAAGGCAAGTCCAAAAAGGATTCTGTCTCAGAGGAATCTGATTCCGATGCTCACAAACAGCATAACGAGAAGCTTTCAAATAAGTGGGACGGGAACGTCAAAGAGTATACTGCTGAAGAAAGAGCAGAGAAAAAGCGCAGAGAGATCGAAGCGTCAACTCGTGGTGCGGGTTTTAAAGGTAAGAACGGCAAGACTGATCACATCGAAGCCCACTGGGGTGGGAAAAATGCTTCCGAAGAAATTGAATCGGATGGCCTTTCTGCTCCTGGATCTGCTGATGTGAGAGAAGGAAGTCTCCTTGATCTGAAGAAAACTGATCACGAACACCAGACTCATTACAAGAATCACAACGAAGCTGCGAAATATGAAGCAGGTGAGCTCGGTAAGCACCAGCATAAAAATGGTGAGAAGGGATCTCTGGGAGGGAAAACTTCCACGGATAAGCTTGCCTCTCACTATGGAACCGGTCACAAATCACAATATCATCCTGAATCCGAAAAAGATCCCCTGTCCGGCGAAGCTGAAACAGGTCATCTTGAGAAACATCTTGGCCGGAAGAATTCCGAAAGACCGGCAAGAGAGATCGAGGAGAGTGAGCCGGTAGCGAGAGCTCTTTCAGGCAAAAGCATTACGGAAAAGATCAAAGGCCATTACGGTTCCGGCAAGAAATCTGCCTCGCCGATTGAGCTGCCGGAAAATAAAGAACTGGAGTCGATCACCTTCGATCTCGAGGAAGGAAGTAAAGATCTGGCCGACGTACTTCCCTTCCCGAAAGCGGAGGAAGAAAGAGAAATTGAGAAGCTTACAGCGACGGCTACAATCTCCACTTATCTCATCCAGGATAATAGAAAACACGAATGCAAGCTTGATGACTTCTTCGATAACAGCGTGATCTTTATTTCTCAGAATGAAAGTTTCCGGATTTCGGAGAAAGCTGAGCTTGATATCGCTTTAAATTATCAGTCTGAAAGTGCCCGCATTAACTGCGAAGGTGTTGTGACGTCGGTTGATGACAACGGGAGTGGTGGATACTACGTGACGGTTCAGGTTGAAACCGCCGAGGCTGGAAAGTTTGACAGCTTCATGGAACTTCTGAAGTCCCGGCAGGAAAATATACAGAGCTTCATGCTGAAAGCGCGGGGTCTCTGATGAGCAGGTTCCATGGGAATTCCATTCTTTTAGTTGAGCCGGACCAGGCCTACGCCATTCAGCTGAGAGAAATTCTCACTGAGAAGGGTGCCATGGTGACTCTTTCTCATTCATCTCAGGAAGCTCAGAAGACCCTTCATCGCTCAGATTTCGATCTCATGATTTGTACCCATCATCTCGGTGATGGAAATATCAGGGATCTTTTTCAGTGGTGCAAGGATTCTCTTTCTACCATCCCGGTTTTTGCGTCGATCGGAAACTGCACGCAGCTGGAAAAAAAACAGCTGGAGAAGATGGGTGTTGAGTTTTTCTTCTCCAAATCAGATTCTCTCAAGTTGATTAATGATATTTCACGTTCGCTTTTCAGTTTCGAGGAATACAAGCAGAACTTCCTCGATTCCCGGCTGGAAAAAGGGATCCTCTATGAGCTTAAAGTCGGCGGTAAGAAGATCGCCGTGAAAGCACTCGAGATCATGGACAAGGGAATTTTTCTCTCTTTTGAAGCACCCTTCGCTTTAGGGCACGAGGCAAACCTCCAGCTTTTGGGATGTGAGAAACTCAACATTGAACCAGTTTCAGTCAGTGGTGTCCTCCGGGGAGAATTCTCTGAAGGACAATTTTTTAAAGTTAACGAGTCGGATCTTAAAAAGTGGGAGAATCTTCTCTCACAGCTTAGTAAGAAACAAGGTGAAGTCACCGAGTTTTTGAAAAAGGCATCGGGGAAGTAGTATGGAAAAATTGGACGTTTTCCGCGATTACATTCAGAAAATTGATGTTCTTATCGTAGACAAGAACCCAAGCTCACGCAGTCGCCTGCTAAAGATCATGTATGATCTGGGTTGTAAGCGTAACAAGATTCATACAGCGGGAGAAATGGCCGAAGCTGAAGCGCTCATTTTCTCAAAAAATATCGGGATTGTACTTTCAGATTATTTTATCGGCGGCGGCTCAGGGTTTGATCTTTTCAAGATTGTGCGTGAGAAATTTCCGGACAAAAAAGAGCTTAGTCTTATTCTCGTGACCTCGAATATTTCCCAGACGGCGGTGGCGAAAGCAGCCGAGGAAGATGTCGATTCATTCATCATCAAGCCGTACACCGTACAGAGTATCCAGGAGAACCTGGTCTCGACCGTTTCAAATAAAGTGAAGCCTTCGCCCTATATCCTGAAAATTGAAGACGCTAAAGAGCTTCTCTTTAAAGGAAAAGTCGATGAGGCCATCGCCATTTTGAATGAAGCCAAGAAAATGCACCAGAAGCCGGCCCTCGCGCTTTTTTATCTGGGTCAGGCCGATTACATGAAACAGGCGGTGGAAGAGGCGAAGAACTCATATTCTTCCGGACTTGCATTTAACAACATTCACTACAAGTGTCTCCTGGGGCTCTATGAGATGTTCCTTGAGCAGAATAAATACAGTGAGGCGTATCAGGTCGTGAAGAAGATCGCAAAATTCTTCCCTGCCAACCCTGATCGCCTGGCCCAGATCGTCCGGCTCGCGGTTCAAACCGAGAACTATGATGATATGCAGATGTACTATGAAATTTTCACCTCTCTGGACGAACGTACCGAGCAAATGGTGAATTACATCGGCGCTGGTCTATTCGTGAGCGGAAAGCACAAGCTCATGAGTAAGAAGATCGACGAGGCCATCCGCCTCTTCGATAACATTGCTGTTTCCTGTTCAGAGTTCTCCAAGTTCACCCGGGCCATGATCACGACACTTGCTGACTACGGCCACGTAGGGACTGCGGAGAGGTATCTGACACGCTTTCCTCCGGGGTACGATGATCACGAGGACTATCTTGTGAGTGAGTTCATTCTCATGTTTAAAAAGGGCGAGCAGCATAGTTCACTGGCGAAGTTCGGACTGGATCTCTATAACAAGAACATCCGTGATCCGCAGTGCATGCTCCTCATGATCAAGGCGATGGAACAGTGCCAGTACAAGAAAGAAACCATCCAGAAATTCAAATCAGAGTTCATTGAGCTCTGGCCGCAGGACCAGGCTTTCAGAGCGGCATAACCGCCCTGAAAGCTCGGGTATCCCAACTTAATCTGACTCTTCGCCATTCTCATTTACTACACTCCTCCAATTTGGTGTCCTTTCTTTCAGACATAAAGGAGTGTGCTTATGAACTGGAAAGGATTAGCTTTCGCCTGCGCCCTGATCTCAGGCTCGGCCCTGGCGGGAGAATCAATGATCGTGAGATTTGATCTCACGGATTCGATGAAGAAATTTTTGAAGCAAAATGAATTCGATGTGACCGGTGTGAACTATAAAACCATGGAAATCGAAGCACTCCTGACTGAGGCTGAGCTTGAGCAAATCAAGTCCCAGAAAACTCAGATTAAATTTTCCTTCCCTCAGAATCTCGCCATGGCCCCTGACCAGGCCTACATGAACCCTCAGGAGATCGAAGATTTCCTGCGTGAAGTTCACGCGCAATATCCTGACATCACTGAAATCAAGTCCATCGGAAAATCGCTGGAAGGCCGTGACATCTGGGCGATCAAGATTTCTGATAATGTGAGAGCCGATGAAATGGAACCGAGTATTCTCGTAAATGGCATGCACCACGCCCGCGAAGTGATGACTCCGGAAATCACTACCGACATGGTTTCCTACCTCACATCAAATTACGGCCAGGATGAAAAGGTCACCCGTTGGGTGAATAACACGGAAATCTGGGTTGTGCCGATGTTCAACGTCGATGGAAACAACAAGATGTGGAGCGGAGATTCCATGTGGAGAAAGAACACCCGCGACGGTCACGGTGTGGATCTTAACCGCAACTATCCTTACGGCTGGGATTCCTGCAAAGGCTCAAGTGCTTCCACCGGTGCTCAGGATTACCGCGGAACTGCGCCGGCGTCAGAGCCGGAAACGCAGGCGATGATGAATCTCGTGGCCGAGATCAAGCCGGTCTTTGATATCTCTTATCACTCTTATTCAGAAATCGTGATCTATCCATACGGCTGTCGTCCGAATCGGACACCTGCTGAAGAAGCAGTGGAAGCTGTCGGATCTGAGATTGGAAAGCTCATTGATTACAAGCCGGGAACGGCGTGGGAGCTTCTCTACAATGCTGATGGCGGCGACATCGACTGGATGTACACTGCTCATCAGGTCATCCCATTCGTGATCGAAGTGAACAGCACATGGGATGGTTTTCATCCGAACTATAAAAAGATGCGCGAGAAGACGGTTCTTCGGAATCGCCCGGGCTGGCAGCATCTCTTCACCCGTCTCGAAGGACCGAGTATCCAGGGACGTGTTGCAAACAAAGCCTTCAGTACCATCCGGATCATGAAGGCCGGCGAAACGAAGATCGCCCAGACCTATAAGATTAATCCTGACGGCTCCTTCTACGTGATCCTGAATGCAGGAAATTACGACGTGAGCTTTGAGGGTTCACGCACGAAGAAAATTGAAAATCTTTCGGTTAAGAGCCGTCAGGTCATGAATCTCTGAATGAGATCTTTCTGGAAAGATAAAAAAGTTTTCGTCACCGGCCACACCGGCTTCAAAGGGGTGTGGCTCACTCTCATGCTGCATGAGCTGGGTGCGAAGGTCACAGGATATTCCAGTGGAATCCCCACCAGCCCTTCTATTTTTGAACTGACAAAAGCTTCTGAACTTCTGGTGCGTGATCATCGCACGGATATTTGTGATCTTAACGGGCTCCGGCAGGCGCTACAGGAAAGTGGGGCGGAGATTGTTTTCCATCTCGCCGCCCAGTCATTGGTACGGCCCTCGTACGCTGATCCCTTTTCGACTTACAGTACCAATGTCATGGGAACACTCAATGTCCTCATGGCGGCCTATGAAACGGATTCCGTGAAGTCCATCGTGAACGTCACTTCTGATAAGTGTTATAAAAACGATGAGCTTCAGATAAGTTTCTCCGAAGATGACAAGCTCGGCGGACATGATCCGTACTCAAGCTCCAAGGCCTGTGCGGAAATTCTCTCGGCCAGTATCCGCTCATCCTATCTTCAGAGTAAGAATAAGAACCTCGCCACCGTCCGCGCCGGCAATGTGATAGGGGGCGGAGACTGGGCGACCGACCGTTTAGTACCGGACTTCATGCGTGCTTATTCCTCCGGCGAAAAATTCAAGATCAGAAATCCTGCTTCCATCCGTCCCTGGCAGCATGTGATGGAGCCAGTAAGTGCCTATCTGCTGATTGCCGAAAAGAATTATCAAGGCCCCGACTTCGCTGAAGCTTTTAACATTGGTCCCGAGAGCTCTGCGAATTGTCCGGTAAGCGATGTGGTCCAGATGTTCCTGAAATATTTTCCGGACCATGCGGGGATTGATTCCGCGGAGATGACCATACAGGTCCATGAAGCGAAATTCCTGATGTTGGATTGTACGAAAGCCAAAAACAGACTTGGCTGGAAACCAAAGCTTGATCTGGAAAAAGCGGTCAAGCTCACAGCAGATTGGTATCGGGCGGAATTTGACGGAAAAAACCTGCGAAATCTGAGCTTACAACAAATCAGAGATTATCTTTAGCCTCGGCGAGAGCATCCTCAAGCTTCTTCCGGATTTCTTTGTAATCATCTTCCCGCACATCCAGCAGGAATTTTTTCTCCGGATAACAGGCGATGGCGATGCCTTCAGAACATTTCCCCAGGCAGCCGCTGCGGAAAACTCTCACTTCCTTGTTCGTTTCTTCTTTCGCCCATTTCTTCAGTTTGTCCGTGAGATCCTTGGAGCCCCTCTCGAAACAACATTCTTTACCGTCGCGTTCATAATTACAGACGTGAATTTCAACATAGGATTTCATCTTTTCGGATTTCATGTTCTTCCCTGGACGATGCGGTTTAAAAGCGGACCCTGGAGAGTGATGACGGACGGTTTTGGAATTCCTCCATCGGGCCAGGAGCTCGTGGGTTTTTCCGGCGTTCCCTCTTCTCCCGGGTGCTGGACGGATAAGAAAAGTGTCTTATAGTCGGGAGAAAAACAAGGGCCGGTGAGTTCAGCATCGACGGGTGCTGAGGCGACACGAATGACTTGTCCCGCTTTCACGCCGCTTCTTATAAAGACGAAAAGGGCGTTGTTTCCAAAGCCTTCATAGGCGCCTTTATTGATATCCCTGCCCGACATATCACTCGTGAACCAGAGATTACCTTTCGGATCAAAGACCATGTTATCCGGACAGGCAAAACCAGTTTCCTTTCCGCCAGCGAGGAAGGTTTCGTGCTTAAACTTAAGGGATGAGGCATCATCTTCCATGATCTTTAAAATTTTCCCGTGATAATTTTTAGCAATCTTGTTATTCGTCAGAGTCACCAGCACGTGTCCCGTCAGGGGATCAAATTCGATATCTTCCGGGCGATCAAGGGGAGTGGCACCCACCATCTTCGCGGCTTCACGCATGAAGATCTGAATCTCCGTCTGATCCTTGAAATTCTTTTTGAGAATCGGTTGCTCGTCGATCTGGAGACTGATCCATTCGCCTTTTTCCAGATTCGCGACGTAAATTTTTCCCTTTTCCAGTGATTCACCGGAATCGGAGATGAACTTATAAAGATGTTCATTAATAGTGTCATCGCCGGTATAGGCAACGGCCTTGCCATTTTTGGCCTTTCTTACAGCGGCACACTCATGAGCGCATCTCCCGAGAGAAACAAGTTTTCTCGCCTCGCCGGTGCGCGGATGAACTTCCACGATCCAGCCATAATGCTCTGGTGGTCTCGGATAGATTTCATCCCACTTCTGCCAGCTTTCCTGGATCTTCTTTCCTTTCCGATCGCGATCTGACCAGAACATGTCGTAATTTTCTTCCGCCGTGAGGATCGTTCCCCAGGGTGTAAAACCACCGGCGCAATTAGAGACCGTGCCCAGGGCGAACTTCTCACCGTGAATCGGCTCATTCCAGGCAAAGGGAATTTTGCTATTGGCATCGAGGCGACGGTTATACTGAGAGTTCTTTACCACTTCCCAGTTTCCCAGAATCTTTTTCACTTCAAAAAGCGAGCCGCCGACTTCTTTCATCTCAAGATCGATGTTTTCTTTCGTGCGGGCCGGGCCCTTGATGTAGAGGGAATTCACGTATTCGTGATTCACCCAGAGAATCCCGCTGTCTTTTTCCAGCTGGTGAAAGGCGATGTAATCGTTGTTGTAACCGAAGGTCTGGCTGTCGGATAACTTGTCACCCCAGCGGATGAGGATCCGCGAAGTTAATCCCTCAGCGGTGAGGAATTTATCGGCCGTGCTGGGAAGGAGGTGAGGGAGCTTGGGATCTCCGGGCTTTGCCAGCGCTTCCAGGGGAAACTGAGCGAGGACACCGGAAACACCGAGGAACTGGAGGAAGTCTCTTCTTTTCATTTGTCTCCTTCCTGGAGACAAACCCTTCGGGGCGACTCCGTCGCTGTCGAAAATGCTTTCCTGCATTTTCGTCATAGTCTATCCATGATAATATAGGGTCAGATGAAATACCAATTACCCCTCATCCTTTTTGATCCTGAGTGCCCGCTCTGCACACGATTCAAACAAGGTCTTGAATATCTTGATAAAACCCTCAATTTCGAGTCTGCAAGAAATGACGACGTTTACGCTCAATTTCCCGAGCTTTCGAGACAGAATTGCCTCGAAAGAGTGCACATGATCACCCAAGAGAGAAAAATTCTCTCCGGCCAGGAAGTGGTGGATGAGCTCCTGAAAACCCTGCCGGGAGTTTCGAAGTTCGCGTGGCTTCTCGATAATGATCAGGGAAAAAAAGTAAAAGATTTTTTCTATCAGAAAGTAGAAGAGTTAAGAGACATTGTGAAGAAGAAAGACGAGGGCGACTGTCCCCAGTGCCCACGTTCTTAAATTAGAAAAGTTTTGAAGCTATTTGCTGAATGGCGGTGGATTTCCCCATGGTATAGAAATGCAGACACGGAACTTTCGCTTTCATGAGTTCCTGTGACTGAGCGATCGCCCACTCGACACCCACGTTCTTCACTTCATCATCATTCTTGCACTTATCGATGGCGTCGATGAGATCATCCGGCATATCAATGAAGAAGTTTCTCGGAAGATTATAGATCTGGGACTTCATGGTAATGGGCTTGATCCCCGGGATGATCGGTGCCGTGATGCCCTCGGAGCGGCACTTGTCCACGAACTCGAAGAATTTCTTATTATCAAAGAACATCTGGGTCACGATGTAATCAGCTCCGCGATCCATCTTCTGCTTCAAGAACTTAAGATCGGTTTTGAGATTCGGGGCTTCGAAGTGTTTCTCCGGGTATCCTGCGACTCCGATACAAAACTTCGTCGGTGTCGGATTCTGAAGCTCGTCCGAAAGATAGGTCCCCTTGTTCATGGAATTGATCTGGGAAACCAGATCATCCGCGAACTTATGCCCGCCGGGAGTCGGCTCAAAGCTCTTCTGGCCCTTGATGCAATCTCCGCGCAGAGCAAGTACGTTATCGATTCCGAGGAAGTTCAGGTCAATCAGAGCGTATTCTGTTTCTTCTTTCGTGAATCCGCCGCAGATGATGTGCGGAACGGTATCCACATCAAACCGGTGCATGAGAGCGGCGCAGATGGAAACCGTCCCCGGGCGCTTTTTGATCGACTTCTGCTCGAGAAGGCCATTGGGCATTTTCTTATAAACAAATTCCTCGCGGTGATAGGTCACGTCGATGAACTTGGGCTTAAATTCCATCAGGGGCTCAACATTATTGAAAAGCTTCTGGATACTCTCACCCGTTGAAGGAGGAAGGATCTCAATAGAGAAGAGGGTCTTACCGTTAGCGTTCTTAATGTGATCAATAACCTTGGCCATAAATTCCTTTAAAAGAGATTCGCGGAGAGCCACTTCTCCATTTCACTGACAGAGGCATCTTTTCTTCTGGCGTAGTCTTCCAGCTGATCGCGGCCGATTTTACCGACGTTGAAGTAGCGCGATTCCGGATGAGCAAAGTACCAGCCGGAAACCGAGGATGGAGGAACCATCGCCATCGAATGAGTTAAGGTGACTCCAATATTTTTCTCGATATCTAAAAGCCTGAAAAGAGTTTTCTTCTCGAGGTGATCCGGACAGGCCGCGTATCCCGGTGCCGGGCGGATACCCTGGTACTTTTCCTTGACCATGTCTTCCCGGGAAAGATTCTCGGTGGGAACGTAGCCCCAGTATTCTTTTCTGATTTTCTCATGCAGATACTCAGCACAGGCCTCCGCTAAGCGATCGGCGAGGGCCTTGACCATGATTTGATTATAATCATCCTGTTCGCGCTCGTATTTCTTCGAGAGCTCATCCAGCCCGATCCCGGAAGTCACGCAGAATGCACCGATGTAATCGGACTTCCCGGCTTCTTTGGGAGCAATGAAATCTGACAGGCAGGCGTTGGCGGATGTGGCCTCTTCCATCTGCTTCTGAGCGCGCAGCATGTGAAGGAGAGCTTCTGTTTTCGTGGATGTTTTCTGGTGCTGATGCTTCCCGTGTTTCTCACACGAAGTCTCAAAATCTTCAACTCCATAAACTTCGATATCATCACCAACGGCATTGGCGGGGAAGAGACCGAAAACGGCCTTCGCCTTAAGTGACTTATTCTTCACGATTTCTTTTAAGAGATCCTGTGCCTCATCGAAAACTTTCTTCGCTTCAACTCCGTAATCCTTATCCTCAAAGATCTTCGGATAAGGCCCGCGCAGGCGCCAGGTCATGAAGAACGGCGTCCAGTCGATATACGGAATGAGGTCACCGACCGGGATATTCTCAAGGACGGTGATTCCGAGTCTGGCCGGCTTTCTGATTTCAGTTGCGTTCCAGTCGATCTTCACGCGATTGGCGCGGGCATCGGCGAGAGTGAGGATCTTTTCTTCTTTCTGAGCGGCGGCATGGGCCTCGCGCATGCGCTTATATTCCGCTTTCTGATCGTCGTGCATTTTTTTCTTGGCACTTTCATTCAGGAATCTCTCAACTACCGGTACGGCGCGGGAGGCATCGGCGACATGAATGACCGAACCCGAATAATACGGATCAACTTTTACTGCCGTGTGAACCCGGCTGGTAGTCGCTCCTCCCACGAGGAGGGGAACCTTAAAGCCCTGGCGCTCCATCTCTTTAGCGACATGGACCATTTCATCGAGTGACGGAGTAATAAGTCCCGAAAGACCGATTACGTCGACGTTCTGTTTTTTTGCTTCTTCGAGGATTTTTTCCGCCGGAACCATCACCCCGAGGTCAATCACTTCATAGTTATTACAACCCAGGACAACTCCTACGATATTCTTACCAATATCGTGAACGTCACCTTTTACCGTCGCCATGAGAATTTTTCCGGCGTGGGTAATGGTTTGTCCGGATTTCTCGGCCTCAATATACGGTTGAAGATAGGCCACGGCTTTTTTCATCACGCGCGCGGATTTCACCACCTGCGGCAGGAACATTTTCCCTTCGCCGAAGAGATCTCCCACCACACCCATCCCGGCCATCAGCGGACCTTCGATCACTTCCAATGGACGCTTCACTTTTTTACGGACTTCTTCGGTATCGGCGTCGATGTGGTCAACGATCCCCTTGATGAGCGCGTACTCGAGACGCTTCTCTACCGGGAGTGATCTCCATTCATCGTCTTTTTTCTCAACCTTGCCCTTGTTCTTCACCGTCTCGGCAAAAGTGATCATCCGCTCGGTTGCGTCCGGGCGGCGGTTAAAGATCACGTCTTCCACGTGCTCGAGGAGTTCCCTCGGGATATCGGTGTAAACCGGAAGAGCTCCGGCGTTCACGATCCCCATGTCGAGGCCCGCTTTAATCGCGTGGTAGAGAAACGCCGAATGGATCGCTTCCCGCACAGGATTATTTCCCCGAAAAGAGAACGAGAGATTGGAGACGCCACCGCTGACTTTGACATGCGGGAGATTTGCCTTGATCCATTTCGTGGCCTCAAGGAAATCGATGGCGTAATTATTGTGCTCATCCATGCCGGTTGCGACCGTCAGGATGTTCGGATCAAAAATAATGTCTTCCGGAGCGAACTTCACTTTCTCGGTGAGAATCTTATAGGCGCGTGAGCAAATTTCAATCCGTCTTTCAAGATTATCCGCCTGGCCCTTTTCGTCGAAGGCCATCACCACACACGCGGCCCCGTATTTTCTCACGAGCTTTGCGTGCTCGATGAATTTCTCCTCGCCTTCCTTCAAAGAGATCGAGTTCACGATCGCTTTCCCCTGGATGCGCTTGAGACCTGCTTCAATGACTGACCACTTCGAAGAATCGATCATGAGCGGAACTTTACAGATATCCGGTTCACTGGCGATGAGATTCACGAAGTGAACCATCGCCGCCTCGGAATCAATCATCGCTTCATCCATGTTGATGTCGATGATCTGGGCGCCGTTTTCCACCTGCTCGCGGGCCACGCGAAGAGCTTCTTCGAAATTTTTCTCAACGATGAGTTTCTTAAAGGCGATGGATCCGGTGAGATTGGTTCTCTCGCCGATATTGATGAAGTTTGAACCCGGGAAAATTTTCAAAGGCTCTAAACCCGACCACTTCGGCACATGCTCCAGAGTAGGAAGTTTTCTTGGCACAGCAGTCTTCGCCGTTTCGGCAATCGCCTTGATGTGCTGGTCCGTTGTCCCGCAACAGCCACCGACGATATTCACCCAGCCATTCTTGAACCACTCGTTAAGTGTGCCCGCCATGTGCTGGGGAGTCTCGTCGTACTGGCCGAACTCATTCGGAAGGCCCGCGTTCGGGTAAACCGAAATATGAAACGGCGATTCCTTCGCGAGGACCTCAATGTACGGGCGCATGAGTTCAGCACCTAAAGCACAGTTAATCCCGATGGAAAGAAGAGGGTAGTGAGAAACGGAATAGAGAAAGGCCTCGATCGTCTGACCGGAAAGGGTTCTTCCCGAAGCATCGGTGATCGTTCCCGAAACCATGACCGGAAGAGGTTTCTTATTTTCTTTTTCAAAGTAATCCGCTATCGCAAAGAGGGCGGCCTTACAGTTGAGCGTATCGAAGACCGTTTCCACGAGGAGAATATCCACTCCGCCTTCGACGAGATATTTTGTCTGCTCGTAATAGTTCGCGACGAGTTCATCAAAATCCACCGCGCGGAATCCCGGGTTATTCACATCGGGAGAGAGCGAGGCTGTTTTAGTCGTGGGACCGATGGAGCCCGCAACGAATCTCGGCTTTGAGGGATTTTTTTTCGTGTATTCATCCGCGCATTTCTTTGCGATCCGTGCGGCAGAGAGATTGAGCTCAGGCACGAATTCTTCCATGTGATAATCGGCCATGGAAATGCGGGTGCAGCTGAAAGTATTGGTCTCGATGATGTCCGCACCACTCTCGAGATATTTATTGTGAATCTCTTCGATGACACTCGGTTTAGTAAGAACGAGAAGATCGTTATTTCCCTTCACCGGATATTTCCAATCCTTGAAGCGCTCTCCGCGATAGTCGCTGTCTTCGAGTTTATATTTCTGAATCATGGTGCCCATAGCACCGTCGAGAATGAGCACGCGCTCATTTAAAAGTTTTGTTAATTCCACGAAAATGGGTCCCCTCAATGGCTATTACACTAGTGTATAATTTATTTAGCACAGTTTGGAGTAAAAAGTCCAGTGATTTTAGCTACATAGAAAATGTTTAGTGCATCACCATCATGTAAAAGCCTAAGAGAAAGAAAACAAAGGCCGCCACCAGGTAACGATTGGGCCATTTTCGATAATAAAGCGACTCGAGCATCGCTACCCAGACGGGCCCGGTGATGGCAATCGCCGAGAGAGTTCCCACATGCGCGTGCTTCAGGGCCGCGAGATAAAGAGCGAGTGAAATAAAACATCCGCCGACACTGGCACCGATAATAATGACCTTATCCCGCAGGGTGAAGTTCCAGACGTCTTTTGGAAACTGGAGATAGAGTTTCGGAGCGATGATCAGAAATCCTACCACGGCGCCGATGCAGCGGATGAGGTTCACCTGGTAAGTTTCCATCTGGGGAGCAATCTCATAGGCAGTTCTCGTCATCATGACTCCGGCCGAGTCGAGAACGATTCCCATGAAGGCCCAGATAAAACTCGTGAGATCCCACGAACCGTGCAGGCGACTTCTTTCCAGCATGAAGATGTAGATACAAACCACCATGCAGGCCACGGCGAGAATCTGGTTCACGGTGAAAATCTGGCCCAGGAAAAAATATCCGAAGAGTCCCATGAAGAGCGGCTCGAAGCTGAACATGACTAAGGTGCGACCGGCACCCAGGGTGGTGTAGGCCTTGAAGAGTAAAATGTCGCCGCCGCAAAGACCGCCTAAGCCGCTGATGAATAGGAGTGTCACCGCCGACCAGGGAACTGAGCTAGTTTGTCCGGATAAAATCACCGCGATAACAAAGGCGATGGTGGCGAAGAAAACTTTTACTGTGCCCATCCAGACCGGGCTAAAACGCTTAGAGAAGATCGAAAAAAACAAGCTGGCGGTGGAAAAGGTGAGATTTGCACCGATCGCCATAAGATAGACCTGAATATCGCTCAGAAAAGCAGCCTTTGTTAAGTTCTTGTATCCTAAATGATTTGAGTCAAACTGGGGAGAGTGGTGTAAAATAGTTTTCATGATTATGCTAATTGCGGGAGTTCTTTCAGTCCTCGATAGCACCCCGAAGAATACGAATATGAGTAAAGAAGAAGAATACAAAAAGAAGCTGACCCCTGAGCAATATAACATCTGCCGCCTGGGCGCGACCGAATCTCCTTTTTCCGGGAAGTACAACAAGCACTACGAGAAAGGTCATTACAACTGCGCCGTCTGCGGGCAGGAACTTTTCAGTTCCCATACCAAGTTTGATTCGGGAACGGGCTGGCCTAGTTTCTCGGATGTGATGAATTCAAAAAACGTCATTAAAAAAGATGATTATTCTTATAACGTACACAGAGTCGAGGTCCTTTGTTCGAAGTGCGGGTCGCATTTAGGACACGTTTTCGATGACGGACCGGAACCAACCGGAAAGCGCTGGTGTATTAACTCCGCCTCCCTTGAATTCGTACCAGAGAAAAAATGATGTACCCTTTCGTCACGGTAAATAATAATTTCCGGGTTGAAGTCAAAACCGACTTCGATTTCGATCAATCAAATCCGCTTCAGTTCAATTATCTTTTCCGCTACACCATCCTTATCACCAATGTCGGCGACGTGACGGCGAGACTCGTTTCGCGGAAATGGTTCATTAAAGACGCCAAAGGTGAGATCCGCTTAGTGGAAGGCCCGGGTGTCGTGGGACAAACGCCGTCATTTAAGCCCGGCGACGCTTTTGAATACTCGAGCTTCTGTCCCCTTCCCACCATGAAGGGCGAGATGTGGGGTCACTTCAATATGCAGAGTAATGACGGGAAGGAATTCAAGATCGATACTCCGGTCTTTAAGTTCGAAGTGCCGGCCGAGCTCATCGACGTCTATTGATCCAGAAGTTTTTTGAAGTTTTCATCCAGCTTTTTCAGCTCATCTTCCAGATCTTTTACTAATTCATCCTTCGGAATAGCGGCATAGTTCCGATCTTTTATGAGATCGTGCATGATCCGCAGGCGCTCAATACTGTTCAGGATATCGTGGGAAAGTTTTCTAGAATCCATTTTCTTTCTCAATCACCGTGAAGGAATGTTTGATGGGCCCGTACTCAAGCTCAATTAAGTCATTGGGCTTCAAGGGGCCCACACCTGAGGGCGTGCCGGTGAAAACCAGATCGCCGTCGTTCATGGGGAAGAAGCCATCGATGTAGTGGATGATTTCATCTGGCTTCATGATCGCCTTCGAGAGTGACGACTGTTGTTTTATTTCGCCGTTCACCTTAAGTGTGAAGACCGTTTCCATCCAGTCCTTGGGGAAATCCCGAAGGCCCTTCATGGGAGTCACGATGGCGGAGTTCTTAAAAGACTTGGCAATCTCCCAGGGGTGACCGGCCTCTTTTAGTTTTTTCTGCACATCCCGGAGAGTGAGATCGAGCCCAAGTCCCAGGCCAATCACATTTTTCTTATAGAGCTTCAGCACCACTTCGCATTCGTGGTGGATATTTCCCCGGTGCCAGGGCAAGACGATCCGGGCGTGATCCTTGATCTCTACAAAGCAGCTCGCGGGCTTCATGAAGAGCACGGGTTTTTCCGGCTGAGCTTCTTTCATCTCGAGCGTGTGATCGGAATAGTTTTTTCCAAGGCAAATGATCTTATCCATGGGGAGGATTTTAGCGTCTTAGTTCGGGAAAATCCACGGGAGATACGAAGAGAGAAGAGGATTAAATGAATAGCGGCCTTCGGGACCGTGAGAAAAAGTTGAATGGATCGCCACGAGCTTGATGCTTTTCCCGTCATCCACAAAGATCGGTCCGCCCGAATCACCGGAGCGGGAGAAAGTATCATCGAGCTCAAGAATTTTTTCCTGAGTTTTAATCACCCGGAACTTCGGCGTAATCACCGTTCGGATATTGGTCTTTCCGCGCTCGCCGAAGCCGAAGCGGTAGATCGTCCCGAGAAGATATTTTTCCTTGAAGATCGGATGAATATTGATCGTTGATGGAAGTTCTTCTTTTAGGGTGAGCTTTGCGATGTCATTGATGTAGGCGGACTTGGCGGGCATGTATTCCGGATGAAGCTCAAAGCTTGCTGTCTCAAATGACGGAAGTTTCGGATCGTATTTTTCCTGGGTGAAGACTCTGACTTTTTTGATCTCACCGGCGAGGCAATGGGCCGCTGTGACCAGAATCTTCGGAGCAACCGCCACACCCGTACAGGTAAAGACCCCGTTCGGACGCGTGACTTCGATCAGAAGACTCGAGTTAAATTTTTCCCATTGATCAATTTTCGCGAATAACTGTGTCGTCATGAGGAGCACCAGGAGCTGGAGAAACATCATGACCTACTTAATCAGAAGATCAGGCGTATATCCAGTCGCGGTGGGCGGCGAGGAGTGGATTAAAGGAATATTTGCCTTCCGGGCCATAGGAGAGCGTCGAGTGTATGGCCACCAGATAGACTTGACCCTTCTGCTGAAGGAAAACCGGGCCGCCTGAGTCACCCGAGTAGGAGTGCATGTCATGGAGCGCGAGGATCCGCTGGGGTTCCAAGACGTCCTTGAACACCGGTGTAATCAAAGTGCGGATGTTCTTTTCGTTACGTCCGCCGAAACCGATGCGAACGAAATTCCCCGAAAGGTCTTTATCACTCTTCATGACAGAGTAAAAGTTCGTGTCTTGTGGAAGAGCTGAAGTGAGTTTTATTTTTGCGAGATCGTATTTGAAGTTCGAAGAATCCGGATCGTACTCAGGATGAATTTCGTAAGTTTTTCCGGCGATGAATTTACCCTTCGGATTATAGGTCCCGGCAGTTGAAACTCTCACTTTCAGAACTTCGCCGTAGAGGCAATGAGCAGCTGTGAGAATCGTGTCTTTGTTAATCGCCACACCAGAAGAAGTGAACACACCTTCAGGGCGGGTCACTTCGATCACGACTGTTGAGTTGAAATTCGACCAATCGATGTTGGGAGAAAGATGTGTCAGTGTTTCTGTTGTCATAACCATCATCCTTGAGGTTTTCCGAGATGCTCATCATGAGCGTCCTGTCTCCATTATAGAGAATCCAGAAAACCGTGTCGAAGGTGCTTTTTGGCACTACGTAACTTTAGTTTGGCCCACAAATTTCAACAAATTGTGAGCGGAAGATCAATCGACGAAGGCCCCTGTCAGAAGATATAAGATACCCAGTATGAAACTCGAACCCCTTTGTTTTATTAGGACCCCTTTCATAGAGAAATTCGGCGTCCCTCGCCAATCGCTCCTCGTCACTTCTGCCATAGGAGAAATGGTATTTCCCCGGACCGATTTTTACGCGGAAGCCTTCCGCGGCATCGAGACTTTCACTCACCTTTGGCTCACGTTTCAATTCCACCACGTCCCCGAGGAATCGGTTCAGGCACTGGTGCGTCCGCCGCGTTTCGAAGGCAAAATGAAGCTCGGAGTCTTTGCCACAAGATCTCCTCATCGCCCGAACCGCCTGGGATTGTCGGTGGTGAAGTTTGAAAAGATTGAAGAGCGTGGAGATGGAATTCATCTTTTCGTGAGCGGCGTGGATCTCGTGGACGGCACTCCCATTCTCGATATTAAGCCGTATATCCCCTATGCCGATCGGGTGGAAGCAAAAGCAGATTTGTTTCCGAATGCGCCGGAGAAATATCAAGTCGTCTGGAAGTGCGAGGCTCCCCTTGAGAAGAAACTGATTGAGGAGACAATTGCCCTTGATCCCCGGCCCGGACATCAGAAAGATGAAGCCGCGGAATACGGAGTAACCATCGCGGGTTTTAACGTCAGGTTCCGGAAAGCAGAAGAGCATTTTGAGATTTTTATGATAGAGTCAAAAGCATGAAAAAGGTTCTCGTCACAGGAGCTGCCGGCTTTATCGGTGCCCGTACCGCTCAGATTTTAAGAGCTAAGAATGTCGACGTTGTCGGGATCGACAACATGAACGACTACTATGATGTGGGTCTGAAAGAAGAGCGCTTGAAGGCCATCATGGCGGCGGGATGCGAGTTCGAAAAAATCGACATCGAAAATAAAGACGCTCTAAAAAAACTTTTCAGTCGGCACAAATTCGATGTGGTCTTTAATCTCGCCGCCCGCGCGGGAGTTCGCTACTCGATGGATAATCCCGATGTGTACATGTCGACCAACGCACAGGGGACGCTGAATATCCTGGAATGCATGCGCACGATCGGAGTTCCCAAATTGGTTCTGGCTTCCACATCTTCTTTGTACGCGGGCCAGCCCATGCCGTTTAAAGAAGACCTGCCGGTTAATACTCCGATTTCTCCCTATGCCGCGACTAAGAAAGCAGCAGAGGTCATGGCCTATACCTACAGTCATCTTTATAAGATCGATGTATCAGTCGTGAGATACTTTACAGTCTATGGCCCGGCCGGACGCCCGGATATGTCGCCGTATATTTTCTCCGATGCGCTTTATAAGGGCACGGAGCTTCCGGTTTTCGGGGATGGAACTCAGTCGCGGGACTTTACTTATGTGGATGACATCGCCGAGGGTACAATCCTTGCGGCGAAGAATGTGGGTTTTGAGATCATCAATCTCGGGGGCGGGAATAATCCTCTGAGCCTCAATGACATGATCAAAATGATGGAAGCGATCTCCCACAAGAAGGCCAAAATCAAATACGGGAATCCCGTCGCGGCCGATATGGACGTGACCTGGGCAGACATCTCAAAAGCAAAATCACTTCTGGGTTGGTCACCGAAGATCAGTTTTGAAGAGGGACTCAAGCGCACACTCGAGTGGCACGCCCGTCGTTAGGCGCGTTTTTTCAATTCAGCGAAAACTTTCTCTTTTAATTCCTTGCAGGTTTTCTCATCGAGCCCATGAAGCATGTGACTCGGCGGAAGTGCTTTCTCATCGCCTTTCTTGAATGACTCAAGACGATTGTTGATATTGTTCCGGAGAGTCCGGAGTTTTTTATCAGTCAAAGCTTTCAGAGCTGTGTGGCTGTAGTCTTTCATTTTTTATTCCTGAACTTAAATCCTGTTTTCCCCGGACGACGGTTGTCATCTCTTCTTGGTCCGCCCTGTCCCTGACCCTGGGGCCTTGGACCGCGGAAACGAGGACGCTTGTCGCGTGAGCCGTCAATGCGCTTTTCCATCTGCTGCATTTGTTCTTCCGGAGAAGGAATGTGGCCCGGCTGGAAATCATCATCGTCGTCGTAATTATTTCCGTTTCCGCCCTGAGGATTTGGCTTAATCAGAGCGCGGTTTCCGGCATTGTCTTTATCAACGGGTGGACGGTTTTGATTTTGCTGAGGACGGTCGTCACGGGGACGCTGTTCCTGTCTTGGCCCTCTGTCATCGCGACGTGGTCCGCGATCATCTCGGCGTGGTCCACGGTCATCGCGACGAGGTCCACGATCCTGCTGAGGACGATCGTCACGACGAGGTTCTCTTGATCTTTGCATTTCACGACGTGGATCGCGATATGGCTTACTGACAGGAAGTTTTCCTTCCGCTTCACCGACAAATTCTTCCGTAATAAGACGAAGTTTGATGAGTTTTTGGATTCGAGCGAGAGCATCACGTTCTGTTTCATCACAGAATGAAATAGCGTCACCCTCTTTACCTGCGCGAGCGGTTCTTCCGATCCGGTGAACATAACTTTCTGCTTCAACCGGAAGGTCGAAGTTAATTACGTGCGAGACACCCTGGATATCAAGGCCTCGGGCTGCGATATCGGTCGCGATCAGAACTTTGATCTTCCCATCTTTGAAATTCTGAAGCGCAGATTCGCGGGCCGATTGCGACTTATTTCCGTGAATCGCTGCTGAAGGGATATTGTGATGAGCGAGGTAATCCACGATCTTGTTCGCTCCGTGCTTAGTGCGAGTGAAGACGAGAGTGAGTTCCACTCCTTCTTCGCCGAGAAGTTTTCTTAACAGCTGATACTTATAAACCCGCTGAGTGAAGATCACACGCTGATCAATCCTTTCAACTGTTGTCGACGGAGGAGTGACTTCAACACGCACTGGATTTTTCAAAAGATTAGAGGCCAGACGTGAAATTTCATCCGGCATGGTAGCTGAGAACAATAATGTGTGACGTTCTTTTGGAAGTTTTGCGATGACTTTTTTAATGTCGTGAATGAAGCCCATGTCGAGCATGCGGTCGGCTTCATCAAGAACGAATACTTCAATCGTATCAATTTTAAGAAGTCCCTGCTCCATGAGATCAAGAAGTCTTCCGGGAGTTGCTACAATAATATCCAGTCCGCGTCTGATCGCCGCAACCTGAGGGGCTTGTCCGACTCCACCGAAAATAACGGTAGTGCCGATATGAAGACCCTTCGAATATTTCTGAATATTAAAGTTAATCTGAGAAGCGAGTTCTCTCGTTGGAGAGAGGATCAACACACGTGGTTCTCCACCTTTGACTTCTCTTGGCTTGTTGATGAGATAATTAATGATCGGAAGAGAGAAGGCAGCTGTTTTACCAGTTCCAGTCTGCGCGATACCCAAGAGATCTTTACCTTCGAGGAGATGCGGAATGGCTTCTCGCTGGATCGGAGTCGGAGTTGTGTAACCCGAGCTTTCGAGATTTGCGAGAATAGTCGCATTGAGAGGGAGTTCGTTAAATTTTTCCATGCATTACCAAATGAGGTTTACGATTAGTTTTTAAGAAAGACCCGGTCAAACCTCTGACCAAGAGTTTCTTCGGCCTGATTCTGCGCAAGCCTCGCGTTTAGCTCTCCCAATCTTTTTCGGAGAGCGGAATCTAGAATCAACTTTCTCAGTGCTTCCGAGAGAGCTTTTGGATTATGGGAAGGAATCACAAACTCGCGGGATTCGCCCTCAAGTAGTTCTCCTGCTCCAACTTTGTCCGTAGTTATTACCGGTATGCCACATCCCATGGCCTCAAGGACGACGCGACCGAATTCTTCAATGCGCGCCGGAAGTACGAAGATGTCGATGGCATTGAAATAGTTCTCAATGTCCTGAAGACCTGGGTCAAAGACGATCTCTTTTCCGGAATAATGTCCTTTCTCATCTTTACCTACCACCCGGAAACTGGCCTTGTCACGAATATCCGGGTCCAAGGCCTCAATTGCGTCAATAAAGAGGTCTAAACCACGCTTTTGGAAGTTACCGGACGTCACAAGACTCACAATAACCTTGTCAGGAAAGGCAAAGCGGGCCCGGAGCTCAGACTTATTGGGTTTAGGATAAAAGGTCTTCGTATCAAGAGCAGGGTAGACCACCTGGATGTCTTCCGGCGGAACATGAAAGCGCTCAACGGTGTCTTTTTTCATGAGCTCGGAATTAGCGATCATTTTCCGGAAGCCCATTTCTTTCAGCAGGGGTCCATGAGTTTGCGCCATCTCGTGATCTCTCGGAAGAAGCTTATTATGAATAAGTTCATGCGCGAGAAAAACACAATTATGAAGCGTGAGAAAATCCTGATCACTGATGTCACCATGGCCGACAGTTATTTCAGGTTGAAGTTTTTTTCTTAGACGTTGAACCTGCCAGTCATACCAACGACGACGAGCGAAGCCAGTGCTTTTGATGAAGGGGAGCATTTTATGAGGAATTGCGCCCATTGAAGTGAGAAGTTCTTTATCCATTGTCATGGCAGCAACGTGAACTTCGAATCCTTTTGATTTGAAGTAACGAATATTTTCATAAGCGGTCCGGGCAGAACCGGAACTCTTATGAAGCTGAAGCATGGCGATCAGGACTTTCTTTCCAGAAGGGAAGTTTTGATCGGCAGGATTATTTTTCATAAAAACATTTTAACTGAGTCGATGTAGTGATGTCTTCTTCCAAGAGTCCTGAAATAAAAAACGCCCAATGAAGGGCGCCTTTTAAACGAAGGATTTTATGGAAGAAATGACGAGGGTGTTAATTCTTTTCATTCTTTTGTTACAGCTCGCTGTAATTTTAAGAGTGACTTGAAGAAACTTCAGGTAGGGAGTTGACGCTTCCTACCACCTCTTCATCATTCCACGACTTATTTTGACTTGGTTTAAAGCAAGAATCAAGTCACAACTTTAAGCTACTGATTTGACTCGGGCTAATCGTTATATTTCTTGATCGGATGGCCCCCGTCTTTAAGAAATTTATCTCTCTTAAAGAGTTCGAGATCACTTTGGATCATTTCTTTGATGAGGCTTTTCAGATTGTGTTTCGGAGTCCAACCCAGAACTTCTTTGGCCTTGGTGGCATCACCTCTTAGCTCATCGACTTCTGACGGACGATAATATTCGGGATCAACCGCAATGACGACTTTATCAGTGGCGACATCATATCCCACTTCTTTCTCGTTCTCGCCCCTGAAGGCGACGGTAATGCCAAGTTCTTCAAAACTCATTTTCACGAAATCACGGACACTCGTTGTTACACCAGTCGCGATGACGAAATCTTCCGGCTTATCTTGCTGAAGCATCATCCACATCGCCTCGACGTAATCCTCGGAATGACCCCAGTCGCGTTTAGCGTTGAGATTGCCCAGATAGATTTTTTCCTGAAGACCCAAAGAAATCCTCGCGGCTCCACGGGTAATTTTTCTCGTAACAAAAGTCTCGCCACGAATCGGGGACTCGTGATTGAAGAGAATTCCGTTACAGGCGAACAACCCGTAAGCTTCACGATAATTTACTGTGATCCAATAGGCGTAAAGCTTGGCCACGGCATA
>JAKFFP010000301.1:0-4329 GCA_036675045.1 Bacteriovoracales bacterium | reverse complement strand
AGGTCGAAGCGGCGGTGCGCAGCGGCGCGGCGCTTCTGGTGCTGCATGCAACGGAAGCTTCGGAAGACGGCCTGCGCAAGATCGCCCAGGCGAGACGTGCGACCGCCCATATTGGCGGCCCGGAAATCCGCGCCTACAAACTTTTTTCCGAACAGGAATTGGGTTTGGCATTGGGCGGCACAAATGTGATACATGCAGCCGTTCTCGCGGGCGACGCGGGAAAGGCGGTTCAGAAGCGCATGGCCGCGCTTGACCGATACCGGGGCGGCTCCCCGGATGAACGCGCAATGTTTGCGGCGATTGCTGACGAAATTGATGCCGCAGAGGATATGGAATGAGCGATACGAAATCGGGTGACGACAAGACGTTGAGCGTCAACACCAAGAAGACCTTGACGCTGAAGCGCCCCGGCATCGAGCAGGGCACCGTGCGCCAGAATTTTTCGCATGGGCGCACGAAGTCCGTGGTTGTCGAAACCAAGAAGCGTAAATTCTCGATGCCGGGAGACAAGCCGGAGGCGGCCGCTGCTCCAGC
This sequence comes from Bacteriovoracales bacterium, assembly GCA_036675045.1. GTDB lineage: Bacteria > Bdellovibrionota > Bacteriovoracia > Bacteriovoracales > Bacteriovoracaceae > Peredibacter. Next base: position 3,795 of record JAKFFP010000301.1, on the reverse strand, counting down.
GTGTGCGACGTGCGCTCCATCGCCGTTCCACAGTTTCGTTATCGCGGATTAAGACTTCGCTCGGACGAAGAGGATAGCCTCAAGGCGCGTTTGTTTTTGCACCCCGATTATGGATTTGATCTCAGTGGTTCGGGAGCTTTCTCAGCGGAGTCAGATAAAAATGAGGCGAGAAAGGGGATGGAGGACCTGGATTGGGTGGGAGAGATCGGGCCACGATTTTATGTATTTCTGGTGAAAACTGAAAGACTCTGGGTGAGATTATTCTTTCCGCTGCGACTGGCATTTTCAACCGACCTCACCAGTACCACTTATCAGGGACTGGTCTTTGCTCCCTCCATGAACGTGAGGTACTACTTTGACGATTCAAAATTCAATTCTCTTATTCTGGGTATCAATCGTTCTTATACCACTCATCAGATGCAGGAATATTATTTTCAGGTGGAAAGAAAAGATGTCACACCAGAGCGTCCGGCCTATGATGCGAAATCAGGCTACATGGCCTCATCGGCGGGACTTGCATATATCTATGAGAAAGAGCATCTCGGAATTTACGGAGGTTTCTCGCTGAATAGTTACCTGGGATCCGCCAATGCGGGATCTCCGCTTCATAGGGCGGATTATACTTATGCTGCTTTTATTGGTTTGAGTTATCTCTTCTATCAGTCAGAGGCGAGAGGTTTTCAGTAGGGTTTCTTTTACTTTACAACTGTGTTAAGATGTCCCTGTTGAAATCGAAGAATATATTCCTCCTTATTCCCCTTTTCATTTTCATCCAGGCCCTTCTGGCATCTCCCATTCTTCCGCTTTCCAGCGGACGAGACCGGTTAACCGATCCCTATGAGACAAAGTCTGTTATTTACGTCGGAATTGAGAGTGTCGTTTCCCGTCCCATCATTAAGGCATGCAAGAACAACTTCACGGTGCTCTTCTTTCAATCTCCGCTCATTCGCTTCTTCTCACCCATGGAACAGGTTAAACCACTCACGGTGGTTTACAGTTTATTCAATCCCACCCCATTTCTCCGTTCGACTCTTGCCCGCGTTCCACCTGTCTGATTTTTTCCCGATAGCAGATTAATCTTTTCTACAGGTGGCTTATGACTAATAAATCTCGATCCGAGATCCTTCGTGATCTCATTTTCGTCCTTGGTGCATTTCTCCTCATCGGAGCGATTATTTTCTTTGAAATGTGGTTCAGCTGAACCATCTATGAAAAACTGGCGACCGGGACTGAGGCGATGCGGATGCTTTAAGGCATTGTCGGTGATTCCGAAAAGAGTATAATCGCAGGATGAAGAATAGTTCCATTTCCACAAAACTTTTTCTGATCCTTTTCCTGGTGGGGCTGGCCAATATCCTGCTGGCCTATTGGTTTTTTTATTCTTCCTCTGTCTCGCTCCTGAAGGAAAGAAGTGCTGAGCAGATGATCTCTGTCCGCACGCTGGCCTCCCAGAAGCTCGCACTTTACCTCGACGGCCTTAAGACTCACATTCGCAGTCCGGATGTGATCGCCGTTTATCAAAGTTCTGACGGCGTGAATTTCAAGACCATCTCCGGAGATGAGAGATTCCTCGATACAGCAGCTTTTCGGTCAATGAAACCTCATGCCTTCTATCCCGTAGGAAGCGAAGAAATGATGATGCGGATCCCGGAAGGGAAACACGATCTCGTGCGTGTCTATTCCGCGGTTAAGCTCAAAGAACTTTTTGGTCCTGAGGAGGGCCTCGGCCAGTCAGGTGAAATTTATATCGTGGATCAGAACCGGCATATCCGGAGTACCTCCCGCCACATTAAAGACAAAAAACCTCTCCTGGTCGAAAATGAGTCCGTAGAGCTCGGACAAAAAGGGAAATCGGGCGTACATGAGGTTCTTGATTACCGGGGAGTGGAAGTCCTGAGTGCGTATTCACCTTTCCGGTATGACGAACTTAATTTTGTTCTCTTGAGTGAAATTGATAAAGCCGAAGTCCTCCAGCCTTTGAAAAAGCTGTTTCCGCGGATCTTGCTCATCTGCGGGATTCTCTGTTGCATCACTCTGGCACTGGCATTCTTATCCACCCGCAAGTTCATGCGACTGGTTGATAACATGCGCGAGCAGATCAATAAGTTTCATATTCGCCTGATCAATGCGATGGAAGAAGAAAAGAAGCGGATGTCCTATAACCTCCATGATGGAGTGGGGCAGATCCTGACAGCGATCAAATGGGGAGTTTCGCAAAAAGAATCTCCTGATAACCTGAAGTACCTTTGCGATGAAGCTTTCCGGGAGATCCGTTTTATCTCAAATAATCTTATGCCGGCCGTTCTGACGGAGTTTGGGTTTTTCTCCGCCATTAAGGAATATCTTGCCAAGCAGGAAAGCTACTTTAAGATATCGACCACGTATCGCTACAGCGATCAGCTTGCTTCACTCTCCTTCCGGGAAGGAATGGATGTGAACCTTTACCGCATGATCCAGGAACTCATTCATAATACCATCCGGCACGGTCAGGCCCGCGCCATCTCTCTGGTCTTATTGAAAGAGGGCGACTCTCTTCTCATGCGATACGATGATGATGGAATCGGAATGGGAGACATAGAGGCCATGCCTCGTGTACTTTTGTATCGCTCCGAGCTTATGGGTGCCAAAATCAAGCGCTCAAAGCTCTCACCTGGTCTGGTCTATGAAATCACCATACCGCTTAAGAGGCTGTTTCATGAAATGTAAAATTTTTCTCCTCGACGACCATAAGATCATCCGTGACGGGATAAAAAGCATTCTGCATGAGAGCGATACCTACATCATCTCGGGCGAAGAAGGGGATCCGGTCCGCTTTGTGGATATTCTTTCCAAGATAGACGCTGACATTCTTCTGCTTGATCTTTCGCTTCCTCAGGTCTCGGGTTTTCAGCTTATTCCCAAGGTCCGAAAAGAGCGGCCGGATATTAAAATCATCATTCTCTCTATGCATAATGACCCTGAGTTTAAACAGCGATGTTTCATGCTGGGGGCGCAGGGATACCTCGCCAAAGACAGTGACTCGCAGGAGTTTGTGATTGCACTCGATACTGTCAGACAGGGAAAAGTCTACGCTCCCCATACAATTCCCTCAGAATCCGAGGAGAAAAAAGGTTCCGGTGTTCTGACTCATAGGGAAGTGGAAGTCCTGAAGCTTCTTGCCAATGGGTTCAGCTCTAAACAGATCGGTGAAGAGCTTTCCATCAGTACCCGGACGGTGGAAACCCATCGCCTGAACATCATGAAAAAGCTCAGCACCTCGAACTCCGCCGAGACCATCTCGGTCGCAGCGAAGTTGAATCTCATCTAACGTCTATACGTGATTCTACGTAGTGATGAACCGTGAAAATCTTAAGACCTTGATCACGAAATCAGCCCGTTATTAGCGGCTTGTAAATCGTAACTTGATCTCATTGCTTAAACTCATCCTCATTTCTATAAGGCGTCCGGAGTTAATACTACAAGGAGCCTTTCATGAAATGGTTAGTTCTCTTCCTGATAACATTCGCCGATCCGGTTTTCGCTGAATTGTATAACAGCGCAAATAATCCGAATAACTTCAACCGCATCTCCGGGATTAATCTTATCCGGAAACTTGATGCACTCCCTGCCCAGGGCGGATTGTCCGATAATCGCCTGGGATGGTCTGAAAGTTACTGGCCTTCAAATAAGGGGGGAATAGCCTACCGGTGGAATCATCCGGATCCTCAGCCATTCAATTATCGCCTTCATTCTCGTGAAGAAGTTCGCAAAATGAGTATCGCGGAAATGGCGCAATTATCTCCGGCGGTAGTGGTA
>JAKFFP010000309.1:0-23549 GCA_036675045.1 Bacteriovoracales bacterium | reverse complement strand
GAATCACTCGGCGGGCGAATTTCATTCCCCACTCAACAAAGAAATGCTGTTTGTCTTCCAGATAAATCGGCAGTTCCAACTGGAGAATTTCTTCATTCTGCTCCAGACGATAAAAATCCGCATGGAGAATATTTTTAGTTTCAGAAAGAATGGAATATGTGGGACTCAGGGCCTCTTTGTCTCCCACGAACAGCTGGACGAAAGTCGTTTTCCCCGCCCCGAGCGCGCCTTCCAGAATAATCATGGAAGGAGCTTTGGTCAGATCCTTCATCTCATAAACGATATAAGGAAGATCGGATTTATAAACTTTCTTCCATTCCCGGATGAGTTTCTTATTCATGAGACTCTTTCAAAAGCTCATTGAATTTCACGAAGGCTTCCGGGAATGAGTCGATGAGACTCGTGGCCGTCATCGGACGCACGCCGATTTTCTCCGCAGCCACCTGGCCTGACCAGGTATGAATCATGACACCCATAAGGATCGTCTTGTTCATATTCTCGTAAAGATTATAAAGATTATCTCTCTTCTTGAGATTTGCTTCCTGGCCGATGAGACCGCCAAGAATTCCCGCGAGCACGTCACCTACTCCGCCCGTCGCCATCCCGTCATTCGGTGAGAAATTAAAATAGGTCTTACCATTCGGGAAACCCAGATAGGTACATGGCCCCTTGAGAATCACAGTACAATTAATTCTTTCGATCACTTCTTTTAAGTGAATATAAGGGGATTTTTTCACTTCCTCGAGGCTGAGGCTGGCAAAGCGCGCGAACTCGCCGAAGTGCGGAGTGAGAATGGTCGGAGCATTTCTCAGGCGGATGACTTCAGCATCGTCTTTCAGGTTCATGACGTTGATAGCATCAGCATCGATCACAACCGGGCCGGAGAAATTGTTAAGGATCTCGAGAACCAGCATGCGGGCGCGATTTGAGCGCGCGAGTCCCGGGCCGATGACGATCGAATCGTATTTTTCGAGATCTTTAATAAGACGCGCCCATTTCGTCTGATCATTCGGGACATATCCGGTCATGATTTCAGGAATGAGACGGGTGATGAATTCCTGGTATTGGGGTTCCCAGGTTACTGCTGTCACAAGTCCCGCGCCGACTTTGATCGCGGCAGTGGAACACATAACGAGCGCACCGGTGAGACCATGAGATCCGCCGATGACGAGTGTGTGTCCGAATAGTTTCTTGTCTCCGAACTTATTACGCTCGCGCGGAAGTTCATCCCGGATGTTCTCACTAATAAGAAACTTGTCGCCCCCTTCACTCACGAGGGCCTCAGGAAGACCGGCATCAATAATTTCAACTTCACCTACGAGGCGAGGGCCTTCGGCCTGGTAATAACCGAGCTTGGGAAAGCCCACTGCGAGAGTGAGATCCGCCTCAATGGCATTTCCCATGATCGTCCCGGAATTACCCTCAACTCCCGTTGGGATATCGAGCGAAATGGTATAGGCCTTTTCCTGATTGATGAAATCGATAACATCGTAAAGGAAATTGGAAAGCGGAAGACGCACTCCCGTACCAAAGATCGCATCGACAATGATCTTAGGTGAACTGTATTGCTGGAAGTAGGCCACGAGTGGCTCGAGTTCATCAATGGCCGTTGTCCGGACGCCGTAGGCCTTCGCAATTTTCAGCTGCTCTTTAACTTCCACGGAAGCGTCCTTCTCATCAAAAAGAAGAAAAGCTCGCGGTTCAAGTCCCATGCTGGCCAGGTGCCTAGCGATCCCGAGGCCGGTACCGCCGTTGTTTCCCTTACCAATGAGAAAAATGATTTCTCCCTGGGTAATGTCGTCTCCGAGCTTGTTGACGATCGCGCGCGCTCCGAGGAGGGCCACGTTTTCAATAATAAGTTTTTCCGGAAAATGGAATTTCGTCTGCGCCATTTTCTCGAGTTCTTTCATTTCCTGTTGGGTAACAATCTTCATCTCTCAAGCCTTTAAAGGATATTTTTTAATCAATGTGAGCATTTCTTTGATGACGTTTCCGAGTCCCAGGAAAACGCTCTCAGCGATTATCCAGTGACCGATATTATATTCTTCGAAAAGACCTTCCTTGAGTAACGGCTCAAGTGATTCATAGGTCAGTCCGTGGCCGGCATGGAATCCCCAGCCGGCGCTTTTGATGAGTTGGGCATTTTCACGGTAACTCTTGAAATGGGTTTCCAGATCTTTTTGCGAAATAAAATCTTTGGCGTACTCGCCGGTATGAATTTCTACTGCGTGCGCCTTCATCGTGAGGCAAAGCTTGAGAACTTCCGGATCTGATTCCACAAAGAGTGAGATTTTAGTCGAGGGTGATGCCTTCAGGATTTTCTCGCAAGCCGCTTTTACGCGCTGGTAGTTCTTTTCATCCACCACATCGAGACCGCCTTCCGTCGTGCGCTCCTCGCGCTTTTCAGGAACAAGACACACCCATTCAGGTCTTTCCCGCATGGCAATTTCCACGATCTCATCATGGCAACCCAGCTCCAGGTTCATAGGCTTGCCGATTTTTTTACACATGTCATGGACAGCAGGAACATCCCGATCCTGAATGTGACGGCGGTCTTCACGAAGATGAATCGTTATCTGGTGGGCACCAGTGGCAAGAGCAACATCGGCTGCCCTGACGACATCTGGGTAGAACTCTCCACGCTGCTGCCGGAGGGTCGCAACGTGATCGATATTCACTCCTAGCCGGGCGTATTTCATATTAACCCAGGGCCTTGGTGACTACACCTGCGAGTTCCGTACAAAGGGAATTCACGAGCTTCAGGTCTTTGCCTTCCACCATGACACGGGCCAGGGGTTCTGTGCCGGAATATCTGAGAAGAGTCCGTCCTTCAGTTCCAAGCTTCTGATGAGCACTCTCCAGGGCCTTGCGGATCTCAGGAACTTCATCAAAGGGAACGCGTTTTACGATGTGAACATTTTCCATTTTTTGCGGGAAGAGCTCAAAGTCCTGAGTGAGTTCCGAAAGATCCCGGTCATAGAACTTAATGCTCTCGATAACTTTCAGAGCGGCAAGAATTCCATCGCCGGTCGTTGAATATTTTTTAAATACCAGATGTCCGGAAGGCTCGCCTCCGAAAAGTGCTCCGCTCTGTCTCATGTGTTCCACGATGTAACGGTCACCCACCTGGGTGCGGACAAACTTAAGGCCGTTTTTGTTGAGATAAGACTCAATCCCGAAATTACTCATCACCGTGCCGACAACTTCTTTCGTTGGCCCGATTTCCTGATTATCAAGAAGGAATTTTCCGCAGAGGCCAATGAGCTTGTCACCATGGATGACGTCCCCATTCCGGTCGACAATGGTAAGACGATCTCCGTCACCATCGAGACAGACGCCGACATCAGCGCGGAATTTTTTTACATTTTCCGCACACAACTGAGGATGAAGTGCTCCGCATCCCTTGTTGATATTAGTTCCGTTCGGAGTATTTCCCAGTGCAATGACTTCAGCACCGAGCTCCTCAAACACCAGAGGTGCCAGCTTGTAGGCCGCGCCATTGGCCCCATCCACGACGATTCTTAAACCTTCGAGAGAATATTGCGGAGAAAGCGCCGCCTTCGTGTGAACGATATAGCGGCCGATGACTTCATCGAGGCGCTTGGCATTTCCCAGCTGATCACCGGTTTTTCCCGGGATCATCGACGGATCGAGCACCATTTTTTCGAGTTCGAGTTCAATTTCATCCGGAAGCTTGTGTCCGGTGCGGTCAAAAATCTTAATTCCGTTATCTTCGAACGAATTGTGAGAAGCAGAAATCATGACTCCCGCATCAGCGCGCATACTTTGAGTCACGAAAGCAACACCCGGAGTGGGAAGAGGTCCCGTCAGAATCGCGCGTCCACCCTGGGAACAAACTCCCGCGGAGAACGCCTGCTCGAGCATGTAACAGGAAAGTCTCGTATCTTTACCGATGATGATCAGAGGTTTTTTGGAAAAGTTTTGCTGGAAGTAACTGGTCACTGCTCGACCGAGAACAAACGCCACTTCTCCGGTCATGGGGAAGGTATTTGCCTTTCCACGGATACCGTCGGTTCCAAAGAGTTTACGAACGGACATAGGGCCCACTTTTGTGAATGAAAATACCTTCTAAATATACCAGTTTATTGGATATTCACAATAATGGTCTTAGGCGAGATCTCGAGAAGATGAATGCTGGGCGGAAGTATGACTTTCAGGGGAACTTCCACTTTCCCTTTGGCGTCGGCAGGAATGTCGGCCCAAACCTGGACAGTGGATGAGATATTTGATCGGTTTTTCATGACCTTCTCAGGCACGAGGAGTTTGACACTGGCCCTTTTAACCTGAGAAGTGATGACTTTGGAGTGTGTCAGGATTTTAATCGGCAGATTTTTCAGCTCGAAATTCGCACGCGCGGCCTTGAGTTGATAAAAGAGTTTTACGTCATGGCCCGTCGTAAGAGTCAGGCGCTCATCCGGAATTGCCAACTCCACGGCCAGCTCATCGGAACCAACCAGGCCTTCCAACTCAATAGGCCGCGTTGAGATATGCGAAAGCTTTGAAATGAGAGATCGTGGCCCATAAACTTCGACTTCTTCCGGAGTAAGGACAACATTCGTCAACGCCACTTTGTCCGGAAGACTTCCCACAAACTGCGCCTTCACCGGAAGGATCCGGCTGGCCTTGCGCTCAAGTCGGATGGCGATTTTTCTGGGAATAACTCTTTCTACCACCATACCAAAAGGCAGGTTCAATTGGGTCGGATTGATATCGACAGAAAAATTGAGCTGCCTTTTGACCGATCCGCGCGAGGCACGGTTGAGATCAATCACCAGTCGGTCTTCCCTTTCCGCTACCGTCCGCACAAATGCCCGGGGACCTTCAATCATGAAAGTGACTTCAGTCGCCGGACGCTCTGAGAACATCATGTCACTGGGAAGGATGTATTCCAGTGTCACCGTTTTCTCAAATTTCACTTTCTCTGAATTAAGTACATAGACCCAGAGAAAGATAGATAGGAAAACAGAAATAAATTTCAGGGAATGTTTTTTAACTGTGTCCTTCATTCTCATGCAGTCGCCTTCGGCGAATGTTCAGGAGCGGTGGCCTTGTCGATTTCCAGGAGGAACTTCCTGAGATTTTTTCGCAACTCTTCATCGTTTTCCATGTAATGGAAGACACCATTGTAACAAATATTTATCCGGCCTGTTTCTTCAGAAACAGTCACGACTACGGCATCTGATACTTCAGTAATACCGAGGGCCGCTCTGTGCCGGGTTCCATAGTGACGGTCGATTTCAACGTTCTTAGAGAGAGGAAGAAAGCATCCCGCTGCCTGGATAACACCGTTATAAATAATGATCGCACCATCGTGAAGAGGTGATTTCGTCTGGAAGATTGAATAAATAATGTCTGAGTGAATTCTGGAATCGAGTCTTGTGCCGGATGAAGAATAATTGAGGAGTCCGTGATTTTTTTCAAAGACAATAAGTGCTCCGGTTCTTTCTCTTGAAAGAGCTGAACAGGCGGCAACAACTTCTTCGATATGCTGATCAAATTTATTTCTTCCCCCGCGCCCGACGATTCTCGTGGAAGAAATCGAAACCAGTGCACTGCGGATCTGATCCTGGAAAAGAACGATGAGAATAATGAAAAGATAATCGAAGAAATTCTGAAGGATCCATGAAAGTGAATAGAGTTCGTAGAACTGACTCATCCACCACACAACTGCCAGTGCCACGATCCCGAAGAGCATCTGGTACGCGCGCGTTCCCTGCACGATCAGGAGAAAGCGATAGATGATGAGTCCGACCGCAATGAGATCGAGTAAGTCGATAAACCTGAAATTAGTGAGGAGAATCCCCAACTGCTGCATGAAACCTCGTTATATAGGAGGCGAATCGGTTAAATGGCGGAAAATGTGAGAGGGAAAACAATGAGATAAGAGATTTTGAGGGAAATGCTGGATGCGGGTCTTGGGGATCGGGCGTTTTCGATCAGGACCTCTGCCCTTTTCAAGATAAGCCCAATCAGCAAAGCCTCCGTGGGACAAATAAAAAAAAGGGGCCCTTCCGGACCCCTTTTTGGTTAAGCAACTTTCTTTCCTTCAACCTGTTTCGGATTCTTCAGCTCCTCAATGATCTCATCTGACATGAGCATCTTCTTACGGAGGGCCTCACGGGAAATACCCATGCTGGTAGCGGCCTTTGACTTATTACCCTTGTGGCGCTTGATCTCTGCCAGAATCATCTCGCGTTCAACAAGTGCTACCCTGTCTTTCAGCGGAATCTGATAATCATCAGCGTGCGGGATATTCTCCAGCATGCAGTTTGAGGTCTTAGTCACATCGATGATCGGTGTGGCCTTCGAACCGAGATCCGAGATTACATGTGCCTTCGGATTATAGAGCACGGCCTTCTCAACGGCTTTCTCCAGCTCGGCAACGTTGCCCGGCCAGGAATAACTGAAGAGTTGGGCCTTCACTTCTTCAGTGAAGTCTTTCAGAAGTAGTCCCTGCTTGCGGCACTCTTTCTTGATATTTGCGTGCAGGAGATCTTCAATATCGAGCGGACGCTTTCTCAAAGGATCAATGTGAACTTCAGAAGAAGAAATGTAACTCAGAAGATCTGGATTGAAAGATCCCTCTTCTTCGACCAGGGCCTTAAGGTTCTTCGAAGAAGTGAAGATGCAGCGAAGATCGAGAGAAATCTGTGAACCTTCAATGCGTCTGTTGTTCAGCACCTGCATGAGGTGAAGCTGAAGCTTAAGTGGCATGAAGCTGATTTCGTCAAAAACGATTGTTCCCCCAATGCACTCTTCAAGTTTTGATTTCTGGCCTTCGCAGCCAAAGATTTCCTTCGAGAGTGTCTCTTCATCGACGCCTTTACAGTTAACAACGATGAAAGGAGCGAGTCCGCGCTTACCTTCGTTATGAACAATGCGGGCAAAGAGTTTTTTACCAACTCCGGTTTCTCCGGCAATGAGAAGCGGAGAATCGATATCTTTCAGGCGGACGATTGACTTTCTGAGTTCGGATGTCTGGGGTGAACGACCAACCCAGGCATGCTCACGGTCGTAAGGAGTAGAGAATCTGCGGATGAGTGATCTCTCCGACAGAGGATTGTAATGGTGGAATACTGAAGAAAGAATGAGGGCGAGAACCTTCATTGTCTTTTCATCTTCAGCAGTAAAACGATCCTCGTTTCTCTTGTTCAGGACTTCGATTACACCAATGATTTTATCTTCACGGTTGGAAATCGGGCTACAGATAATAGAACGGGTATCAAAACCAGTTACCTTATCCATGTCCTCAGAGAAGCGGACTTTGTCGTTCTCAGTATCAATATTGAGTGAAACACCGGTCGTAAATACTGAGCCGGCAATCCCCTTTCTGTAATCGAATTTCAGGAGTTCTTTATCGAGACCCAGGGCCGCCACTGCTTCCAGTTCATTGGTCTCAGTGTTGATAAGAAAAATTGTCGCACGCTGAGCATTCAGGATACGGACGATTTCTTCAAGCATAGATTCAACGAATTTTTCCTTATTACCAAACTGAGTAATGTCCTTGAAGAGTGAGAGAAGAAGCGAGAACATCTCGAAGCCCTCTTTCTCTGAAGAATAATGCTGGGTAAGAGCGAGCTGGATCAGACTGTCTTTCAGGCGCTCGGGTGGAAGGCTCTGAATATACTGCTCAATGAAGCGCTTCATGTTGCCATTATCTTCAGCATCGATTTCACAGCCGTAGTTCATCGCTGCTTCGTCACCGGAAGTTGTGTCTTTAAACACGCGGACAACCGAAGCTCCGAAGTCAAAGCGAAGACGCTTAAACTGTAGCGAGCATCGAAGGACCGTTCCGACAGCAAGTGGGAATGTCGTATTGAATCCGAAACCCGTCATACTTACGTCACAAAGCTTGGTCTTTTCCACGAAGGAGAATTTTCCAAACTCGTTTTCGTATTCCACGAGAAACATCACGTCGTCGCGACTTTCAACAGGTACGCGGAACGACTGATAATATTTGAATTCGGAGAAGCTGGTCAGCATGTGAAACTCCTTAAAGGTGCACTATTCTGGACTCTTATCGGAGGAAGGGCCTGAAACTTTAGCTTTTATGGCAACAAAACTTGGCAGATGTTTCGGAAACTTAGGACCGGAAAAGGGAGAGAACCTTTCGGACGATGTTCTGACCGGTGATTTGCTCGAGTTGTTCGACCCCGGGAACGGGATTAATTTCAAGGATGAGATGCTGGCCGTTTCTTTCAAAGAGATCAATAGCGCCGTAACTGGCCCCGGTCAGGAGACGGATTTCTTCACCCAGCTCAGAAAGAGAAAATGGTATGGGAATCAGCCGGGCCTTTCCACCCTGTTTGAAATTAGCGGCAATGACTCCGCTTCTTTCCAGAAGAAATTCCTCATCTCCGCAGAAGAAGAGTCTGAACTCCCTGACATTTTCCAGATAAGGTTGAACAATCCAGCTGCGATCGCTGGTTTCGCTTTCCCACTTCAAAAACTCTTTCTGATCCATGACCCGGATGCCCCAGCCGCCCTGGCCGCGAATGGGTTTAATCAGAATTTTTTCCGGCAGGAAGTCGCCGCGCTGATCGAGTGTTTCCCAGGGAATAAGATGAAATCCCTTCCGCTTGAGAAATTGAAACTGTCGGGCCTTGTCTCTCAGCAGCTCGTGAGTTGAAACCGGGTTAATGATATCGACCGGATATTTTTTTAGTAATTCCAGATCCCGGTCATCCCCATAAACACCGGGAGTCCTGATCAGGATCTTCTCTGTCGCTGGAAGACTGTCATTATTCCAGGGATTCCAGTAATGGACGTTCCCGACTTCTTCCGTCAATCTTTTGCAGAAGTATGTTTCTTGGTTTCTGGCCACCACACAAAGCTTATTCATAAAGACAGCCTCAGCTTTTCTTCTTAAAATATACGACATGCTGAAGTTAAAATCTGCCCTCATTTGTTCCTTCATTACTATTTCCGCGTGCGCACAGAATGGGACGGTCAAGTCTCCCCCCGAAGCTCCGGTAGAGGCCCCGGTTGAAGTTCCCGTTCCAGTAACGACCACACCCGTTGTTGAGCCAGCTGTTACTGAAGCTTCCGATATGGTAAGTGAACCACCGGCAGAACTCACGGCACCCGTAAAAAAATACTGCGACAGACTCCGGAAGAAATTTCTTGAGTACAAATGGGGTGATCCTGAGTGTGATCAGTACACCTGGAACCATGTGAGAAACTCCGATATCGGAACTCCCCTCATCTGGACGGTTTTTGGTGATGAGAAATCAGTAACAGCATCAGCAAACGCCACAGTCATCCTTTGTGGAGTCCATGGGGATGAGATTACGCCGGTGAAATTTTGCTGGGATCTTCTGAAAGAGCTGAAAGCTTCCAACAATTATAAAGACAAAGTCGTGATCGTTGCCCCTCTCGTGGCTCCGGATTCTTTTTTCAAATCAAGACCTACCCGGACCAATGGTCGTGGAGTGGATGTGAACAGAAATTTTCCTACCGGCGACTGGCCGAAAGAAGCTCATCGGAAATGGAAGAGTGCTTATCGTAGTGATAAGAGAAAGTTCCCGGGAAAGAGAGCGGCGTCAGAGCAGGAAACCATTTTCCAGATGAACCTGATCATCCGCTACAAGCCGAATAAAATCGTTTCGGTTCATGCACCCCTGACGCTCCTCGATTATGACGGACCTTCACTTACCAATGAAATCGGAAAACCCGCCAAAGCACTTCTTGATGGGATGAGCGAGAAATCCGCCAATTATAAAGTCCAGAATTATCCGGTCTTTCCGGGAAGCCTGGGAAATTGGGCCGGCACAGAAAAGAAAATTCCTACCTACACCCTTGAACTTCCTAACTCCAATCCTGCCGAGACTGATAAGTTCTGGCACATGTTCAAAGATGCTGTGATTCTCGCGATTGATCATCCGATGAAATAAACTATCCGTTATCTTTCACCGGCTCAGGCAATGTTTTTGTAATGAGAATCGGAAGAAGGATAAGAATCGCCCCCGTGAGATAGGCCCAGACCGATCCGAACTTCCAGTACACGAGCGAGGCATAGATGGGACCGATCACCCGTCCGAGAGAACTGAGTGAGCGGAAAATTCCGAGACTTTGACCCTGCATGTGCTTAGGTGAGAAGAAAGTAACAAGAGTCGTCTGACAAGGAATGATCATCGCCGAACCGATAGCGAGGAAAAAGAGACCCGCATAAAGCATCCAGGTGGAATGAGCAAAGGCGAGAATCACCAGGCCAGGCATCACAGCGACGAGACCTTGAATGGACATTTTCTTTTCCCCCACCTGATGGGCCTTCCGTCTCACATATCCACCCTGAACCATTCCGATCCAGAAGCCGATAAAGATGAACATCCAGGCGTTATCAAGTGAAGTGTAACCTAGGCGCTCAACCGCGAGGAATGTAAGCGTAAACTCCATTCCCGCAAAAGCTGTGATGAATAAAAAGTGCGCGAGGTTCGTGACATTTACAGCGTGAATCGGAAGCGGCTTCATGAGCACCAGTGGATTCATTGTCCGCTTAAGATGCTTCTCACTCCCTTTTTTCAGAGTTTCCGGGAAAGTTTTCCAGATAGTGATCATGTTAATGAAAGCAAGAACCATCGCGAGTGCAGCCGGAGTCGAGAATGGATTGATACCATAAGCCGCCCATTCAGGATTATGTTCCAGCGGATTATAGAGTGAAAGAATTCCTCCCATCGCCGGGCCAATGACGAAACCAACGGCAAAGGCGATGCCGATGAAGGCCATTCCTTTTGAACGGTTTTTCTCATCCGTGATATCACTCACCACCGCCGAGGCAATGGAAAGGTTTCCGGACATGAAGCCGCCGATGATACGGGCCAGTACCAGCACCGTGAACGATCCCGAAAAAACCCATAACACATAGCTGATAAAGAGTCCAAAGACAGAGATCAGAAGAACAGGACGTCTTCCGATGCGATCGGAAATTCCTCCCCATAATGGGGCGGCAATGAACTGAAGAAGTGAATAGAGAGCACCCAAAAGCCCACCGAAAAGGACAATGGTGCTGACGGAAGTTTCACCGCCCGGAGAATAAGACTGGATATTAGTAATCATTCCCATCATCCCTTTCAGGATGAAGTTATCCGAATCGACGGCAAGATAGTGCTTCGCCATGGCCGGGAACATCGGGAAGATAATGGAGAATCCCACGAGATCGAGAAACATCGTGAGAAACATGAGTTTAAGAATCTTCTTTGATTCGGCCGGGAGTTTTGATGGAGCTTCTTTTTCCTGTTCTTTCAGCACGGCCTGATACCTCTCTTCAATGTGAATGTCATAAAACAATTTATCGCGCTCGGCCTGAGTGCCGTTGACGTATGTATTAATGAATTTCGCGTAATCACTCACCCACTGCGGATCGGTGTTGAGGCAGGGAACAGAGATCAACGTTCCGCCGGCTTCTTTGACCTGATGACCGAGCTCGTTGCCGATCTCATCCGTTGTTTCAAGGCAATCAACCACGAAGCTCGGGCAGTAGATGCCAATTTTCTTCGAGCCATTTTTAATTTTTTTGAGAACGGTCGCATCCGTATAGGGCCCCAGCCAGACTTCACTGCCAAAGCGTGACTGGAAAGTCAGCGAAACCGGAATATCCAGATCAAGCTGATGCTTCAGTAACTCAAATGTCTCAAGGCAATGAAGAAGATAGACATCTTTCTTCTCAAGCACGCGCCTTAATGGAATCCCATGAAAAGAAATTACCAGCTCATCAATGTCACGATGCTGACTCATGGTCTCGCGGATTTTCTTCACACCGTTATCAATGAAGGCCTTCGAACGGTGATAAGAATTAAGGACCGAAATGGAAGGAATATTCACCCGGCTTTTCAGTTCGCCGCTAACAGCATCAATCACCGAGCCGATGGTGCTTTCCGAGTACTGAGGAAATTGCGGCAGGACGAGAACATTCTGGGCCCGCGTTGCGACCGGCTCTTTTTCCCAGCTATCAAGAACATGCCCCAGCCGGGGGTGAGACAACAGGAAAACATGGTTCAGCTCAAGATTCTGATCCAGAAGTGGCTTCAATGACTGGCCGAACTTTTCGGTATTAAGAATGAGAGGAAAACCGTCCTTTTCTTCGATGCGGGAGTACGCAAGGGCCGAGCGCTTAGGGCGGAAAGGGAGGATGAAAAGGTAGAGAATGATTTTCCAGAGAAAGGGATTAACATCGATCACCCGGGGATCGCCAAGAAATTCCTTCAGATAGGAACGGACATCACTGACTTTCGTACTCCGGGGAGACCCCAGCTGAGCGAGAATAATCTTGGTTTTTTGACCCATATAAGTGTATTTGTCATACAGTACGCTAAATGACTAGAATTTAAGCTTAAACAAGGACCAGACCATGGCCAAAAAATCAAAAATATCAGGTCGCAAGGACCGGGAACTCGGATCAGTAAGCCTTTTAGGGAATTCGAAGACCGAATACCCCTCGACCTACTCTCCGGAGGTCCTCGAAAAATTTCCCAATAAAAATCCCGGCTCTGATGCCTGGACTTCATTCATCTGTACAGAGTTCACTTCGCTTTGCCCGAAAACCGGCCAGCCTGATTTTGCGAAAATCTTTGTTAACTACATCGCTGATAAAGAAATGGTGGAATCAAAGTCGCTCAAGATTTATCTCTTCAGTTTCAGAAATCATGGCGACTTCCATGAGGATTGTGTTCAGAAGATTTGTGATGATCTCGCAAAACTCATGAAGCCCAAGTACATCGAAGTGATGGGAGATTTCACTCCCCGGGGTGGCATTGCCATCTTCCCATATGCCTCAAAAAGTAACGGCTCAAAAGAATTTGAAGACTTGAGACGGTCCCGGATGGCCAATTATGCCCCCGGCAAGTACGGAATGGCATTGGACAGGCTTTACTAGTAAAATAGCTTAGAAACTAAAAAGGAAGTATATGATGGGTCTTGGAATGACGGAGCTGCTTGTTGTACTTGCGATTGTTGTTCTCTTCTTCGGTGGAAAAAAACTTCCTCAGCTGGGAAGTTCACTTGGCGAATCCATCAAGAACTTCAAGAAGGGAATGAAAGAAGGCGATAACGACGACAAAGACAAGAAAGCCTAAGAAAGCTTTTCTACGACTCTCACGACCACTGGTTCATTTTCATTCACGATCTCAATCTCCTCAAAAATTTTCAGCACCACCGTCTCGTAAGGGACGGTTTTGCCTTTCACTTTTAAGAGCTGAGTGATGTAGCGGGCAGCGCGATCGATGAGCTTATTATTCGACGGTCTCACCCATGTCATGACGTTCCCTTCATACCGGCCTAGTAGCCCCATGATGAGAGTCGAGTGCGCATTAAGGAGCATTTTCACCATGAGGTGATTAAAGAGTGGCTCTTCTCCCCACTTGAATACAGCTTCTTCTTTCTGGCACTTGAAAAGAACTTTTCCGTCATCGTAGGTGACAAAGAAATCCTCTGTCGGGACATGAAGTTTGCGGTTCTTCCATCCCTGAGCGGAAATATCGAAGCCGAGAATTTTTTCCAGGTTGATCCTGCCACCCAATTCGTTCCAGTCAATCGGACGAGGTTTTCTCCAGAGGAGCTCAGACCAGGCATGGCCTGAATTCTGTCCTTCCTGGATAAAAAGGTAGGAAAGAGCGTGATCGTTGGACTGATCGAGGCGATTTTCAAAGCCTCTAAGCGAGAATGTAGGCGAGCGTTCAGTCGTATCTGTCAGGATCGAAATTCCCAGGTAAGGATCGGTCACGTAATTGAGGTATTTCTTTTCTGAGTATAGTTTCGCTTCCAGAGCAGTCAATGGTGCCATCGACTCATAATGCGTGAGAGTCAGACGATGGAGGAAATCCTTGTAGAACTCATTGAACTTTTCCTGCGTCTCGTGACGATAAAGAAGTCCAACACCGATTCCCAGCATGAGAACAGTTGAAGATTGCATGCGGGTGGAACCTGAAATGGCCATGGGACCGGCGGTAAGATTTATTTTTTTGATCTTACTGTTCTCAATCACTTCGCGGGAGCGATGAATCGGCATGAGCACTTCATCGGGATTGCAATAGAGGAAATAAGGCGCGCGTGAGGAAACTGCAGCGGCCTTGTTACAGGCGCCGATGACAAAGGGAGTTTCCCCCCCTTCAGTACTGGCAAGAAGTAGATCGTGAGGACCGAAACCCAGCTCCATGAGCTGGCGCTCGCCATATTCTGTTCTGTCTTCAAAGCTTTCAACGGATTTGATAAGCGCGAAGTCTCCTCCTGCCATGAAGGATATAACCTGGCCGGATTGGCCGAATTCCTGGCGGAAAAGAGTTTCAAGAACCAGTGAGAGTCTGCCAGTGGCCCCACAACCACACATGAAGATCTTGTGGCCATTTTTCAGTGTTTCTTCAATGGTCCGGGCAAGTTCCCAGAGAAGGTCCATCTTCCCTTCCATCAGCTTCAGCGCTTTCTTATCTACTTCACCCAGAAGCGCGTGAGCCTCTGCGACATCCTCCTTCACCAGCTGAGAAAGATTCTGAGTGTCAGGGTGAAAGCTTTCTGTAACCAGATGACCAAGCTGAAATTGGGGAGCAATCTTGAGAAAATCCTGCGTCTTTGTCCGGGGGTCCATAAGCACCTTAATTCAATTCGTTAACCATTATGGCACTCGCCAGGAGAAATGAAAACGGGCCCTCCCCCAAAAATTATGGCCTTTCCCTGTTACTTATCCGGTCTAAAATGCCGATAGAATAAAGTATGACCCGGCTTCGTAAGTCCTTCCTTGCCATAATGCTTCTTCTTTTCTTCCCCCAAACGGGGAAATCCGATCCTGTTCTGGATGAAGAGACCTCTGCCTGTGTTGAAGAGGTTAACCAAATGGGCCACCTCAATTTCTTCACCTGGTCGGCAAAGCAGATCCTCGATGCACTCGCTGGCAGTGAATTCCTGAAAGAAAAAGAATGGAAGACGGTTGAATTGAACCCCCGACTGGCCCTTTACATCAAGGAAGCCGCCGATCTCGGTCTTGAGATTTCAGAAGGACTTTGTCCCTTCGATCCGACCATTATGTCGAACACTTCGCATGCGGTTGATGACGAAGTCGATGCCATCAGACATTTCGTGATGAGTTCCTATCTCGCCTGGAAAGTGGGGCCGCAACCTGCCCGGAGATTCATGGCCGCTCACGAGGACTCGCTTTTTGAAAATGACAACATGATGGATTACTACAACAATAACCTTGGTTTTGAATTCGGGGCGGGATTCCGTCGCCGGCAGGAAAGCCAATCTTTACTGGTAAATCCCCTGCCAACTTTTCTGACAGAAATCAGAAGCGAGATTCGAAGAAAGTTTGAGCTTCCCCGCGGTGACGACCTGGACTTCATCGTGCTGAAATCGGGCCCATCGACCTGTGCCAGAAGAAAATACCCGAACTTCTGAATCTAAAAGACCAACATTAATGGAAATTATCCCTGAGGATATAGCGAAGGAAAGAAGTCCGGAAGCATGGCTTTTTCATTTCAGGACATAAAAAAAGGGAGCCCCTGCTTGGCTCCCTTCTTTTCGGCATCTTGCCTTTGAGAGTGACATCCTGTCACATCTTACAATCATTATACCCAAACTTTTTTTCGGACAAAGAAAAATATAGGGAGGAAAGTTTTTCCAAGCATTCTTATTTAAGAACCAGTGTGGGCGATCTTCACAAATCTCTCTCTCTTACTTACAAAACAGACATGCTTGTGTTTAAATGATGGAAAACAGTGATTAGTGGAGTGATGAAGATGAGTATCCGACGTAAGAACTCAGGAAAGAGCAGAAATCTGATTAAGACCTTCACCTTCTATATTCCCGCTCCTCCTCATCGGAAATACGGTTATCGTGAACGTGAATTCGATAAAATTATGCAAGGTATTCTTACAACTGGATTCGAACTCCTCGATCTTCAAATTCAGGCGGTCGGCGGCCCTGACAATTCAGGCCTCTTCATTGTGACGACTTTGAAAGCGAAGGATAAAAAAACCTGGGAGCTCGATGTTGGTTTAGATATCCAGGAAAGATTCAAGCTCGCCCACTCTCATTCTTCACCCGATATTGTTCTCGACGAGGATGAGAATGAGAATGCTTAAGTTTCTCATTCTTCTTCTCATCACCTCCTGTTCATATTTCATCTCCAGAATCGACACTCCACTGGTAAGTGAAAATCATATTGAGAGAGTCCCGGGAAAAGCGACCTACTGCCCGATTGACCGGAAATACAATATCCAGCTGGTAGGGAGTAATGAACTCTCTCAGCTGACTTATCTTGATCTTACTCACAATTGGGGGAAGCTCGATTTCTTCGATCACTTCGCCCTCTGGAGTCTGCTACAACTTTCCATCAGGCCTGATCAATCTTCGGCAACTTCGAGGCTTCAGGTTCTCATTCAGCATGAAGATGCCAGTTACTATTTCGACTTTTTCTCTGAATCGCCGGATGAGCAATACCCTTATTTCTACGGCGTGGAATGGATCCTGAAAAAGTTCGGAAAAAAAACGAATCTTGAATTTTATGCAAAGATGCTCGAGTCCGGTATCGGGAAAAAGCTTAAAACCGGAAAAGACCTTGAAGGTTTTCTCCTGGAACATCAGGAAGCGATCAAAACAAATCCAGTACTCCAGTCTTTCTACTTCCGGGGTAATGAGATCCTGAAAGAGAATGAAACGAATCCGGCGGTAAGTTACTCAGAAGTTATCAAGGCCTACCGAAAGTCAGAGAAGGAACAGAAAATCGTGATCAACACGTATCTCACTCCTTTTGTGACGAACAAAGGCCAGAGCGGGAAATGCAATTATGACTTCAATCTATATGACAATTCTATCTTCCTGATCGATAAGGTCATCCCGGTCGCAAATCTGTTCGGTCTTTCCCGTGAAAAGAGTGCTTTCATGGCCTCCAGTTCACAGAAGATCGACAAAATTCTCCCCCTGGGCAACTCTTCCCTCTTTAAGGGTGAATCTAAGGTGAGAAGCTCAGCCGTTTGCGTGATTGAAAATGCTGCTGACCGGATCTGGGCCTTCTCGAATCAAAGCCGCGATCCGGGACAACATCTCTTCCATCTCGTCCGTTACGGGCTTCCCAGAAGCCAGAGTCTTCCCGAGATCGATCGCCTCATCCGCCACTCCCGGCATCTTTTCCTCTCAGATCCCGTGCGCCTGATTATTGAATCCGGAAGAAGCCGTGGTGATCAGATTGAAAATCTTTTGAAGCTGAATCTCCCAATCTATAATGCCGATAAACTCGGCAATATCTGGTCTTATTCCTCAATCGGCGGGGTTTCGAGATTCATCATTGATGAAAGGAATCCCGGAGCGTTCGTTTGCAAGTGATTGTCCGGGGCCGGGCCTCAGGCCGCGAATATCCGGTCCCCTATGTTCAGGAGAATCTTTCAGAAGACATGCTTCATTTTCTTCGCAGTCACGGAATAACGATTGCTTCAAGTTGTGATGGTGAGGGTGTCTGTAAGAAGTGCGGAATTCAGAATGGCTGGCTTACCTGTGAGCTGACGCTTGAGGAGTTTCTCAAACGTCAGCCAGACGGGATTATCGAAGTCGATTACTTATAATTTCTTGAAGCCACCGCGACCGGTGATAAAGAACGTATCTACCATCGTGCGCGAGTTCATTACGTTAGCGGCCGTGTACTGAATGAGAAGTGTAGCGGCGGCATTCGGATTTTCTCTTGTACCCTGATTCTGGATTCCGACAAGCTTCATTGTGGCACTAAAGTCAAAACCCCAGAGAACATTCACGTATTCCGGCTGAACCTGAGCGGCGGTAATATAAGCGCCTTTACCGTTATATGAGCCACGGTAAGAGTACAACACTGAATAGCGGAAAGTAATGACTGCCACGTTATACAAGTTTTTTAGAACGAGGGAATAAGTCCTCTTCGTCGGCATGGTCCAGTTTTCTGTTTCCATGAGATCAACGGGCTGGCCATTTACCTTGGGGATTACACTGATGGGATCATAAGCTGTTGTGACGTTCGGCTTACCCTTAGAAACTAGCTTATAGATATCTTCACCGAGAGCAACGAGGTCGCGGGCGGTGCTGATAACTTTGCCTGCCGTTTCGAGCGGTGTGACCGAAGGAGTATTCTGGTCGAGGTAAGCTTCGCTGACTGTTTTCTGAACCGAGTGATCGAGAATCAAATCGTGAGAGATCTCATTCACTTCAACCTTGGAGATAGTATAAAACTTTGTTTCATCGTACTGAGCGTCCAATGCCTCACTACTTCCCAGAGCGTTTGCCGTGAAAGCGAGTAAAGCTAAGACCAGTGTTCTTTTGAAAACCATGGATCCCCCTTGGGTTGATTGAGGCTTGTAGACCACACATCGACTTACAAAGTCAAACCACAGAATATGTTTGATCCTGACAGCTCTGACGCATAGAGCTAATTACAGTGTATGCGGTAAAAATTACAAAGTTTTCACTTGTCGACCTTAAGTTTTCTTAGGTAAATTGGCACTCATCTAACTATTAGTTCTACTAATCATTGGCCCAAGCAGGGCTAATACTTAAGGAAGTCATGAAGAATCTCGCGTTTGTTCTCCTTTCTGCTCTTTTCTCCCTTTCTGCCCAGGCCCTGACGATCGGTGCTTACAACATCAGAAACTTTGATTACGACGAAAGATCGAGAATCAGAACGAACAAGCAGGAACTCTCTAGCCTCCTCCTGAGCCTCAAAGTCGATGTCCTTTCTATTGAAGAAGTAAACAATACGGCCGAGTTTGAAAGAATGATTTCTCTGAAGCTTCCCGGCCATGCCGTCGAACTCTCCCGTTGTGGTGGGGCCCATGGCCAGCACCTGGGCTTTCTCTATAATACGAACACGGTTGAACTTCTGAGTTTTAACGAAGATCTTTCAATTTCTGAACCAGGTAAGGGTGGCTCTTGTGATTCTGGCTCCCGCCCGCTGGCGATTGCTCTCTTTAAAGTAAGAGCAACCGGCCAGAAATTTTATGCCATGACTGCTCACCTGAAAGCAGGTGCCAACACTGGCTCACTCTCAAAGAGGGCAAAGCAAATTGAGATCATCAGGAATACCGTGATTGAGCTTCGTCAAAAAACAGGTGTTCAGGATTTCTCCATTGCCGGTGATATGAACACTACCGAATATCTCAATCGCGGAGCTGATTATAAAATTTTCACGAAGATGGTATCTGATCTCGGGATGATCGATCTCGCCGCTAACAACGCTTGTTCTGCTTACTGGTGGGGCGGTACGGATGATGGAATCGAAACTCCAAGTCTTCTGGACCATATTGTCGTCACTCCGGGTCTTATGAAGAAGAAAACATCAGCAGAGGCCCATGGACATTGCAAAAAAGTCAGCTGCCGCGAAGTTCCGGTCAGAGAACTCGGCATTATTTATGAGTCAGTGTCCGACCATTGCCCTATGACGGCCAATATTCAGTAATTGGTTTTCGTGATAGAATGACGGGCAGGAGACTCGAGAATGAAATATCTCAGCATTGATCTGGAAGCTACCGGCCTCGGCGAAAACTGCCAGATTATCGAATTCGCCATGATCCCTTTTGACACTCAATTCAGACGCCTGGAAGAGCCTCTCGCCAGGTCGGTTTATATTCATTGTCCGTCGTTTGAAGACCTGAAGCCGACCCTTGATCCATGGGTTCGTGAGCACAATGAAAAAATCATCCGTAAAGCGCACTCAGAGGGCCTTATGCTTTCTGAATTCAAAGAGTGGTTGAAGAAATATCTGGAAAGCCCGGAAGTGAGAAATTACTTTCAGACTCAGAAAATAGTCCTATTCGGGAAATCCATGAATGCAATTGATCTTCCCTTTATGAACCGCGATCTCGGCTGGGAATTCATGCGAAAGTACTTCCACCACCGGATTCTCGATCTTTCGAGTGTGGGCTATTCGATGGTAGACCTGGGCAACCTCCCTCAGGGGATGGATTCAGGCACGAACCTCATGAATCATCTGGGCATGGGCGATGTCGCTCACACCGCCCTGGAAGACGCGAAAAACACCGCCATCATGTACCTGAAGCTTCTCGATAAGTTTGCTGCGAAAAAAAATTAATTGTTGTTTGAAAGGAAGCGGGCCGGATCGCGCTTCTTGTTTTTCACGCGGATTTCGAAGTGGAGATGCGGGCCAGTCGAGCGGCCGGTGTTACCGACGAGAGCGATGGTCTCACCCTTTTTCACTTTCTCACCCTTAGAAACTTTGTTCTTCGTATTGTGAGCATAAACAGTGAAGACATCATCGCCGTGCGAGAGAACAATCATGTTTCCGTATCCACGGATGCCATTGTCAGAATAGATCACCATTCCGCTATCCACTGCCACGATCGGCGTCCCTTTGGGGGCCGGAATATCGATCCCATCATGATGTCGTCGCCCGCGTGGACCGAAGTGAGAAGAAACCCGGTAAAAGTTGGGAACGGGCCAGAGGAAGCGTCCTGTTCCAAGATGACCATAGTCTTCGACAACGTAAGTATCATTCAGAAGATAAGCGATTCCTACTTTCGAAGGGACAAAGAGCCATTCATTGCCGTTAAAAGTTTTTCCGGGATTCGCATTCTTCAGTTCTTCGACCGTAACACCATAATGTTTCGCCACCCGGTTCATTTGACCGGGTTTTTCCACGTAAACATACTGGCCACTCTTCATGGTTGCGCATGAAGAAATCAGGATGAGGCCGATAATTAAACTAAGAACTAAACTTCGCATTCAATCTCTCTATCACTGGACCAAGACCTGAAAAGTCCTGATCCTTTCTCCCGATCAGTGTATGGGGAGTTATCGCAATCATATTTTCCTGAAGCACCTGGCAGTCCGAATCCGGATTTTGAAGAAACCCTTCATAGTGACCAGCGATCCAGAAATATTCCCGACCTCTTGTATCAATCCTAGCATGGATTTCTTCAGAGTACCTTCGAAAACCTATTACAGAACTCTTCACTCCCCGGATTTCCTTCAGGGGAAGATCAGGAACATTGATATTCAGCAAAGTCATCGGAGGGCAGACTTTATGAATTTCTTCTTCGAGACACCACTTGATAAACATCGCCGCGGTTTCGTAGTGATGCTTCTCATTTACCTTTTCGAAAACCAGACTGACAGCAATCGAAGGGACCTGGTGAAATGCGGCTTCTCTAGCGGCCGCGATGGTTCCTGAATAAAAAAGATCCTGACCCAGATTCGCTCCCCGATTAATTCCGGAAACAACGACATGGGGGCGGTTATTTTTTAGCACGTGACCAAGCCCGATCAGGACGCAGTCAGCAGGAAAACCGCTACAACCATAAATGTTCTCCTCCAGCCGCTCAAGACGCAGGGGTTTATCGAGACTTAGTGAATGTCCGGTTGTTGATCGTTCCTCAAGAGGAGCAATGATTGTCGTCGTAAACTGATCCCGGAGAGCGTGATAGAGCGCTCTGATGCCAGGAGCTGTAACACCGTCATCATTGGCCAGAAGAACATTCATTAATTTTTCTCCAAAACATTAATCTCTTAAGCGCTTCTTGATCTATCTTTCTGGGCCCCGGGCGGATCTCAGAAACGAGATCGAGACTCAGCTGAATATTGTCCTTTCCTTTGACGAACTCGGCCTCATCAAAAGTTTCAGTGTGAAGCCAGATGCGAAGATCATTCTCCTCGATGAGTGTCCAGAGATGAGGGAGATCGTGATAAAGATCCTGAAATCTGAGGGGGAGAATAATTCCCGCGCAATTCTGAAGAGAGATAATCCCCTTCCAGTCAGCGTCGGGTGTAAAGAACCAGACAAAGGGTCTGGAAAAACTTTCGTAATATCCTTTGGGTTTATTGTCTCTGAACTCAAGCAGAAAATTCTTTCCGGTGTGTTTTAAAAGATCGAGATAGGAGAAAATTGTCTCACGGGAATCATTCTCAAAGACGAGGACGATTTCCTGATGACGTACTTCCGGCAGAATTTCTTTCAGGGCAGTAAAAGTAACGAGATTGGAACTCCGTGCACGCAAATCAAAACCGAGGGAATCAACGCCAAGTGATTCGAGTGTTTTGAGTGTGTTCTTGTCATAGCATCCGTGAACGAGAGAGCCCTTCATCCCACCATTATACAAAAAAGGTCTGAAGAGGACGGAAAAAGGCCTGACGGTAACTTGTACCTACCGATTCCGGATGAAATTGGTAGGTTAAAAAATGCTCGCCCCGGCTGATCATGACTTCTCCCTCTCTTATGAGGTTTCTCACATCAGGGTTTCTTGTTGAGACTTCATCCATCACACTGAGAGAATTGTATCTCTGAACCTTTACTGAAGCAGGGAGCTTGAGCCAATCCTGCCAGTCAGAATCCAGATCCAGGTTTGCCCGGAGCCCATGCACCGGCTCTTTGGAACGATAAACATTCTCACCGCGTATGCGCCAGAAGATCTGATGACCAAGGCATAATCCGAAGAATGGTTTTCTGGCCTTCAACCAGTCTGAAATGACGGAGAAAATTCTCTGATAATCATCGGGATGACCCGGGCCCGGTCCCAGAACCAGTAGATCTGTGTCGGGAATTTTTTCTTCAAGATCCATCCAGTGAAGAACGCTGACTTTGAAACCGGAAGTTTCAAGTTCCTGAATCACATTCCAGGTGAAACTGTCATCGAAGTCGATCAAGATCGCATTTTTCATTGGCGTTTCACCGCGAAGTAATCGTTTCTCATCCTTTCAAAACGATCGTCTCCGAAATTAAACATAACCCCCAGAGAAAAACGCTCCTGGTTGATCGTACGCATGTAATTGAGATTCAGGATCCAGCAATTATTGTGAGGCATGATATCGAATGAATAAGTGGTATTCAGGTTTTTATTCGCTTCCAGATCGTCCTGACGAGAGTAAGCGATCCCCAGCACATCCGTCGGTCTGACCTGACCGCCATAAGTGATACTGTTCAGAACTCGTGGAAACCCGTTGTAGTTGTATCCGGCAAAGAGATTGAGATACTCAAAGCGCCGGTTACCACTGAAGGTAAAAATATTCTTGGTTTCGTTGTGGAAGTAATATTCATTGAGAGCGACATTCCATTTCTGGGCAATGTAACCCGTCTCCACCTGGAGGCGGGTGAGGCGATCATTCACATCATCTGACTCGACATGCTGGAGCATGTAACCTTGAGAGAGGTTGAAGTAGCCGATCTTCGTATAAGTAAAGTTGTCCCTCAGATACTTATCATCGATCAGGTAATTAAAGACTTTCGGAGATTTGCGGATGAGTGAGTTATTCCACTGAAACTCAATCGTGTTCTGAGGAGGAATGATGGTTCTGGTGGCACTTGAGCCGAAAAGGAATTCTTCAGAGCGGATGGCGTCTTCAAAATCAAACCAACCTGCCTGTCCCGACTGGATCTGATCAATAAAGCGCTGGTTCCCGTAGACGTTATCTGAAGCGATGTAATGGTGAATGAACTTGAATTCCTGCGCGTGACGATATCCATTCCGGGTGAGGAGAAGAGTTTCCTGTGCCAGGTCAGTTTCAAATTTCGGTAGGTCCCCTACCAGGCGATTTTCTTTTTCCACTTTCTGGAGCGGACGAAGATTTTGTTCCTT
>JAKFFP010000232.1:0-4392 GCA_036675045.1 Bacteriovoracales bacterium | reverse complement strand
CCCCGCAAGTCTTCGAATTCCGGGGCGGTCTATTCAGATTCGTTCCACGGGATGACGAGGATAGTGGGCATAACCCGAGCAAATCACTAATTTTACATCGCCTTACCAGCCTAAAGTTTTTTGATACAGAAGCCGATAAGCTGCTAAAATCATATGTAACAGGAGACTGACATGACGAAAGCTGATCTCATCGCTGTAATCGAAAAGCAGGCGAATCTTCCACACCATCAAGCGGAAAAGATTGTGAACATCTGTTTCGACAGCATGATCCAGGCGCTCTTTGATGACGAACGAATTGAAATCCGTGGATTCGGATCATTCGCTAATCGTAATTACAAAGCGTACGAAGGAAGAAATCCGAAGACTGGTAAAGTTGTGAAAGTATCTCCCAAGAAAGTTCCCTTCTTTAAAGTGGGTAAAGAACTGAAAGAGATGGTGGACGCCGGAAAAGACAAATACGTTATTCGCGAAGCATAGTTTGAAATAAAAAAAGGGCCGCAAGGCCCTTTTTTTTTGGTTAACATTTTTTCGCAGCTTCAAGCCCGCACTTCCAGCTCGTTTCAAAACAAGGATTTCCCCAGTTGTCCTGATTGGCAAAGAAGATACATCCGGCAATGTCTTTTGAAGCTCTTTCGAAAGTTCCATTCGCTACTAAATTTGTTCGCGCGACCGGCATCGAATGACCGTAACGAACGAGTCTCCATCCATCTACGTCTGCCCATGAAAGCCCAAGGGATGTGAGAACTTCCGGGAGATTTGCTTTGAGACGATTTTCATATTTCTGATAGAGATCCGGCACGAAAAGATACTGCTGGGCCATATCGTAGGGAAGAGGAAGATACAGAGTGAGAGCAGTAGTGGGAGTGTTGTCCTTGCCCGCCCAGTCGGCAAACACGACATCTGTATAACTCCGGTCTCGGGAATCGTTATACTCATGAGTCGGAACCTTACCCTTGAGCGTGTACATATCGTAGCCCGGAGAACTGATCTTCTTTTTCAGCATGATATTTGCGACAAGGTAAGCGCGATACGGAATATCATCCATCGCCTTGTTCTGGACGGCATCAAGACCCGTGATCACGTGTCTCATGACAAATTTCGGTGAGGCCACAATACACTTGGTCGCCGTGACTGTTTCAAGGACACTGCCGTTTTTGTAGCAGATCTGTGGCTTGCCATTTTTCACCACGATGTCGACAGCGAAGGCGCCGCCTTTCATCGTGACATTGGTGCGGGATTTAATTTTATCAAACATCGTCTGTGCCACAAAACCATTCCCGCCCGGGAACACAATCGGATGTCCGCACGTATCACTTACAAAGAAATAAATCCCATGGGCCGCTGAAATTTCATCCGGTGAAGCCGTAAATGATGACCAACAATAAAGAGTAATGAGTTCCATGACGTGAGGGTGAAGCTCACCAAACTCACGACGGATCCATTCCCCGAATGAGATGCGATCCAGATTGTCCCAGGCCGAACGAGCGGCCATGTCCCATACCGGAAGATCCGGAATTTCGTTTTCATAAACTTCATCCAGGCGCTTCTTCACATGTGCGAATTCCGCCGCACGGGCCGGATCGGATTCACCTTCCCAGAATTTGGTAAAAATCTTTCCGCCAAGAGCGACGGGTTCATGTTCCACTTTCCTTGCGAATTTTTTTATCCCCAGATTCTGAAGGAAAAGATCGATCTCACTTCCTTCATCCAGTTCACCGATGTAAGCGGCTCCCTGGGAAACCCAACTTCTTCCTGAGTTCTGAGATTTTGAATTACCACCCATTTGCGGATGACCATCGATCAGAAGAATCTTTTTGTGGGGAAGGAAAGTCGCTGCTGTCAGACCTGAGATACCTCCGCCGACAATCACGACATCATAGTGTGCAGAAGGAGCGGGGATCCCGCCTTTTTTCTGGATATATCCATCTTTGTTCCAGAAAATTTCGTGGGCCTCGTCATGCGTGTCACCTTCAATGACACTTGATCCGCGAAGAGAGGTGAGCTTAGTTACGGGTGAGAGATCAGCAGCAGTAAAATTTTTGAGAATTCCGGGGTCCACCTTGTGAGCACGGGCCCAGGATGGAAGAAGGGTAAGAGTACCGGTGGCAGCGGAAACAACCAGGAAATCGCGACGATTCATCATTACTCCGGAGGTGAAATTTGACTGGGGGTTTGATATACCGAACCCTGTGAATTGAAAAGGGGAATAACGCAAAGCTTCGCCGGCGCCGGAGTAATATTAAGAGGCTAACTCTTCCTAATCATTGACAGGGACTTCATTTTCGAAGAAACTCATCTTTCCAAAAGAAATTCGATTTGGAGACGTGCCCGAGTGGTCCAAGGGAACGGTTTGCAAAACCGTAAAGCCTCCGGTTCAAATCCGGACGTCTCCTCCATAATAAATAGAACCCACGCTTGTCGTGGGTTTTTTTATTCTCGGCCAGTATTAAGATTAGAAAACTTTCTTTTAAGAGTAATCGTTGATTTGATTGGAGGATGATTTCTCCACTCCAATTTTGGAAGCGGCTTTCCTATGCTGGCGCCACAGATCTCGCAGAATCTCAGGCCAAGACAGTGGTTCTTACCAATCGGGTTTGTATCGTCCTTGCCTTGATCTCAGCAATCTTTATCATTCCCTGGGCAATGGACGGAAACGCCTTCATGGTGGCGATCAATGCGGGCCTGGTAGCTGTTTACCTGGGAGTCATCTGGATGAATGCCAGAGGCTGGTATGATATTCCTAAGGTGCTTATCATTCTGTGTGTTTCAACTCCCGTCTTCGTCGTGACAGGAATGATAGGCCAGAAGAGTCTCCTGCATTTCAGTCTGATACCCATAGCAGGATTCTCAGCACTTCTCTTTGAGCGCAAGGAGAAATTAAAGATCATTCTGGCCATGGGTTATCCTCTATTGCTTTTGTGCGTTCTCATGATTAGTGACTTCAAACTTTTTCCCAATATGGTGGGAGATGATCTATCGATGCTTCCCGCCTACGATTACATCCTGAATTTCGGCATAATCTTCTCAACCATGTTTTGTTTTTACCGCGCGTATAGTACCGCCGAAGATAAGCAGCTTCAGGCGCAAAAACTTCTCGATGAACAGCGTGCGAATGCTATGAACACCTCCAAGATGGTGGCCTTGGGTGAAATGGCCGGAGGAATTGCTCATGAAATAAACACCCCGCTTTTTGTCATCAGAAGTCTATCTGACAAAATGCACTCTTCGCTGCTTAATAATAATTTTAATGAACAGAAATTTTTAAAAAATTGCTCTCAGATGATTGAGATGTGCCAGAAGATGTCGAGCATAGTGCGATCTCTCTCTTCTCTTTCACGTTCCACCAGCCCAGGACCTTTAGAAGCTGTGGAACTTCCTCTCCTCATTCAGGAGACGCTGGTAATTTGTCAGCACCGTTTTTATCTCAGGGGAGTATCAGTTCAGGTGGTGTGTCCTGAGAATCTGCCTTTAGTTAAGGGAAGACCAGTGGAGATCAGTCAGATTTTGATCAATCTTCTGAATAATGCTTATGATGCTGTATTGGAGGTTGAAGTCCCTGAAGTGAAAATTGAGATCAGTCATCTTCAGAGCTCAATTCAAGTCATTGTCCAGGACAATGGCACTGGTATTCCAGAGCACATTCAGAAAAAAGTCTTTGATACATTTTATACGACCAAAGATGCGGGGAAGGGAACTGGGCTCGGTCTTTCGATTTCCCGAAAACTCACAGATGCTAATGAAGGACGGATCAGCTTCACTTCCAGACCCGGGGATACACGCTTTGTTCTCGAGCTGGCCTTGCATTAAAATTCTGTAAATTGGTTGTTCCAACAGACTTTTCTGGAAACACTGCTTAAGTAAAAGTCTGCTGGAACCTGTAATAATTTCTTTTCTATGTTCCTTTCCATCCTTTTCATCGTATCTTGCCTTCATGAATCTGAACCGCCGGGACGTCGTTAGAAATCTAGCCCTTCTATCCGGGATGATTGCCATCTGTCCGGAGGACGTTTTCGCAAAGACTGCTCTGAAAGCATCGCCTGAGTTTTTTAATTTCAAAGATGACTGGGACGAAATCCGGAAGCTTTTCCACTTGAAACCTGGCCTGGTGAATCTTCATAGCGGTGTAAGCCCGACGCTTACATCTGTGCTCGCGAAAATGAATGAGCTGACTCAAAGGGCCCAGAGCTATCCCATGGACGGTGCAGGTGAACTCTGGAATCTACTTACTGAAGTTAAAAAACTGGCCGCCGAGGCCGGGCATTGTCGGTCTGAAGACCTTGCCATTACTTCCAGCACTACTGAAGGTGCAAATATTATCATCAATGGTCTGGATCTGCAGGAAGGTGATGAGATCCTTTATACGAATCATGAGTACCCATCGATCATCGAGGC
>JAKFFP010000178.1:0-4417 GCA_036675045.1 Bacteriovoracales bacterium | reverse complement strand
ACCGCGCCGATGTTGCCGGATCCCTCGCGCGCCAGGCCCAGGAACGCGCCGATGATGCCGAGCACCGTCCCGAAGAGACCGATGAAGGGTTTCACTTCCTCATGATGAGGGCTTTCGATACTGAGAGTACCGAAGAAGCGACAACCGTTCAGGAACTCACTCGCAAAGTCGCGCTCTTTATCTCGCACGAAAGAGTGGTCACGATTCACCGGGTGGAACTTCCCTCGCTCGCTCGCGTGATGAACAAGTGTGAAAAGCCGGATGCTTTTCCAAAAAATATCCAGATGCTGGTTCACCAGCAGGTACTCGATACCATCCGCACCTTCGAAGAACCGATCAATCGCCTGCAGGATCAGTACGATACCTTTGAAACAGAAGTGCTCTCGAAAAAATGCGACATGGGTATGATCAAGGTCTATCACTTCCGTCGTCAGATGTTCGTTCTGAAAAGAATCATAAAGCAAACTAACGACGGTCTTTATCGCTTCCGCGCTTTCTGGGAAAAACATCATTCCATGCTTCAGGATCTGCGGGAAAACCTGGACCAGCTTTATTTTCAGCTCGATGAGATCTCAGATAATTTTGAACACCTGCTTGAACTTCAGATCATGATGAATGACCAGAAGGCAAACGACGTCATGCGGACACTTACGGTGTTTTCGACTGTATTACTGCCCTTGAACTTCATTGCGAGTTTTTACGGAATGAATTTCACTCATTTGCCCGGACTGGATTCGCCTCATGCACTGGCCGGGATTTCAGGCTTCATGATTGTTGTCTGGCTTTTGTGTTTATTATACTTCCGTTATCGCGGTTGGTTTAAGACAAGGAAGTTCGATGGAGCGAATTAAGAAACTCGCAGAATTAGTTCGTCCTCATTACGGGAGTGATGATCCCGCTCATGACTGGCCACATATCGGAAGAGTGGCAGCGACGGCGCGGAAATTAGCCGAAGGTCAGAAAGTTCAGCTCGAGTGCGTCCTGGCCGGCGTCTATTGTCACGATCTCATTAACCTCCCGAAAAACCATCCGGATCGCTCACGCGCTTCAGAACTTGCGGCCGACATGGCAGCGCCACTCCTGAAGGAATCAGGATTTTCTCCGGAAGAAATTTCGCTCATTCGCTCGTGTATCATTGAACATAGTTTCTCCCGCGGGCTCAAACCTTCGAGCCTTGAATCAGCGATCGTTCAGGATTCGGATCGCCTCGATTCACTGGGGGCCATCGGAATCCTCCGGTGCGCGTCTGTAAATACACTGATGAAATCGAAGTACTATGATCCGTTTGATCCCTTCGCCGAAAGCCGCGAGCTCGATGACAAGAGCTTCATGGTGGATCATTACTTCGTGAAGCTTTTCAAGCTTCCGGAAATGATGATGACCGAGGCGGGAAAAAAAGAAGGAAATCTCCGGGT
This sequence comes from Bacteriovoracales bacterium, assembly GCA_036675045.1. Lineage (GTDB taxonomy): Bacteria > Bdellovibrionota > Bacteriovoracia > Bacteriovoracales > Bacteriovoracaceae > Peredibacter. The sequence goes on along the minus strand of JAKFFP010000178.1, from coordinate 3,002 downwards.
TGAGTACATGAAGTCTTTCCTTTCACAGCTCGGAAAAGAAATTCGCTAGGCAGCTTTGAGAGTTTCTGTTTCTTCAGACTGAGTTTTACTCTCTTCTCCCCTGAAGAATTTCCGGTAAAGAACGATCGCTAATGCGTATGAGGCTCCCGACATGAAGAAGGTCGGTCCGAAGGAATACGTCTCAATCAGATAACCGCCGATACGTGTGCCGCCCGAATAAACCATGTGATAAAAGAAAACGATGACAGCGGAGGCAAACACGCACTCTTTCTCGCGCACTTTTTCCATCTCAAACATCGACGTGATAGGGCTCGACATGTTCATGAGCATTCCGCGCATGAAGAAACACGACATCACCAGGGTCACGTTCCCGGTCATCCCCATCCCCACCATAAATGGAATCGCAAAAAAAGCCGTTCCCATGATGAATCTGAGATTGGTGGTTTTCTTCACCAGAGTCGGAGTTACGAAAATCCCGATGAAAATAAATAGCTGAAGAAGAGCGTAGGACACACCAATCATCTTAGTGGAGAATCCGAACCGATCACGCAGGTAGATGTTGATAAACGGAACGGTCAATCCGGACCCCAGGGCAAGACAGAGTTTCGGCGAGATGAGTTTTCCCAGGAGAACCCAGTCCTTCTCCCGGAGTCCTTCAAAAACTCGTTTCTTCATCCGCGGAATCGGCACGCGCTGGATCTTCATGAAGATAATATTTGAAAGTGTGACGACTACCAGAGAGCCGACGATGGAGTACCGCATGGACTCAATGGTGGTGAGGTCATTGTTGAACCATTTCATGATCGCAGGAAGGTAGCCACCAACTGCATATCCCAGAAGATGAGCGCCCATGTTAAGAGATGAGTTGAGTGAGAAAAGATGGACGCGTACTTCCGGCGTGGAGTTCCGGAGATAAAAAGGGGAAACCGAGATATTAAAGAGGGCCTGGAACATCGCTGCCACGAGCCCGAAGGTAAAAAGTGAGGACACATCCGTATGAAAGATCTGGATGTAGTAAAACACTGTACAGAAGGCCATGCCGGTCACCACCAGATGCTTCACATGAAAGCGCTCGATGATGAGAGAGGCGGGAATCGCCATGATGGAAATTCCCAGAGAGGCCGTCGAAATAAGATTTCCGATAATGGTTTCGCCGTAACCCAGTTCTTTCAGATAAAGACTGAACAGGAGTCCGTGAATGGACATACCCATGCCATGGATCGCATTACCGATCAGGAAGATTTTTACGTTGCGGCTGAAATGTTGAAAGTGCGAAAGATAGGCACCGACCATGCCCTGATCATAACCCAAGGCAAAATTTCCCTCATTAGGCGTTTTTTTCCAAGGGTATTTTCTATTTATCGGGCCTTACCGGACAATTCCAGTTTGATATACCAAACTCCCTGTTTTATATTCTGGTAAGGATGAAAAAGGACGTTTTATGAAGCTCATGATCTTGGCGATGCTGATCTCTTTCTCTGCCATGGCAGATTTCGTGTACATGCAGGAAACCGAAACCAGTAAAACCATTCAGTGGTCGAGTGCCCAGGGCACCCGGACGCTTTCAGAATCCGGCAATGACTGGGCGATTTATCCGGATATCTCACCGGATGGATCGGAATTCATTTTCGTGGAAGGCCCGGGCAATAACGATCTCCACCTGACTTACATGAATAAAAAAACCAACCGGACCTACCGCTTTCATTCGCCCAGAAAGGGAATGATCCTTCATCCGAAGTTTTCTAAAAACGGGAAAATGGTTTTTTACTCCGCCCCGGCAGAGAACAAAAAGAACACCATCTATTTCTTTAACCGTGCGGAAGAAGTCGCCAGACAGGGAAATAATCTTCTCGACTATTCTCTCGAAAACGCCAAGGCGATCGATGCCACAGAGGAATCTTATTTCCCGCGTCCGTCCTCAGACGGGAATTTTGTGGTTTATCAGAGAAACAGCAACGGCAAAAAAGAGATCGTTCTTTTTGACCGCACCGAAAATCAGAAAACGGTTCTCGCTGAAGGCATGTCGCCGGCGCTATCTTTTGATGAGCGCCTGATTGCTTATACCTCGAAAGTTTCCGGCAGCTGGGATGTCTACGTCATCGATCGCGTCTCGAAGATTGTAAAACGCATGACCTCAGACGCGAAGGATGAGATGGCACCGACCTTCATGCCTGACAATAGTCTGGTCTTTGCTTCAAACAAAACAGGTCATTTCCGAATTTATAATCAAAACTGGGAAAAGCTCACCGATCACGACGAGGAGAATCTCGATCTTTATTCTCCTCAATTCTCAGGTGAGACTTCGTTCGTACAGGCAGAAAAAGCTCCCTATCTTGGGAATGCCCGTTCGTCTTTCGGAACTGTGATACACAAAGGCAAGCTCTACATGTGCGGCGGGCACCAGGGAGCTGAGCATACGTATCCACCGGAATCCTTCAGTAATGAGTTCATGGTTTACGACATCGATACGAACAAGTGGACCACTCTTCCCCCTCGCCCGCATCTGGCCCACGGTTACCAGCTGGCGGCTTACGGGGAATATATCTACGCCTTTGGCGGCTTTGCCTACTCAGCTGAGCACAAACCGAAATGGAAATCCCTCGATGCGATTGATCGATACTCCATCCGTGAGAACAAATGGGAAACGATCGCCAAGCTTCACCTCCCGCGCTCATCTAATGTCGCTGTTACGATCGATAACAAGGTCTATCTGGCCGGTGGATGGAATGCCACACCTAAATTTGAAAACGATGCCGATGGTTTCTTCCATGACACCGTAGAAATTTTTGATCTCGAGAGCGAGAAGATCACAGTGGCGCCCTATAAGATCCCCGCTCCTGTCCGCCCGAGGAGACCAAGGTCGTGAGCCCGTTGATGGTGCACAAGGCGAGCACCGTCTCGAGCATCCACGACGGCGCGAAGAAGGCCGGCGTGAAGATCGTCCTCGAGGGCGGCAAGATCACCGACGGCGACTACGCCTCCAACGCCGAGGTCGCCAAGCC
>JAKFFP010000323.1:0-23943 GCA_036675045.1 Bacteriovoracales bacterium | reverse complement strand
GATTGCCGGAACCCAGGGCTTGTTCTGGGGAAGGCTCGGTAATTTTATCAATGGTGAATTATACGGCCGGGTAACGGACAGCTGGGTGGGGATTGTTTTCCCCGGGGGAGGGCCATTCCCGAGACATGCTTCACAACTCTATGAAGGTGTTTTGGAAGGGATAGTTCTGGGAATTGCTGTTTGGGTCGCTCATCGCAAGCAAAAATATTACGGTCTGGCTGGTGCGATCTTCGTCGGTGGTTATGGAGTCATGAGATTTATCGTGGAATTTTTCCGCGAACCCGATCCGCAGCTGGGATATTATTTCGGATTTCTCACGATGGGACAAATTCTCTGTCTGCTTATGTTACCAGTGGCGTATGCCGTGTATAAGCATTCCCAGAGTTACCAGATACCGAATCCCGTTTATCAGGGCTGATTTTGCTTCTTCATCTGCTGAAGAATTGATGACACCGGTGAGTTCACCGTTTCAACAGCGTAGAAAATCGGAAAACAAGTAATCGTGCAGGCGCCATCATAAATGTGGCGCTGCTCTTTATTTTCCCAGACGTAATGTGCGTGCTCACCGGTTTTTTTATAGGTGGTCTGCTTACCAATCCTGTTTACCAGCGACTGAAGGAAAACATCGTGCAGGAAATAGTTGGGGAGGCGCGCGTACATATCGAGGACCTTTCCATCCTGGATCTGCACCAGCACCGGAAACTTGTAGCGGATGTGTGAAACGAAAAATTTCATGGTCTGCGCACCTCCGACATTTCTTTCAACAGAACCCTTGCCGTATTTTGTTTGAATCGTCTCCAGAGATGTGCCGGGAGCAAATTCCTGAAGTGTATCAACGCTGAAATTATAATTTGGTGCTTCCACTTTTGCGTTTAGTGGTTGATTGATAATGATGAGCCATGGCAAGATCAAAGTGAGTTTAAACATTTCATGATCATAGCATTGAGAGGCGCGCAGCCGTAGTCTCTCATAGGAGATCGTTTCACTCAGCCTTTAAAAAGGCATCGCTTTGTGTTTAAGTAAAGGGACTTTGGTCCGATGAGATAAGACGGTCCAAGTGACCGATTGTGCAGACGGAATAGGGCCATAGGGACACATATTTTCCGGGTATGTGAGATTCGATTGGTGTTTTATTCTGGAATTGATGGAGTACTGCCTACTTCAGGAAGATTAAGGAAGTTCAAGATGATCAAGCTGGCCCTTTTGCCACTCACACTATTGGTTTTCACCTCAGCGTGTTCTCACCATAAATCATCCCGACAGAAGAAAGAATATAATCCGACCGTTGCTGAACAAGCTGAATACTATCGCGTTCAGGAGCAGCTGATTGAAGCCGATCTTCCTAACTGCAAGGGCTGTATCCACGGTTCTGCTCATGAAAAGACTTTTACCGCTCCTTTAATGACATACGAAATGGATTCTGCTGCTGCTCAGGAGCTCGGACTTCGTAATACGAAATTCGACATACCTGTGACCTGGAATAAGCAAGTTGCTCAGTGGGTGAAGTTTTTCACCGGCCGCGGTCGTCAACATTTCATCAATTACACTCAGAGAGCGGGAAGATACGCGCCTGTTCTTTCGAAGATCATGGCAGACAATGGCCTTCCCCGGGATCTCATTTATCTCGCGATGGCTGAATCAGGGTTCACTAACCACGCTCGCTCATGGGCAAAAGCTGTGGGTCCGTGGCAGTTCATGCCTTACACCGGAAAAAAATTCGGACTCAACATTGATTGGTATGTAGATGAGCGCCGTGATCCGCTGAAGGCTACTATCGCAGCTGCAAATTACCTCAAGACTCTTCATAATCTTTTCGGTTCATGGGAACTTGCCACTGCCGGTTACAATGCCGGTGAAGGAAAAATCGGTCGCGCTATCCGCATGTATCGCACGAACGATTTCTGGAAGCTCACTAAGGGTCGTTACCTCAAGCCAGAAACAAAAAATTATGTTCCAAAGATCATGGCCCTCGCCATTATTGGTAAGAACCTTGATGTTTTCGGATTCAACGAGATCAATTTTGAGAAGGCCCTCGATTACGAAGAAATCATGGTTAAGGGAAATGCTGATCTTTATGATGTAGCCGAAGTTCTCGATGTCGATTTCGAGGAAATTAAGCGCTACAACCCGGAGATCACAAGATGGCAGGTTCCCCCTTACGTAGAAAGCTATCCGCTTCGCATTCCGGTTGGAACGCGCGAGGCCTGGGATGAATACAAAGATAAAGATTCAGTCGTATCCGATAACTACAAGACTTTTGCCACCAACGGTAAGCAGTCCCTTCCACAGATTGCGAAGAAGTTCCGCGTGCCGATGGATATCCTGACGTCACTCAACCCGGATCTTAATGAAAAGCGCACTCTTGAAAAGAGAACGATCATTTATCTTCCTTTCCGCGAAGACCACTCTCTGCGCGCGAACATGTATGCTGACATCTATGAGAAGCCAACCAGACGCGAGAGAAGAAAGCGTAATGTGAATCGTCTGCTGGCATCTGCCAGAGGCGGAAAACTCATCAAGAATCCATCCGTTTTCTATACTGTGAAAAAGGGCGATTCTCTCTGGCGCGTGGCCCAGAGAATGGGAGTTCCGATGAGTACCATCATCCGGACTAATCAGCACATTATCAAACGTCGTTCCATCCTTCCGGGTGACAAACTGGCGATTCGATAAAATTACTCGAAAAATACCTGATCAAAACCACTCGCAAGAGTGGTTTTTTTATTTTAAGCTTCTTGTATGAGCTTCGGATTACTTAAGCATTTCAAGGATGCCCGCAAGGGAAACCAGGAAGTCACTCTTGCCCGTCACACGAAACATGTGATTGTGGGACATGATCTGGGAGCCGTGCTCAAGCTCGTCGAACTCAGAAAACAGTTCCCTGATGAAGCCGTAAAGATCGTCACCGATCGCCCGCTCAACCGCCAGATTCTCATCGAAAGCAATCAGTATGGTGTTTCTACACTTCGCTCTTCAGAAGCTGTGGAAGGAATCTATCGCAAGCACTTCGGGGCCCGCATTCTTCCTGAAGCCAAGGATCCCGTATTCTATAAAGACGGAAAATTCCATGAGTTCGGCTCACGCGCTAAACCGATGAATCTTCTCTCGGGTGAGGAATTTTTCTCAAACAAAGGTTATCGTACAGAAGTTGCAAGCTACTTCGATGAAGCATCCTGGGAAAACCTCGATGCCATCATTAATGAAGCTCTTGATATGAGAATTTTCGACTCTATCGAAAAGACCACTCCTTCTGATCTCGTTGAAAAGCAGGAATGGACGCTGACTTTCAAGGATTTCACCAAGATTACCTGTGAAAATCTTTATGTTTCATTATCTCCCAAAAAATTCCTCAATTATCTCATTGGGAAAGAGGCACTGACGGCAGAACTCATTGATGTCTGTTCTGCGGCCACTACCCGCGGAGCCATCAGCGTCACTTGGGTGATGAATAAAGAATTCAGTCACACTGACCAGACGCTCTTCATCCCGCAGAGTATGACTCACGAATGGGGTCACTTCATCGTTGAGTTTGAGAGTTTCAATCACAAGACAAACGAAGGCCTTTGCCACGTTCTCTTCCTCATTCATGAAGAAGATCCTCAGACTGAAGACCTCGCTTCAAAAATCCGTCTCATGAAGCGGGTGCTTGATCGCGTCTTCCCGGATCTCGAAAAACACATCAAGAAAGAATTCATCCGCTTTGATGAGGAAATGTTTGTGGCCGACATCAAGGATCAGACAGCTGAGCAGCTTTCTTTCGATTATCCCACTCTTAAATTTCTTGGACAGTCGAGTCCGATGACTTCTTCCTATGCCCAGGAAAAATATCTCGCCCGCACACTCTTACATTAATTACATATTCTCAAGGAGAGAACCTATGAAAGTGCTTATCGCCATCATCGTTATGGTTATGACTTCTTCCGCGTTCGCACAGAAACGAGTCGTTTCAGTTGATGCCTTCGATCTCGCTTACTCTTCCGGCCTTAGTTTCAAGCACGACAATGGCAAAGGCCCTGATCGTGATACGACTACCTTCCGCCTGAACCTGAACTATGCCCAGCTGGTTGAGCAATACGTCGGTCTTATGTGGAAGGCGCAGCTGAATTTCAATCGTGTTGATGAAGATTTCGGCCGTGCAGACGCGTTTGAATCTGCTTATGGTATTGCAGGTGGATTTCTCTATAACTTCAATGCTGAAGACATCAAGAACTCCATCCTGGCCGGTGCAAGTGTAGGTGTCGAGCGCATGACGGTTGAGTACGGTTCTTCAGATGACGAATCCGGATTTAACCTTTTTATGCAGGTTGAGGGCGGTAAACGCTTTGATCTTGGTTCATATTCAGTGGCCAACATCTCTTATGCCCCTACCGTTTCGGTGCTGTTTAAGCGTTACGGTGGTGACATTCGTGATGAGTATTTCAAGAGCGGAAATGAGATCAGATTTAACTTCCTCAAGTTCGATGTTCTCTTCTAGAAAACACAATTTTTTTGTTTAATATGAGGGCCGCTTTTGCGGCCCTTTTCTTTTCCACTGTCAAAATTTTGATACTCGTAGGACCACAATTTTTTTTCCAATGAAAATTTGCGGTGCTAAAAATTGATTTACAAAACAAATTAGTCCAGTGAGACTTTAGGTAACAATTTAGTTTTGTTTTCGTTTTCAACCATGAATGAAATGACCAACGTCATTTTAAAAAAGGAGATTTCATGAAAAGACAACTTACAGTTGCTCTTGGACTCTTAGTAGTCGCTGCCCCTGCTTTCGCTACAAAAGCTCGTATGGAAGCGCTTGGCGAAGATTCATTCGGTTCTTATTACATCAATGACAACCGCAACATCTTCCTCAACCCAGCTCGTATCAACGAGAACAAAGACTTCGTAACTTACGAATTCGGTGCTGCTGGTGACGCTACAACAGGTGCTGATTCAGCTGCTGCTCCACGCGCTGGTGGTGGTTTCGCTAAGTCACACGGAAATATGGTTTACGGCCTTCACTTCGGTGACTCTTCACCTTCTACTGGAACAGTTCGCGCTATCACTGGTGTAAATCTCCAGGAAGTTCAACCTTGGGATTTCTTCGTGGGCGGCGACGCTGGCATGAAGTGGGGTGCTTCATTCACTTATGAGAACTACGATGGTGCTGGCCAGGCTACTGGTTCACGTCTTCTTTCTCACGGGATGAAAGTACGCGGTGGTGTTCTTATGGGTGACCTCGATGTGTTCGCTCAGATTTCTCTTAACAACAAAGCTCAAGACTATGTTGGTAACAAGATCGAAGGCGACTGGGGAACTTTCATCGGTGCTGGTTATATGCTGAACAACTACAAGCTCTTCGCTGACTGGCGCAAGATCGATATTGAGTACGATGCAGCTGGTGTAAACGGTGAAGACCTCAATACATCAATCATGCGTCTCGGTGCTGGTCGCCAGGAACGCCTGAATGACCGTGCTACCCTCTTCGCGAAGGCGATGGTAGTTCGTACAATGGTTGAAGATGATGGCGGTAACGCTTTCGGCGGTGCTGCTGGTGATCTCGAGCAGTACACACTTCCACTTACTGTTGGTCTGGAGTACGCTGCAACTTCATGGCTTGACCTCCGCGCTTCAGTTGTAAACAACGTATGGTCTAGCTCTGAGTTTGATCCAAAAGCTGGTTCAAAATCTTCTAACCACATTGCTGACACTCGCGTAAACGCTGGTGCTTCACTCAAGTTCGGTGAGTTCTCAGTTGATGGTCTCATTTCAACTGATGACGATGGTTCTGGTGCTGCAGCTAATGCTGACGGTTCTAACGACACTGAAGGTGCCCTCCGCACTGACTCTCTCATGACTCGCGTTTCTATGATCTACCGTTTCTAATTCTTACGAATAAGAATTCAAAAGAGGGCCCGCGGAAGCGGGCCTTTTTTATTTTCCAGGTGGCGAAGTGCTACCACTTTTACTCCTACGGCCTGTTTGAATACAGAAAAGTCTTACTGACTCGCAGCGCAATTCTAAATCAACTTCATTCTTATTCGCAATCTGAGTACAATGTTCAGATACAAGGAGTCTCTTCAAATGAAAAAAGCTATCGCATTGGCAGCTGTTCTACTTGCCTCATCTGCCCAGGCATCTTCAGGACTTGATTTTGGTGATCTGAACTATTTCCTCAAAGCTAGTCAGATGAACCTTACTTCGAATTTCAGTGTTGTGGACAGAGAACTGCATCCCGAGAATGCTGCTGCTAAAACTACGACTCGCGGATATGTTGTCGACAACCGCTTTGGTTATGGAATCGCAGACAACATGAATGCTTTCGTTGGTCTCGACTTCGCTTTCAATTATGAGTTTCAACAGACTGGTGTATCGGACTCTGATAACGGTGGTCTTTCTAATCCGTACGCAGGTCTTAATTATCGTTTAATGAATCAGAGCGATGCTGCCTTCAACCTCGATTTCGGAGTTGTTGGACGTTTTAATCTGATGGATTCTGAGATCGGTTCTGCCGGCGAAGACGGAAATTACGCTCGTGGAAATCACTCTCTTGAAATCAATTCTTCCATTGGCCGCAAGTGGAATGAAGCTAACGAATGGCGCCTTACTGCAGCTGTTATCCAGCAATTTGAAGGTGAATCTGAATTGAAAGCACCTGCTGGGGATTCAGATGTTGAAACAGACGCTTCGACAGATCTTTCTTTGACGGCAGCTTATCAGTACCGCCCAGTTCAGGAATTCATGATGAACGTTTCTCTTCAGGCCCTGAGAGTGGGAGAAGCTGACTTTGAAGTCGGGAATACTGAATCAACTGATGAAGCTCACCTTGATTTCAATTTCGCATTTAGCGCGAAATATCTGATCACAGAAAAGTTCATCGCTAAATTCAACTACGGTATTTCTCGTCTTGAAGAATATGATGTTGAAACTGGTGGAACAGACGTTGAGCAGAAAGAACGTCAGGCCAATTTCTATGGCGTCGGGATCGACTGGCTCTTCTAAGAATTATTTTCCGGCCTGCCGGTCCTCGCGACTTGGCAGGCTATCAAAAGCTCAATCATACTTTCCCCGTCCCATTCAATTTGTAACTCCGTCATTATTCTTTCAATGTGCTGAATTTTATCTTCCAGCTCTGTGAGATGCTCAAGAAGTAGATTGCTGTTCATAACGATCATGGAAACCCCCGCTGTTGCAATAAGTATACTTTTGTTTGATGTATCAAACAAGTGGGTTTTATTTGCTCGTTAAGCCAGCTAAGTCCTCTTATTTCCTTTAACATTCGCCCTGCGCTGTTAGAATGAGATTGATCACAGAAGAAGGAAATCATGGAACGTCGTCGCTTTGTACTCTCTTGGGGGAGAAAGATCTTTTTTGGTCTGGGGTGGCCTCTTTTATGTATTTTGGGACTCGTCTATCTCAAGAGCGGCGTGATTCCCAAGGATACGACGTCACTGTTTTACTATGTTCTGACTAACATTGGTTTCTACGGGCTCCTCACGACGATTCTTTATTTTGTTCTCTATGTTCCTTTCGCGATTCTTTTTCCGACGTATTATTTCGTCCGCCTGTGGTCAGCTTTTTTGATCCTGGTCACTTCTACGGCAATACTTCTGGATGGAATGGTCTTCGGAGAATTTCGTTTTCACATCAATCAATTGATCGTGGGGATTTTTTCTTCTCAAGGCCCGGCACAGATTTTTAACGGGAGTATCGCACCATATGTCGTTACTGCCGGCGTGATCTTGTTTTTGTTTTTTGTTCTCTGGATTCGTGGTGAATGGCTCTGGAGAGTCATGCAGAGGAAGTTCTCCAATCCGGTGAAGAATTGGTATTTCCCTTTGATTTTGATTTGTCTCGGACTCTCGCATCTCATCTGGGTTAAAAATCTCCGGACAAATTTTTATGGGAATGAAATCACGCTGGGGACTCTCTTCCCGATGAATTACCAGGAAATCTTTTATCCGAAGGATCTCTCCACTTCCGCGATGGGCAAGCCAAATCTCAATTATCCCAATAGGGAATTGAAGTGTAGCTCAAAAGCATTTCCCAATATTGTCTTTATCGTCCTGGAAAATTTTGGCATGAATTCCATCAGCGAAGATGGAACCCCCTTCGTTCGCCATCTCCAGCAGCACGGCATGAATTTCAATATGCATCTGAGTGGCGGTGGAACACGGGAAGATAGTTTGTTCCGTCTTGTTTACGGTATCCCTGCTTTGTATCGTCCCGAAGCACCGGATTCAGCACTGGTCAGTGAACTGACGAAAGCGGGATATGAGATCGCTACTTTCTCTGAGAAAACAATTCCCGGTCTCACTGGCCCGAAATCAGACTGGCCGACCTGGATCGAAGCAAGAAAAAATAAAGAGAATATCCAACCGGCTTTTCTCTTCTTTAATCTTTCTGCTTCCACCCCGGAGGATCTGGATACCAAGCTGAAGGAAACAGTTGATCAGCTTCAGGCGGAAAAACTTCTCACCGGCAGCGCCATTATTCTTACGGGCACTCATTCGTCGGAGTGGGATCCGGTTCCTTTCTCCATCATCTTGCCTCACCGGGAAAAAGGCGAGTGGTCTCACAGAACCAGCCATTACGATGTGGCCCCTACGATCATGAAGAGAATTCTGAATTGTAAGACCCCTGTGAAGGCCTATTCTTATGGAAAAGATCTCCAGGAAGTCCCTTCGAGAGACTGGGAAATATTTGGTAATGAGAAGAGTTTCCGGATCATGGATTTCACCAACCATAATATTATCGAGTCTGATTGGCAGGGCCGGATAATTTCAGGTGAAACTTCGAGAAATGAATTGGTACTTAAGGCGTCGAGAGAAATCTCACGCTTTTACCGGAGATAATTTCCGAAGGAGAACCAGAGTCTCGAAGTGCGCGGTATGCGGAAACATATCAAAGAGCTGTGCTCTTACGACTTCATAATGAGTGGACAACGCATCCATGTCCTTTTTCAGCGATTCCACTGAACAACTTGAATAGATCAACCAGTCGGCACTGGCCTCCTTCAGAAGTGGCAGACTTTCAGCAAGTCCGCGTCTCGGAGGGTTGACGAGGATGAGTTCAGGCTTTTCAGACCGGATAATTTCACCGGCCTTGCCGGCGTCGAGCGAAATAAATTTTAAGTGCGAAAGTCCGAGTTCCTTCGCTGTCTCAGTTGCCATGTGGACAGCTTCCGGATTTATATCAACTCCCGTAGCCTCTTTCACATGGGGGGCGCAGTGAAAGCTGAAGGCACCCTGACCTGAGAAAAGTTCCAGAAAGCGTTTCACGTTTTTTTCTTTAACCCAGGTGCTAGCTGTTTCATACAGTTTCGATGCTACCTGCTGATTTGTCTGAACAAATGCCTGAGGTCGCAAGCGCAATTTCAGATTCCCGAAGCTTTGACTGATGTAGTTTTGGGGCCCAAGGTTTATTTCTTCCTCACCTTCGAGAATCGCCTGATGGACCGGCTGAATGTTGACTGAGACAGAGTTAATCTCTGGGTGGGAACTGAGAAATAACGGGAGATTTTTCCTGATCCGATCAAGGCCCTCCTTTGAGCGCATCACGAATCTCACATAAGTTTCATCACCATGAAACAGAATGATTCCTTTCAGCTCACCTTTTTTCTCAGGAACACTGTAAGGGACAAGCTTGCACTGAAGAATAAAAGGAATCAGATCGTGGATTAATTTATTAATGACCGGATCATGAACCGGGCAATCGAGAATTTCTTTCTCAAGTAAGCCCAGGATGGGATTTTCAGCTGTGCCCGAAACGATAATCTTGGCCTTGTTCCGGAAGCCTGAGATCTGAGAGCGGATGGAAGGAAGAATGTGTTCCGTCCCAAGCGCCTCTTTGAGAATCTTTTCCTTCAGGGAAATTTGCTGATCGTAATCGGTTTCCAGCAAGGTGCAGGAGCGGCAAATATTCTCTTTAAAGTACGCGCAAAAATCGGCCATAGGTTATAATTTACCCTGAGATTAACTTATATGAAAGTGCCCGAACGCAAGCAACTCCTGACCTTTGTTTTCCTGAGCATCGTCCTGGTTGCGACGGCGATTCCAATTTCTATGTACTTTTCTCATGATGGCGAAGAGCTACTAAATGGCTATCCCCACCGTAGTTCTGATAAAGATGATGCCAGTGTCAGGATCCTTCCCGGGAAACCAAAAACATGGACCCCTCTTTCAAGAATTTCACCTTATGCTCAGTCGGCCATCGTTCTCACGGAAGACTGGAGTTTTTTTCAACATGAGGGATTTGATCAGGAGCAAATGAAAGTCGCGCTGGAAGAAGCAGCAACCGGCGGGCGGGTACGGGGAGCATCGACCATCACTCAGCAAATGGTGAAAAATGTCTGGTTGACGGAAGACCGCACACTCTGGAGGAAGATGCATGAACTGATTCTTGCCTATAAAGTGGACAAGGTGCTTAAGAAAAAAAGAATTCTTGAGATCTATCTCAATGTCATCGAATTTGGTCCGCGAATTTATGGGATCACAAAAGCGGCCAGACACTATTTCAGGAAACATCCTGCAGAGCTTTCGCCGCGTGAATCAGCATTCCTGGCCATGCTTCTTCCCAGTCCGAAAAGATATTACGCTTCTTTCAAAACCAAAAAGCTGACAAAATTCGCCAGGGGCAGGATTAAAGATATTCTGATCAAGATGAGAATGGGGAAGGCCATTACGGCAGATCAATACCAGGAAGAACTTCATTCACGGTTCTTTTGGGAGCTGGATTAAAGATGCCGCAAGCATTCGTAAGCAACCGCCGTAGCCACGTTGGAAAGATTGAGTGAGCGAATATGCTCTGAATACATGGGTAAGCGATACGTCTGCTGAGAATATTCATTCTCTACTTCATAGGGAAGTCCGCGGGTTTCTCCGCCAAATACCAAATAGACATCTTTTGAGTAGGGAGCTTCGTAATGAAGTTTATGGCCATTATTTTCAAAGAAGATGATCTTTTCTCTCTCAGGCCTTTCTCGAATCAGAAAATCTTCCCAGGATTCGAATTCCCTTAACTGAACATGCTTCCAGTAATCAAGACCTGCACGACGGACAGCTTTTTCGTCGATTTCAAATCCATAAGGCTTAATGAGGATGAGTTCAAGATTGAGGGCGACACAAGTGCGCCCGATACTCCCGGTGTTACCGGGAATCTCGGGCGCAAAAAGAACAATTTTAAAATTACTTGGCATTCATCAGAAGGTGAGTGAGCGTTCTTACGATAAGTCCCGAAGCTCCATTCGCCGGGCAATAAGGAAGATGGGATTGTGAATCCACCACTCCGGCCACATCCAGGTGTGCCCACTTCACATCGTTTTTCACGAATTCTTCAATGAACGCGGCACCGATAGCAGTTCCCGCTCTCATCGGAGTGCCGATGTTGCGAAGGTCAGCGATCTTGGATTTGATATCCTGTCTCCATTCATTGATGATCGGAAGTTGCCACATGTATTCATCCTGGGCCTTCGCGGATCCCATGATCTCATTGATCCACTTCTGGTCATTACCGAGAACAGCACAGACCTGATTTCCGAGAGCAACCAGGCAAGCACCAGTCAGAGTCGCGGCATCTACGATACAATGCGGGTTCTGGTCACAGGCATAGTCCATCGCATCCGCGAGGATGAGGCGGCCTTCAGCATCGGTATTGAGAATTTCAACGGTCTTCCCGTTTCTTCCGGTGACGATTGCATCCGGGAAAGTAGCGATTGAGTTAATCGCATTATCGGTGATGGCGAGGATACAAGTGATCCTCACTGGAGCTTTTTCAAGAACCGCTGCGCGGAAAGCGCCATAGACAGTAGCTGATCCGCCCATATCGTATTTCATGCCGGCCATGCTGGTACCTGGCTTGATACAGTATCCGCCGGTGTCGAAAGTGATTCCTTTACCGACCAGAGCGATGTGTTTGGTTTTTGAGTTTACTCGTGCCGGCTCGTAAGTCAGGTGGACGAGACGTGGTTCATAAGCCGAACCAGCGTTAACAGAAAGGAATAGATTCATTCTCTCTTTCTGGATCTGCGCCTTGTTGAGAACTTTGATTTTTACGCCTTTCAGGTTCTTCTTCACATCAGCTTCAATACGACGAGCGTACTCTTCAGAGTGAAGAACGTTAGGTGCTTCGTTGATGAAGTCCTTACAGACATTGATTGAAGAAGTGATATTTCTCACAGAAGTGAGAGCTTTTTCGATGCGGGCAGAATTTTTCTTTTCTACGTGAGAAAGATAGATGGTCTGCTCAAGTGGCTCAGACTTTTTCGACTTGTATGTGTCGAAAGTGTAATCGCTCATCAGGATTGATTCGGCCATGAGGGCAGAAGTAAGAACTTCGTCTCTGACTGTGTTGAAGCCTGGAACATCAATTGCGACCGTCTGATATTTAGTCTTAGTTGCCTTGAAAATTTTCGCTGTTGTTTTGCGCAGATCTTCAGCTGACGCTTTTCCACGCTCTCCGAGGCCCACGACGAGAACTGTTTCTCCCATGGCTCCGCTGAAAGTGAGAGTGTCGTCTTTTCCCGCCTTAAAGTTTTTCACTGAACGAAGAGACTGGAATTCTTCTTTGAGGGTTTTATCTGTCCAGTGATCAACGGAAACGGAAGTTTCGGCTTTGGCGCCCTTTGTTTTAGGCGTAGATGTCTTTTGATAAGCCGTAAGAACTTTGAGGTCTGCGGACAGGAATTTATCGCCGTTAAGGTCGATCATGACTTGCATAGGGGCTCCTTGATATGTCCGGATATTTTGCCATTTCTTGAAGGAAAGGTGAACCTCGTGTACCGTTGTTTTATATGAGATTACTAATTCAGAGATATCTTGCTGCGCAGTTTATTTTGCCCCTTCTGGTAAGCACGATGTTCTTCATATGTTTCCTTCTGACCTTCGAACTCTTCAGGATGACTGATCTTTTAGTATCGCGCGATGTCTCATTGTGGTTCACGCTGGGACTTATCGGGAACATCACTCTGACCTTTGTCCCACTTTCCATTCCAATAGCAGTGTTTTTCTCAACTATTTTTTGCCTGAACCGACTGTCTGCGGATTCTGAGTATATCGCCATGAGGGCAGGGGGCCTGACTAAGGAAAGGATTATCATCCCTTTTCTGATCATCGCCGGAGTTCTTACCGTCAGCATTTATCACGTGAATCAGACTTTGATCCCTGCCTCCAATAAAGCATTTAAAAAGAAAATCACATACCTGACATCCAGCGGGCTCCTCGCCGGTATCAAGGAAGGCCAGTTCTTTACCATGATTCCGAACGTGACCTTGTTTGCCACTCGGGCGAGCAAATATGGTCGTGACCTGGAAGAAGTGTTTCTCCACTTGAAAGAAAAGGGCGGACAGGAAAGAGTCATTTTCTCCAAACGGGGAGAGCTGATTTTTGAAAAGAACCCTGACCAGTTATCTGACAAGCTCACCCTTACCCTGCATGATGGAAATATCATCGGCCGGGCCAATAAGGGAGAGGTGGAAAAGATCCTTTTCACGAAATATTCTTTTCCGATCACTCAGGGACAGTTCGGTGATAAGTTCAGCCTGAAGGAAACGATGCTTTCTTCGAATGATCTTTCCATGATTCTGGAGATGCCGCCTGCCAAGGCCGACAAGCTCTACCATTTTAATAAAAAAGATTTATTCAATGCCCGCTATGAATTCTGGAACAGAAAAAACGGTG
The DNA here is from genome assembly GCA_036675045.1 of Bacteriovoracales bacterium. GTDB lineage: Bacteria > Bdellovibrionota > Bacteriovoracia > Bacteriovoracales > Bacteriovoracaceae > Peredibacter. The sequence continues at coordinate 10,294 of JAKFFP010000323.1, read as the reverse complement.
CCTTGATTTGTTTTATTTTCTGCATTCTGGGATTCACCCTGGGTATCAGTGGCAACCGGGGTAAAGGAAGAAACTCGGGCCTGATCGGGTTATTGTGCCTCATCACCTATTACGGCATTTTCTTTTCTCTCGTGAGTGTGGCCAAGAAAGAAATCATACCGATTCCGTTGGCCGTGTTCACTCCGGCCCTCGTCCTGTCCTGTGTGGCGGTATATTTTTACCGGAAGCTCGACTGGCAGTCGTAGATACAAAAAAGCCCTCTTGCGAGGGCTTTTTTTTAATCCTGTTTTCTTTTCGCTAACTCATCTTCTTCCATCTTCATCCGCTTCATGTATTCTTCAGCGGTGTAGAGGATGTCGTCCTTGGCCTTTGGAAAAAGTGGCATGAGATATTTCTCATTACTCTCTTCCGGGAAAACCAGACTCTTCACTCCGGATTTGGTCGGAGTCTCGATCAGATAATTGTTATAGAAGATTCTTGTTACATTCACGTTACCCAGGAAAAGACGAATCTCATTTCCCTGAAGAAAGAGATCATTACCTTTGGAGATAATGACACTCGCAATCGGGTTGTTATCAATTTTGTAGCTGAGCCAGGTGTTTCCATCGAGGGCCCGGATATAAACATTTTGCAGCGACGAATTCGCGGCAGACTTGATCTTCTCAGGGAGAATTTCCGGATTTTCGTTTTCCGGAGCATCCGTTTTCACTGAGAAAAGTTTTCCTCTGATCTTCTTAAAATCGACCGGCGGGAAATTACGTGGGAAGTCTGGAAGAGGTTTTTCTTCCGGCTTAACTTCCTCAACCGTTGCAGTGGCTGTCGGCGCAGAGGTCTGGGTTTCCGGATCAACTTTTGGCGGTTCTACTTTTTTAACCGGCGGATGGGTGTTCACCAGGGCCGAACTTGATTCAATTTTTGGTCCGAGGTCTTTTGCTTTTTGATCTATTACTTCACTCTCTACAACAGAAGAGATGAGCTTGTATCCGCCAACGAATGCCAGAATAATGGCAGCGAAGATAGCAATCGGTAAAATTGATTTCGTGTTATCGATCAGGGAATCGCTGTTTTCGATGACTTCATGGGGTGTGGGCTGATGGCCTTCAGTTTCTCTGCTTTTTGAAGCCGTATCGCGGTTCTGATAAGTTGAGGAAGATGCGGCCATGGATTTCGTGTGATTCAAAGCGGGAAATGGCTTACCGAGAATATTGAGATAAGTGTATTCCATTTTATTGATGGCTTCATCCATCGGAAGGCCCAGGACTTTCACATAGCTTGTTACAAATCCCTTAATATAAGCAGCACTCGGAAGATGATCGTAATCATTTGCCTCCAGGCTCTTCAGGATATTGATACTGATCTTGGTTTTTTGCGAAAGTTTTTCCAGAGAGTAATTCTTCTCCGTCCGCTTTTGCTTAAGATAGTCACCGAGGAGACCGAATTCTTTTCCTTCGCTTCCTGGTGTTCCTTTATCCTGCTCCATCATTTTACTTCCTTGTCTTAGAATTCAGGAGACTGAATCACCTTCCGTGGTGATCTGGCTTCTATAGTCTTATAATTTTTTTCGAGCTCATCGAGTTCCATCATCTTGCTTCTGGCCTTTACCGCGTAAGGAGTTTTCGCAAAACGATTCTGGATCTCATCAAGCTTAATGCGTGCGTCGTTAAATTTTCTGAGTTCAATCATGACAAGCGCCTGCTGGTAGTGAGCAGGTGCTGAGTTGAGACAGGTTCCCATAGTGGCTTCACGGTAACTGCGATAAGCCTTGTGGAATTCCCGACGTCCTGAATAAATACTTCCCAGCTTGTAGTGAGAAGGGCAGTAGTCCTCAGTCTCTTTGATCGATGCTTTGAAATAGATCTCCGCCTGCTCAGGATTATTTTTTTTCTCATATTCGAGAACACCAAGATTGTAATATGTCCGTGCCTGCTTATCGTAAGAAAGATCTTTCAGGACTTCTTTATAAAGCGCTTCTGCTTCGTCGAGACGCCCCTCTTCGAAATAGATGGATGCAATATTGGTCCGGGCATCGGAATTTTTGGGATCCAGTTCAATCGTAGTCTTCAGGCACTTGAGGGCCAGTGTGGAATCACCTTTGAAGTAATAGGCCATTCCCAGATTGTTCAGAACCTCGGGGCTGTTCTTTTCAAGCTCATTGGCCTTGAGAAGATTGTTCAAAGCTTCGGTGTAATCTCTGTTCATCAGGGATTGAGTTCCGGCATTGAAGTAGATCTGTGCCTTTTTATTCATTTCTTTAGGCTTGCTGGCGCAAGACATGAGCGAGAACAAAACTGCGACCAGCAGAAGTCCTGAAATCTTCTTCACCATCTGAAATCCTCCGATAAAAAAACTCTTACTTCATTTTAAGTAAGGGAGGCTTCAAAGTAAAAAGAAAATGCTTATATCCTCTCGAGAAAGATCAGACTTTCGAAATGAAAAGTAGAAGGGAAAAAGTCCAGCAGAAAAGCCCCGGTCATTTGATATCCTGAAACCTTCTGCAGGTCCCTGACCAGCGTGTGCGGATCGCAGCTGACATAGGCGACGCGGACCGGATTAATTTTATCTAACCATTGGTGAAGATCGATCAAACCAGAGCGGGGAGGATCGAGAATCAGAATATCGGGAGAAAGATTCTTTTTTCGCATTTCACTGAGCACGCGGGGGAGAGCTTTTTCCTCATACAGAGACTGGGATAAGAAATCTGACCCTTTTGGTTCAGTATAAATGTCGACACATAACCTTCCGGAATTCGGAAGATTGTTGGAGATATTTCCATTCCCCGCGAAGAGATCCAGGATTTGCTGTGATTGAGGTCCATACCATTCCGCAATTTCCCTCCGGAGCTTTTCATTCATTTCCTGAAAGACCTGAGTAAATCCTCCACTGGCATATTCTCGATTCCAGTTCAGATGAACAGCACCGTCTTTCTGGTAGATCTCAACATGGCCCCTTTCTGGTTTTTTAGGTGCAATCCTGAGCCAAAGCTCATCCAGATAGAGTTCTTTTAGCTTTTTCAGGACTTCCTCTTCGCCAATCAGACAGGAAGGAACCGGAATGATCTCGGATGAACGGGCATCCAGCATGCCGAGCGTCCGCTTTTTAGTATCGTAATGAAGCTGAATGCGGTTGCGGTAACCCGTTCTTCTGGGTGCGGGAATAATTCTTAATTCCGGTAGGGGCAGATTGCGAAAAAGCTTCTGAAAATTTTCTTTCTTAGACTGAAGTTCCTGGTCATAGGAAGTGTGCAGGTAGTGGCAAGACGGACAGAGATTGAAGTGAACACAGGCAGGAGTAATTCTTTCCGTTGATGTGAGCGTGAGATTCTTTAATTTCGCGAATGCCACACCTTTTTTCTCAGCTTGGATTTCGGCCTCTCCTTCTTCTCCCGGAAGTGTTTTAGGGATAAAAGTGATCCTTTCGCTGATCTTGCTTACACCCTGGCCCAGGCTGTCGATGGATGAAATTTTGAATGGCACTGGTCGATTTTGTCTCATGAACAATTCCTTGGGGTTTACGCAGGAAAGTCTTAAAATCTATGACATGAACTATGTCCTCGGAAGACTTCCTCTCCTGCTAGAGATTGCCATCAACGGTTTTTTCGTTGTTATTTATACGTTCCAGAAATCAAAAAAGTTTCCGGAATTTCTGGCAAAGCTACCGATGGAAGACATCCTCTCACTGGCCTTCTGGATTGTACCCCTGGTCCTGTTCATCACATTAGCATCAAATTTTCTTAAGAGCGAAGGGATAGAGGAATTTTTAAGACGCTATGTTTTTTCACTGATCATTTTCATTCCCATGGTTATTACCTGGGGTGATCTGGAATTCCTGTACTGGCTATCTGCCGTTCATTTGTTTTCCTCGATCATTTCAGTCTATGAAAAAAAGGATATTGAGAAAGTTGCCGAGCTGGGTGCCTCGAGCTTTCTTTTCCGCCTGAAGCTTCAGCCGGCACAAGTGGTACTTCTTTCCTTTGCCGGATGGATTCTTCTGGGTGCGCTCATTCTCGTTCTTCCGGTCGCCGCCGCTCAAGGGAAAACCATCAGTTTCATTGATGCTCTTTTCATGGCCACATCGGCTACTTGTGTGACCGGACTGTCTTCAATTTCTCTTCCCGATGAGTTCAGTATCTTTGGTCAGATAGTAATGCTCGCCCTCGCTCAGGTTGGGGGACTGGGGATCATGACTCTCTCCAGTTCCATGGCCGTCATTATGGGAAGAAACTTGCAGATGAGAGAACAGGTGATCATGCAGGACGTGCTTGATGCCTCAAGCTCTCAGGAACTCCTGCAGTTAGTCGGGGACATCGTAAAATTTACTTTCGTCATTGAATTCATCGGCGCTGTTATCCTGACAGTTGGATTTTATCAGGAAGGTTTTGAGATCGGACAAGCGATCTATTTTGGCTTTTATCATTCCATCATGGCCTTCTGTAATGCGGGTTATGCTCTGTTCAGTAACAATTTGGAAGATTTCAAGTTCTCACCAATTATTCATTTCACCATCGCATTTCTGATTATCCTCGGAGGTATCGGGTTTGCCGTGATGAAAGACATCATGCTTAACTTGAAAACCAGACGTTCTTTCCGGGCACTTTCCGTCCATTCGAAGATTGTCCTGACGATTAATTTAGCCCTGTTAGGTATCGGAACAATCTATCTTTTCTTCGGAGAATTCCTGCACGCCTTTCAGGACATGACGATGTGGCAGAAGCTTCAGGTTTCATTCTTTCAATCGGTGACCCCAAGGACCGCCGGATTTAACACGATCAATCTCAATTCTCTTCATCCCCATTGTATCTACATGATGATTCTTCTCATGTTCATCGGAGCTTCACCGGGAGGAACCGGTGGTGGTGTGAAAGTTACTACCTTTGCCGTTCTCCTTCAGTCAGTGACAGCAACTCTTCGTGGTAAGTATGATGTGGAATTTTTTGAACGACGTATTCCTCAGGCCACGGTCGTGAAATCCATCGCCATCTTTATCATTTGCTTAATCGTTGTGAGTGCCGGGGTTCTCATTATGATGCGGATTGAACCCGACAAGAGTTTCCTCTCGCTGTTTTTTGAAGTCACGAGTGCCTTCGGCACTGTCGGACTATCGCTCGGCATAACCCCTTTTCTCAGCTACCTTGGTAAGCTCGTCATTATATGCATGATGTATCTGGGACGAGTGGGTCCATTGACTCTGGTACTTGCAGTAGGGTCAAAAGTTGTTCTCCCTAATAAAGTGGAATACCCGGAAGGGAAAGTACTCATAGGATAATTATATGATTGTTGCAGTGATTGGATTAGGTACATTCGGAGCAAAGACGGCCAGCAGGCTTTTTGAAAAAGGCGCTGAGGTTCTTGCCATTGACTCAAACCCGGAACTGGTTGACCGGATCAAGGACCGCGTGTCACACGCAATCTGTATCGACGTCACCCAGGAAAGATCACTCCGAGCAGTTAACATTTCCGAAGTCGATACTGCCGTCGTCGCTATCGGTGACAATATCGAGATGAGCATCATGGCCGTGGCGATGCTGAGAAAGCTCGGGGTGGGCCGCGTGGTCGCTCGTGCTACCAGCCAGCTGCATGAACACGTTCTTCGTGAGATCGGTGCTTCTGAAATTATTAAAGTAGAGGAAGAAATGGGAGAGATCGTAGCAAGTAAGATTGCTGCACCTCACGTACTTCAGCGCTATAACTTCGCCGCCGGTTACTCCATCGTGGAAATCAAACTCGGCAAGTCCTTTGAAGGAAAAACCCTGGTCGAATCGCAGATCCGTCAGAATTATTCATTGAACATCGTGGCCCTTCAGAAGCGAGTTCCCTACATCAGTGAAGAGGGAAAGGCTGCCCATCGGATCGTGATCAATGATTCACCACTTCCGATGGATGTGATTGAAGCAGATGACGTAGTGGTATTGGTCGGGTCAGAGAAAAATTTCAATCGGTTGTTCACCGACCTAGAGGAAGCATAGTATGAGAATGTCCCTCAAGCGCAGAGTTACTTACAGTTTTATTACCGCGATGGCGGTGATCCTGATCATGGGATTCACTGTTTTCTTTTTCCTGGATGCCCTGAATAATCAGATCTCCAATATCACGGTGAACTCTAATAAAATTTCTCTCCTTACGGATGAGGTGAGGATCTCGGCAGTATCGATCCTTAAGATGCAGAAAAAAATCCTGGTGCAAAAACCTACCGCTGAGGATCTCAAGCGACTGGAAAACTTATGCGAAGGATTTCAATCTCAGCTCCAGCGCCTGGATAGCTTTTACACGGAAGTAGAGGCGAAGAAGATTATTTCCCGGATGCAGGGATACGTTGATTCTTTAAAAACCATCGTGAGTAAGTCCTCACTGTTTTATCGGGACGGCGAAGGTCTTTCAACGATCGACGGCCTCACGGATAAGATCCTCGAAGCCTTTTCAGAGTTTCAGGACATCCAGTATTTCCAGAATGAGCAGCGAGATAAGCAGGTGAAGGCAATTATCGGGGAAACCCGCCGGAACATGCTCATTACTCTCATTATTACATTCCTCGGAACGATCATTCTTTCTCTTGTGGTACCGGGAAAAATTTCAATGCCATTCAAGAAGATCAATGATGCCGTCCGCGAACTGCAGGAAGTGAACTTCGACGTTTCCATTTACTATGAAGGCGACGATGAGATCGGTGAACTCGCGAAAGAGTTGAACAAGATGATCAACAACATGAAGCGCTTCGAACAGCTCAGGACGGATAGGATTTCAGTGGAGCACCGGAAATTCGATACGCTCGCGAACATGGTGAAAAAGAACATCATGATCGCCAACGCCAAGGGTGAACTGACTTACATGAATAATCCGATGTACGCGCTCTTAGAGATGCAGTCGGATGACGTTATCAATAAGAACATCACTGATACACTGGTCCCGGATTCCATCATCGAAACTTTTGAAGTGGCCATTAAACGCCGTTCAAAAATAGAAAATGCCGAGATCAGTATTCCGAAGAGAAAGCGTGTAATTGATCCGAATACCGGAGAATATATCTTCGAGGAGACAGAAGAAGCCTTCAATGGCTACGCCAACGTCATTCCTATTCGCGCGAAAGAATCGAATCTGGACTATTACATGATGATTATTTCGAAGGAAGTATTCGTCTAAGTGAGATTTGGAGTGAAGCTTTAATCCGGGTAATGTATATTTGACTGATTTCCAACGCTAGTTTTGTGCAGGGTATAAGGCCACTATGGACACCAGTCTCATCCGCAATTTTTCGATCATCGCTCACATCGACCACGGGAAATCGACCCTCGCCGATCGTATTATCGAGATGACCAAGTCGATCACAAATCGTGAGAAACAAGATCGCCTCCTCGACAACATGGATCTCGAAAAAGAACGCGGGATTACGATTAAAGCTCAAACCGTTCGTCTTCAGTATAAGGCCCAGGACGGGATCACTTATTATTTTAATCTCATCGATACTCCGGGCCACGTGGATTTTACTTACGAAGTTTCGCGCTCACTCGCTTCATGCGAAGGAGCACTTCTCATCGTCGATGCTTCTCAGGGAATTGAAGCTCAAACCCTCGCCAATGTTTACATGGCACTCGAAAACAATCTTGAGATCATTCCGGTCATCAATAAGATCGATCTTCCTCATGCTGATCCGGAGAAAGTTAAAAAAGAAATTGAAGATGTAATCGGCCTCGATGCTTCGGAAGCTCCACTCGTCTCCGGAAAATCCGGAATTGGCGTTGATGTTCTCCTCGAGGAAATTGTGAAGAAGATTCCTGCTCCGAAAGGAAAAGTGAATGCTCCTCTTCAGGCCCTGATTTTTGATTCCTGGTTTGATCCTTATAGAGGCGTAGTTGTTCTCGCCCGTATCATGGAAGGAACCCTGAAAGTGAAAGACAAGATTCACTTTAAGTTCTCACAGCAGGATTATGAAATCATCAAGCTTGCTGTTCACACGCCATTTTACAATGAAGTAAACGAACTCGCTGCCGGCGAAGTGGGCATGATCGTTTGCGGTATCAAAACTGTCCGCGACGTAAAAGTCGGAGACACGATTGTTCACTCTGACAAAAAAGACACTCCGGATCTGGCTGGTTACAAAGATATTAAACCCATGGTTTTCTGCGGGATTTTCCCGGTGGATTCCGAAGAATACGAGATTCTGAAAGAGGCCCTCGAGAAGCTCGCGCTGAACGATGCCTCGTTCACCTATGAGCCGGAAGTTTCCCAGGCGCTGGGTTTTGGTTTCCGTTGCGGATTTCTTGGTCTTCTCCACATGGATATCATCCAGACCAGACTTGAGCGCGAGTTTGATCTGGCACTTATCTCTACGGCACCTTCCTGCTCTTATCATATTGTGACCCAGAACGGAGATAAGGTTATCGTTGATAACCCGGCCAAGCTTCCTGACCCTACGTTCATTGAACAGATCCTTGAGCCAACCGTGAAACTCTCGATTCATCTTCCCAACGAATTTGTCGGAAAGATCATCAAGCTTTGTGAGGACCGTCGCGGATCCCAGCAGGCAATTAACTACATCACGGAAGATCGCGTTCAGCTCATTTATATTCTTCCGCTTTCAGAGATGATGTTTGATTTCTATGACCAGCTGAAGTCACTTTCCAAAGGCTATGCCTCAATGGATTACGAACTTCACGAGTACCAGGAATCGGACATGGTGAAGCTCGACGTTCTCCTGAACGGTGATAAGGTCGACGCATTATCAGTGATCATTCACCGGGGAACCGCCCAGCAAAAAGGGAAGGATCTCACTCACCGGTTGATGAAAGTGATTGATCGCCAGCAATTTGATATAGCCATTCAGGCGGCCATTGGGGCGAAGGTTGTTGCGCGCGAAACGGTCAAGGCCCTTCGGAAAAACGTTCTCGCCAAGTGTTACGGTGGTGACGTTTCCCGTAAACGTAAGCTTCTTGAGAAACAGAAAGAAGGTAAGAAGCGGATGAAAATGGTCGGAAACGTAGAAATTCCACAAGAGGCTTTCTTGGCCGTTTTAAAGACCGAAGAGTAGCAGTAGAATACCGTATGCTTGATGTTGTCCAAGATCACCTAGATAAGGTCCTGAATATTTACACGAAAGGTGATTTTTTCGCCGATCTGAAATCCGCTAAGGAAAAGTATTTTTCTATCACGGGGAAACTCGATGAAGATAAAGAAGAATTCGAATCGCGGATGAACTGTTTCAATGACTGGTACATCTTTCAGTATCGTCATAATGATGGTTCAAAAGTCATCGAAGAATACATCCGCTCAACCCAGCTTGAGGAAGAACTTTCTCAGGCCATGCTCAATGTGAATCATTCCTTGTTTGAGTTCAGTAAGATGAGCTTCAGAAAACAGATCGTGCTGAAGGATATTCTTCACGATGAGAAAATCACGCTGGCCAAAAATCATCCGAACATCAGTCTCATGGAAGGTGACGTCTTCACTGGCAGAGTGATCAAATATAATGGCGAATATTATCTCCTGAGAGGAATCTGCACGCTTCCGCGTGGAGTGACTTCTATTCTTAAGAAGCAGTCTAAGAAAGTCCGCAAGGCCAATAGTTTTGAGGAAGAACTGAGTTTCCTTCTTCAACTGGAGTCGCTTAAGACCAAGGCCATGCATTACTCACACATCGACCCTGCGAAGATTTTCATCTTCTAAAAACCTTTAAATCGCGCATTTTCGGCGTTGTCATCGCGGTTCATCGCTGCGACTTACATTTATGTACGCCTCGCTCGAATCGCTCGCCTGCCTTGAATCTGCATCGATTAAAAGATTTTAAATGCTACAACGACTAGTTTAATGGGATCCAGTAGTAGCGCTTCATTGGCTTGCCCTCGGCAAGCTTTTTTGTTTCCTTGAGAACTCCGCCATTCTTTTCGATCACTTTGATAGACCCCATGTTGGTGTCGTCACAGGTGATAAGCACTTCAATGAGACCCAGCGATTTGGCGAAGGGGATCACCTTCCTGAGCATCTCAGTGGCCACACCCATTTTCCTGAACGACGGGGAAACATCGTATCCGATATTTCCACCCATTATCCTGAGAGATGGCGTGAGTTCATGGCGGACACTAATCCTTCCGGCGAATTGCTCATCAATGATCGCCCAGAAAGTCGTTTCACCTGTTCGTTCAATGAGTTCGTTTACGAATGTTTCGAAATTTGAATCAAGATGATCGGGATCGACATCGTCATACCACCAGAGACCTTCGCTTTTAAATCCACGCACGGCTTCGAGATAGCTTTCCTTGTAATCTGCTGTTGGCCTTACAAGGCTGAGTTTCATTTTGTTTTTTTGC
>JAKFFP010000115.1:0-4430 GCA_036675045.1 Bacteriovoracales bacterium | reverse complement strand
CGCGGGTCCTGGTGGTTCTGGGATCCGATCGCAGCGAATTCACCTGTCCGGGGGAAATATCCAAGACGTGCCGGTTGGGAGAAATAGCCGCGGATACTTTACGGTCACAGGGAATGGATGTGGAAGTCCTGGATCTGTCCATCATGACTCACGAATATGGAAAAACCATTTATCCCTGCAAGGGTTGTGTCTCAACCGCCATGCCACTCTGTCACTGGCCTTGCTCCTGTTATCCGAATCACTCCCTGGGACAGACTCATGACTGGATGAATGAAATCTATCCCAAATGGGTGCGTGCTCATGGAATCATGCTGATCACTCCCGTCTACTGGCATCAGGCGCCGAGTTCCTTAAAGCTCATGATGGATCGCCTGGTGTGCGCTGATGGTGGTAATGATGACCCGACTTCCACCCTGGGGAAGAAAGCCGAGCTGGCCAAGAAAATTGAGCTTGAAGGCTGGCATTATCCCCGACATCTGAAAGGCCGGGTGTTTTCGGTCGTCGTTCATGGAGACACGGTCGGGGCCAACGAATTAAAAAACAGTCTTACTGAATGGCTCTCGGAAATGGAACTGATCTCGGCCGGTGCGAACGCGAACTTCGCCCGCTATGTGGGGTACATGGAACCGTACGCCACCAGCCACGAAGCTCTGGACAATGATCACGATCTTTTCACGGAAGTAAGAAACGCCGCCGTGACACTGGCCCTCGCCACGGAGGCCGAACGCGCCGGAAAGCTCAGAGTCCTCGAGCGCGAATGGAATGAACCGCGACCTAAGTGATGTTTGTCGTTTGGGCGAAGAACTCAGTCAGAAGTTTCAGGACTTCTTCAATCTCATTTTGAGACCGGATATAATAGCGGGCCAGACTTGGTTCAAGACCCACCTTCACCGTGAGGAGGCGGGGGTTCCTCACCCGGAAGACATCTTCGTCCGTGAGGTCATCACCGAAATAAATGGCGAACTGATAATTGTTCTTCTGCATGAGAAGCTCGAGTGCTTTCCCCTTATGAATGGCCCTTTCAGGAAGAACGTTCACGACAAATTTCCCGCCCGAACTGATCGATCCTGGAAGTTGGGTGACGAGCTGTCGGATCGCATTCCGTGCAATCTCCGGGGAGGTTGAATTACGGTAATGGAAGGTAAGCGAGAACTCCTTGTTTTCAACATGAACGCCGAGTTCCTGAAGAACTTTGGCAGACTCTGAGATTATCCTGAGCCACGAATCGCAGGACGCTCGCATGCTCGCTAAATCTTCCGGCGCCAGGATCCCCTCGCTGCCATGGTTTCCGATCAGGAGTTTTGGTTTTGTCGGAAGGAGCTTCTCCATGTCCGAAATACTTCTCCCGGTAATGAGGGCCACCGGACAGAAGTCCATGAGCCTGGAAAGAAGTTGCGCCACTTCCGGCTTCATCACAGCTTCTTTCGGATTCTCGCAGATCGGTGCAAGTGTTCCGTCGTAATCGAACGCGAAAAGCGTATTTGCGAAGCAAAAAGATTCCAGTACGCGGGAGTTAGTTTTATTGAGTAAGTATTCCATAAATTATCCTATTGAAACCGGTCTTCGATGCGGTCACGCTGTCTCATGCGGGCAGCATCCATCAGCATCTTTCCTGCCCACCGGAAAACATTATTCTCCTGAACGTGGGCACGCAGGTTTCTCATGCGCTCTTTTTGTTCGGAGATCGGCATATTCAGCGCTGTCGCCAGAGCACTCGCGCACTGATCAATGTTGTAGGGATTCACCACCACAGCTTCCGGCAGCTCTTTGGCGGCTCCCGTGAATTGGCTGAGGATAAGTACTCCCTGCTCATCATCCCGTGCGCAAATGTATTCCTTGGCCACGAGATTCATTCCATCGTGAAGGCTACTCACAAAACAAAGATCAGAACCACGGAAGTACTGAAATACTTCCGGTGGTTCATGGTGCTGGACCAGAAGAATAATCGGCTGGTAATTGTCTGTGGAAAAACGCTGGTTAATCTTCCGGGCCAGCTCTCTGACGTCTGATTCAAAATGTTGATACTGTGTGATCGCACTTCTAGTCGGTGCTGCGATCTGAATGAAGGTGAACTTCCCCTGAAGATTCGGATAGAGCTCAAGCATTCTTTCTACCGCCATGAACCGCTCAAGGATTCCTTTCGTGTAATCCAGCCGGTCAACACCCACTCCGATCTGAACATCGGGAGCAATCTTGTTGAGAGTACGGATATCATTGCGGGATTCAAAACAGGCCTTGAGGCCACTCATCCACCGCGAAGGCCACTCGATGGAAATCGGATAGGCCTTTACGGCGGTCAGTTTCTTCTGCAGGGATACGAGTGAGGTATCGCGATCGATCCGGCATTCCAGATAGCGATCTGCCGAATCCAGAAAATTGTTACAGTGAAAGCGCGTGTGGAAACCAAGGATACTGCTTCCCAGAAGCCCTTCGAGGATTTCTTCGCGCCATGGGCAAATTCCGAAAGACTCAGCATTGGGCCATGGAATGTGCCAGAAAGTGATGATCGTGGCCTTGGGAAGTTTTTCCCGGATGAGTTTAGGAGCAAGAGCAAAATGATAGTCCTGAACGAGGATCACGGGATCTTCCGTCTGGGCTTCCTGAACAACCGCTTCTGCGAATTTTTCATTTACCGCTTTGTACTTATTCCAGTCGGCCGTCCGGAACGTCGGTCTGGTGTGAGAGATGTGACAGAGGGGCCACAGACCTTCATTTGAGAATCCGTAGTAATATCCCTGCTCCTCTTCTTTTGTGAGCCAGACTCTCCGGATCTTGTACGACGGATTTTCCGGCGGCACAGAAACGCGATCATGCTTATCAACCACTTCCCGGTCTGCATTTCCGCTACCGTGTGCAATCCACGTTCCGGAACACGCGCGCATGATGGGCTCAAGTGCCGTCACCAATCCGCTAGCGGGGACCTGAACCTGAATCTTCCCGTCTCTTCTCGAGTGAATATACGGTTCGCGATTGGAAAGGATGAGAACTTCATCGCCGGATAATTCCTTATTAAGGACTTCTTTCAGGGCGACCGGCGACCAGGACATTTGCGATTCATCCCGGATCTTTCTTTCCCGCTCAAGGTCTCTCACCAGCTGGCGAAGATCTTTGGCGATGGGAGTGATTTCCGGATTGGGGTTAAGCGACATGAGACTGAAAATTCCATCTCCCTTGATGAGAGAACGGATACTGGAAATCCAACCGCGCCAGCTCAGTTGAACAATCAGCACGGTCAGGAAGGAAATGACCAGCGCCAGGCAGAGAAAGAAAATAATGATGTAGTTTCGGGTGCTGTTGGATCTTCGCTGAACAAAACTCACGTCATGGACCAGAAGGAGCTTCGCTGGTTTGCCTTCGAAATTTGAGGGCGACATGGCGACGTGAACCGGACCACGGGCGAGCTTCACTAACCCCTCAGTGTGATCAGTCAGGCAGTTAATTTCTTCCGGGAAATACTTACTGTTAAAAAGAAACTTATTACTCTCGCTGCACAGACCGATGGCAAGAAGTCTTTCGTCTTCAGCATAGTTATCAAAGAGATCGGGAATGACCGATTTTTTCCGACCTGGCTCCATGGTAAGAAGGACACCGTTCAACGAGCGGCTAATCAATTCGGCCCGAAGATCGAGATCCTTCTTGAACCATTGGAGGGTCAGATTGTCGACAACAGGTACAAGGAGGTAAGCAACCATGCTGAGGACAAAAATCAGCGGTAGGATAAACCTTAATGACAATTTCACGAACCTGATTATAAAGAATTTTCACAAATAATCAATGACTATATCTCGAGCGTTGTTATAGTATTTACCTATATGCTTAATTTGAATCTTCTATATTCCTTTTTTGTGTGCGCAGAACACCTCAATATCTCGAAGGCAGCAGCTGTTCTTGGAATAAGTCAGCCTTCATTAAGTATGCAAATCAAGAATCTGGAAGAACAGATCGGAACCATTCTTTTTCTGAGAAACGGTAAATCGATCAGCTTAACCGCCAAAGGCAGAGAACTCGTTAAGACGGCCTCAACATTTTACGATTTAAGGGACGAGGTCACTAAACTTTCCGATCACGATGATCATTCTGAGGATCCGGATACGCTGAGGATCCTGGTAACGCATGAAGTGGAAAGACCGTTCGTAGCGGAAGTTGTTTCCAAGCTCATCAAGCGCGAAAAGAAAAAGCTCGCCATCCTTGCCAGTACCACGGAAGAGGCCCTGAATAAGACTGAGAATAACGAGACAGACATTCTCATCTCGCACGAGAAAGTTGATTCTTCATGGTCTCACGTAAAAGTGGATTATCCGGTTTTTCTGGCGACTTCCATCCGGAAAGGAAGCTTGCCGGCCTTTGATGATCCTTCAAACATTCAGAAAATCCTGGCCTATTTCGGAGAAGATCTGATCGTCGCGAGTAGTGACACAAAACTTGGCCAA
>JAKFFP010000234.1:0-4431 GCA_036675045.1 Bacteriovoracales bacterium | reverse complement strand
ATCACCCTCATCGTGATGGCGCTGATATTCGGAGCATGGGCGCTCATCGGCATTACGGCCGGGCTGATCGCTGCACTCTATGTGCCGATCTGTCTCGCCGTGGGCGTCATTACGCTCGCTGCGACAAGAAAGTACCTCAGGACAACTAATGCTTCGAATTGAAAACCTCCACGCGACCGTCGCTGGCAAGCCGATCCTCAACGGGCTGACGCTGACCGTTCCGACAGGCGAGATCCATGCGATCATGGGGCCCAACGGCGCGGGCAAGTCGACGCTGGCCTATGTGCTCGGCGGCCGGCCGGGCTATGAGGTGACCGAGGGCAGCGCGCGTTTCCTTTCCACCCGTCACCCCGGCCTTGAGCCGGGGTCCCGCTTTTCTTCGGCGACGGAGGCAATGAAAAGAAGTTTCTCGTCATCAGAGAGATTGAGCTTCTTCATGATTTTTTTTGTGGCGCTCACAGAAAGCTCCTGCCCATTAGTCAGGATGCGGGACAGTGTTGAAGGTGCGAAGTCGAGGTAGTTCGCAAAAGCTCTTAAAGAATAACGGCTGTTTTTTTGTTTTTTATTTTCGATTTCACGAAGTAAAACTTTAATATGATAAGGCTTCTTCATAAGGAATAAATTAAGCGTTTTCACAATAGATGTGAAGACGACCTTAGTAAGGCGCACCCGATCTTCATGATCAAAAAAGTTTCTGCGCGTGAACCTCCTGTCTGAGCTTTCCTCATTGGGAAAAATTCAGATTCTGGACAGCGCTTTGAATCTATTTAACCCGCCACAAGGATAAGCACGAAGTCGAAGTTTTTCGATTTTTCCGCTGGCAGGAAGGTCAAAACCTTTCACATTACCCCGGAACGGCTTCACCCTGTTTTTAGGAACGAGAACTTTCCATTCTTTTCCATCGAAGGCATCAATGGAAATATCCAGCGGGTTGTTGTTCACAAAATAAGTGAAGTCGAGCTCGATCCGGTGAACAGGAAGGGGCCTTGCCACTGCGATCACGACTTCTTCAAAATGACCTTCAGTCCGTGAGCGTGCGGATTCCAGGCCATCGAACATATTGATGGGTGAAGTTGGGGAAAGCATCGTCGAGGCCGGTGAGTAATGCTCATCCGTCGCCGAGAGAATCTTCGCTCCCAGGGCAAGGCTGGCGTTGTTGAACTCGCCGGAAATATTCTTCCAGTTACGCTCAATTTCCTTATCATCCGGTGAATAGGGAATCGCCAGAGGTTTTTTCGTCTGGGGGACTTTCTCTGAATACGGGCGGGAAATTCCGTCGAAGGTTTTCTTCTCCGATTCGGGAAGTTCCTGATAGACACCAAGGCGGGTAAAGCCCCCGTCGGGATACTGGGAAATTCGAAGCTCAGAGATTAATCCGGTAGGTTCCTCAAGGGTGATTCTTAATTCCGAATGACCCTGGAGCTTCGTGCGCGGAAGAATTTCCTTCCACTCCCCTTTTATCATGCCTTCGATCCTGGCCTCCGGAGAGAAATTTCCGGTGTGATACTTCGTCGAAAGAAGAAGGTATTTTATCTGTCCCGGTTTTTTAAGCCGCAGATGAAGCGTGTCCTGCCCATACGGATTGTGCCGGACGGTTTCCCAGCTATCCATGATCTTCCCCTGTTTTCCGAAAAGTTCCGGATCAAACTTCGGAAGATGATCGGAGATAAGATTGTCCGCCCGGGCGAACATCTCATCACTCACGTCCAGGATCTCGGCATCAACGCATAAATTGAAAGGGGCCAGAGGATCTTTCGGGCCCTTATCGTTAATTGGTTCAGGCCTCATGGCCATGAAAGCGTTGAAGACGAGATTCTTGTAGCCCAGGTTTACGATCTCTTCCTGGCGAAGCTTGTCCGTCGAAAAAGTCGTGGCAAATTTCGATGTATCAATTCCCTCGAAGTTCATTTCTTTTAAGATCCGCTGGGCGCACTCAGCGATATAGAGCATCGCCTCGTTATCCTTATTGGCAAGAATCACCATGCCCTTCCCTCGATCGGATCCGTCAAAACAGTGGAGAAAGAGACAACGGAAGCCGTCATTCGCTCCCTGATGGATCATGAGTTTATTGTCTCCGGCATGAGCGATGAAAATCCCCAGCCCCATGAGTGAGCCCATGAATTTCTTGCAGCCCTGATCAAGTCCATGCAGCATGAACCTCGCTGTATCGTGAGAGATGGTACCCGAGCCCCGCACATCGTGATAGGCGTTTTCCAGGTGCTGAAGAAAACGGGCCATGGATTTAGCAGTCCCCATCCCACCGGCGGCGAAGGCCGGAAACATTTTTCGCGTGCCCGGCACAGGTGTACCAGAATCGGTAAAACCCGTGGCATACGTTTTTCCGGGAAGAGTTTCCTGCTCAAAACTCCAGTCTTCCATTCCGAGGCCATCGAGGAAGTTTCGGGTGAGTTCCTTGACCGGTTTCCCTTCGAGGGACTCGATCAGATGCTCGAGCACGATGAAGCCCCCGCCGGAGTACTGGAACTTTTCTCCCGGAGGATTAACGACTCTTATCGCCTCGTATCCGTATTCCCCGTTTCCCGTGAGAAACTCAGAGATCTTCGGCATTTTCCGGTCAGCCGGCACACCGTTCACATAGTGAAGGTTAAGTGCCTTATGCGACATGAGATGTTCGATGGTGACCTTGTCACCTTCGGGAATCCGATAGCGAGTTGTCGTTTTCGAAAGTAACTCATTTACGGAAGTGGTCAGCGGAATATTTTTCTTCGTGAAGTATTCAATGGCGAAGGCCGAGGCGACGGACTTACTGAGCGAGGCCATTTCGAAGTACGTCGAAGCCGTTGTTTCGCCCAGAGCGAGGGACTGGATTTTTCCATGGGAAAGAAGGGCCAGCTGGGAAGCGGGAATCTTTCTACTGACTCTCGCATCTTCGATCGCCTTATGCAGATCGTTCAGCGGATGAGCTTCCATTCTTTTTTTGGTGATTTCAAACAGCGCTTTCCGGGCGTTCTTCCACTCTTCCTCTCTTGAGTTGTTATACCGTTCATTTAAGGCCGCGAGCATTTCCGGACCGGATTTCCCCTTGGCGGAAATGAGAAACTTAATCCCGAATTTTTCGAGATACTTCCTCCCCATATCGAGAAGCTCACTCTGCGAGCTGGTGACGGTCGCCTGTTCGGACTTTGCCATCGCATCGAGCGTCTTTGCCGACTCGCCGATATTTCCGTGATAGCCGGCGGCTTCCACCACATCAGCTTCCGGGAAATTCATGATGGTCTTTTCGATGGCACTGAAATCTGCGATCAGATCAGCGGAATGAGTGGCCGCAAATTTCCGGCTGCCGCACATTTCAAAATAATAGTGATAGCGTTTCACCTCGTCTCTTACCGCGAATTTCACCGGATCAAGCTTCAGCGCCATCCCCCACGGATCAGAAGCTTCACGGAGAGATTCCATGGTGAACGGAAGAAAGAGCTGGGTTGCGAACTCAACGGGATCCTTGTCCGTCATGAGCTTCAGCATGAGGTTCATGGCGACCGGATACCACTTCGAAGTTCTCTCGTCCCATTTCACCTGAACAATTTTTTTGGCATCCGAAAGGTCTTTCCGGATAAAATGCAGCTCTTCGTGGGCGATACGGATGAAATCCTCGACCGGAAAGCGGCCATGATAAATTTCATGCCACACTTCCCAGCGGGATCTTTCTGCGGTCGCCAGGTCATCCATCACCCGTGCCGGAACCCCACCGATCGTTGTCGGAAGTGCCACGCATCCGTTTCCGGATAGCCAGTCAGTGATGTACTGGAGCGACTGGAAAACATTGTAACGGATTTCATCCGGATGGTGATTGGCGATAAAATCCGATTCTCTTACGTCAGCGACAATAAGTTTTCGCGGATACATCGGATCGTTTTTCTCAAGCCCACTGATATCCGGGCCGTGAATAAAATCTAAAACCTCGGCGTGATACTTTTCTTCGAGGATGGTTTTCACCAGGGTGTCGAGCTTCGAAGAATCACCTTTTTTATGAATCTTCCATGCTTCCACCAGCGCAAGTCCAAGTCTTACGAAATCGGGGTGCGCGACCCAGAAGCCGGTCAGATCGCGCTTGAACTGAGTCACGACATCGCGGATGTAACCTTTAAGTGTAATCATCTCAAACCCCTCTCTTTTAGTAGAAGCAATAGCCGCTTTGCCTTCACTGAAAGGAAGAAACCCTATTGCGAAAACGAATGAATTGTTTGCCCCGGTTTTTGCAAGAAATTCATTCATTGCTTTATTTAATTCGCCAAGAGCTTTCACAACATTATCTTTTGCCTTATTGATATTCCTTAACTTTTCAGTCACGGTAGTATCAGGGTTTTTCTTTGCTTCATTTTTAGTAACGAATTTGCCGGTTTTAGCTGATCGTGTAATTTTTGCCATGGTTATGTTTTTAGTTCTTTTTACGCTACTGGCATCGCTTTTACT
>JAKFFP010000087.1:0-24017 GCA_036675045.1 Bacteriovoracales bacterium | reverse complement strand
AACCGTAACACCGTCTGCCAACTTTCGGGCTGGATGGTTTCAGGTAATCTCAGGACAATCGGACCCAGATGAGGACCAAGATGCCCGACCGCCGCCAGAAACTCGCGCATGTCGTGATAATTATCACCGAGGGGAAATTCGTGTGACACTCTTCGCGGGATCATCGGACAGAACCGGAAATCGGGATTCACTTTCTCCACGATTTCCCGGAGTGCCTGCATGTCACTTTCATACGGAAGGTCAGTGAAGGTCTGGGTCAGTTCCACTCCATCGAACTGGCACACGTACTGAGAGAGAAATTCCTCAATCGGACAACGATGATCATAAAGGGTTCCTCGTAGCATCGCCGACTCCCAGGTTGGAAGGCCCAGGTGAATTTTTCTTCCATCATTATGTTGCTGGTAGCGCTGGAGCTTTAAGAGATTCATATTTTTGGTATCCAGATTAATGGTCATAACTCCACCCTGAGAAGATCATCAAACTCCGTCGTAAAATGCCGGGACTTATAAGCGTGAATGGTTTTCCACGCCTGGTTGATCCCGCACGCCCCGCTCTTCACCGTATGCGGGCCATATTTTTTGTTGATCATATCGACCACATTATTTAAGTGCTCATTGTCTGATGTATCATCCACGAAAAGGTCCATCTGGCATTCATTCCTCGGCACAATGTGATTGAGGAGGATGCCGCCCTTTTTATAGCCGTACCCCGGGCGATAAATCTGATCCAGCACCTCGTGGGCGCCTTTGATGAGCTTTACCACATCCGATGTTCCCGAGGAGAAACGGATGGAATCGATTCCATAGTACTGAGGCCCGGGCTTAAAGGGATTGGTGTGAATGAAGGCGGTGAGACTATAGCAGACACTCTTCTGGGCGCGCAGCTTGTGGGAAGCGTTCGTCACAAACTGCGCGAGGGCCTCCTGGAGTTCCTGCTTCGAGTAGACGTCGTAGCCGAAGCTTCGCGAGTTTCCGGTATTCTTCTTGTCCTCGGGAGACTCGAGAGAAAGACAATTGATTCCGCGAAGCTCATCCTGGATCTCGCGCCCGACTTTGGTGAGATGCTTCTGGATAATTTTTTCGTCAGGGAAGCGCTTGAGCTCGAGAGCCGTTCTCACGTTGAAGATCGAAAGCTTACTGGCCGAACGGACACCGATTCCCCAGATATCCCGCACCGGAAAATCCTTCAGTGCCTGGTCGATCTGTTCGTCCGTAATCAGGGCACACACACCATTGTGTTTTTTGGAAAGCTTGTTAGAGACCTTGGCGAGCACTTTCGTCTTCGAGATCCCCACTCCCACCGGCATTCCGACCTTGCGGAAGATCTCCGCGCGCACGTGCCGTCCCCACGCCTCGAAATCGAAGTTCTCATCGCCTTCAATTTCCACGAAGGCCTCGTCCACCGAATACACTTCTACCTTCGGCGAAAATTCCCGAAGCACATTCATGACCCGTTTGCTGATGTCGTCATACAAAGAATAGTTCGAGGAAAAAACTGCCACATTATGCTTCTTCACGCGATCCCGCACCTTGAAGAAAGCTTCGCACATCTGCCCGAAGCCTAATGCCTTCGCTTCTTTCGTGAAAGCGATCGCCGCTCCGTCATTGTTCGACAGGACCACCACCGGTTTATTCCGGAGATCGGGCCGGAAAATTTTCTCGCACGAACAGTAAAAGGAATTACAGTCAACGAGTGCTACCATCTTCATGAAACCTCCCTCACCACGGCCTTGATCATGCCCCAGATAAAGTCTCCGTTCTCAGGATCATTTTTCCGGATGAAGTCTTCCGTGACTTTCTCGATAGTAAATTTGTTGTTTCTTACGATGACCGCGAGTTTTTCTTTTTCATGCGGGAGATTTCGGTCCACCACCAGGAAATCACCCGGAACCAGGCCGTCCCTTTTTTTCCTGCCCGTGACCTTCACCAGGTAGGTGCTTTTGCGGTCCGAGAGAATTTGCGCGTCGATAGAAAAAACTTCGCTCATGAACTCAATATACGTATATTTTCCGTACAAACAAGACAGGACTTGACTTTCCGTACATTTTCCGTAAAATAGTCTTATGAGAATTTATGAGTCAGCTTCGATCAAAGAAGAACTCCTGACGGGCTTCCAGAGTCCCTGCTCGGAATTCGCGGAAAAGCCCCTCTCCTTTGACGAGCGCTACGGCGTCGGAAACCCCGGTATCAAGCTTTTAACCGTAGAAGCGGACTTTCCCCGGCTGGATGTGTTTAAAGGCGACCAGCTCCTCGTGGACTTAGCTCAAAAGGCCGGGCCCAGAAGCCTGGTGGTGACCATCCTGGATGATGAGGTGAGGCTCTTTCAGGGGAACAGGCCCACACATCTCGATGAATTGGTTTGTGGCGTGGTGACCGTGATTATCCGGAAATTCTAGGCTTCCGGATAAACGACGTGCTCATGAGTGATCCTGGCAAAGGACGTGAGCGCGTGTTCTTTGGCGTTTTTTTCCGTGAAAATATCGATCACTTTCCATCCCCTCGCGATCAGCGCATCAGCAACCAGAGACCGGTGACAGCGCCAGGGAACGGCCTCGGAGCACATGATGGCCGTCTTGTGTTTCCGGGCGAGCTGCATGAGCTCTTTCAGGGCCCTTTCGAATTCCTCAGTCTGCATGTAATCGGCGTAGCCCCTGAACTGCGGACTTCGCCATCCGAGATTAAGTTCCGAATCCGGATCGGGCCTTCTTCGTCCACCGAGAGAAACGAGATGGGTGTATTCAATCTTGTTTCTCAGGATATTTCTCCTGAGCCTGGTCTTACCGAACTGAGGGCAGAACCGTGACCCGGGGTAATGGCGGATATCCACCAGATGCCTGATCCCATGGGCCTTCAGGAGACCGATAAATTCGCGGGTCGTATGAGTGGAATGTCCGAGGGTATAAATGACTTTTCTCGCGGCCATCGTGACATTTTCGGACTTAAGCGCCAAAACACAAGGAATGCAGCGCAATTGACTGAATATCTGAGTAAGTAAATTCTTCAGTCTTTGCTCTGTGAACGGCGGACAGTGGTAAATTCCCCGGACATGAAAACCCTGAATCTCATTCTCATCCTGATGATTGTCACCGCCTGTGGCGGAAAGGATTCGTCGTCATCTCGACCCGTCATCGAAGTGCATGGCGATGAGCTCACTTGTGAGCTCGAAGATGTGAATCCGGAATCTCCTTCCGTGAAAATTGAAAAAGATATTGTGGCCCTCGTATTGAACGATCTTAATGACCGTCCGTTCTCCCGGGAAGAATTCTGGGGGCGACTGGGAAGGCAGACAAGACTTGAGCTCAACCTCGCTCTCAATAAACAGATGAAAGACTGGCCGGAGGAATTTCTTTATCAAGGGGTCGTTCTCTATTTTGAACACCTGCTGAAAAGTCCCGGCCAGAGCTTTTATATGCGCACGAAGGAAAGATTTGTCGTGTATTACAGCGATGATGAATCATGGAAAGTAACCGGTGGTGACTGCAAAGATCAGGCAGAAGCGATTTCGGGTGTTGAACTTTCCAAAGTGATCCGCCATTCAGGTCTTGAGAAAACATTTAATTGCTACGGGCCACGCATGCACGTGGAAATGAATCTGTATAAGAACGCGGTTGTCGTTTCGAAATATTTTGATGTTTATTCATTCGCCGGTGGAGAACTTATCCGGAAAGAGATCAACGGAGAGATAAGGCTTCAGGGCCTTGCTCCTGATCAGAGCACCCTGAACGCAACCATCACTCCCGGAAAAGTTCTCACGATTTCGTTAAACGGGATCTCCGGCTCCATCATCGGAACCGGAATGTGTGATTAGTCAGCGAAAGTGAAAACACCTTCAAGCGCGTGGTGATCCGATGCCATGCACGTCTTGCCCTTGTACTCATACGTGACTTCTCTCACCTGCATCGCTGAATCCTTGAGACCGGCGTCGTTACTCACCCACATGTGATCGATCCATTCTTCCTGGGCAGTTTCTTTCTTATAACAATCTATGACGTTCGTGTGATTGATCGGCCCCGTGAGTTCGGTATGCTCCATCCCCATCAGGTCTTTCCCTTTATCGAACTCGGGTTCTGAAACATCAATGTTAAGGTCGCCGATGAGTAACTGCGGAACACCCTCTTTCTTGTGTTTTGCCAGCATCCCATTGATCTGGTTAAGCTGAGAGAGTCTCACATGGCCAAGTTTTTCGATCGCCTGAAGATGAGTGATGGCGAACTGGACGACTTTGCCGGAAGAAAGAGTGGATTCGATCAGGACAGATCCTTTTCTCGCAAAGCAATCGGCCGAGCCGCATTCTTTATAATAAACTTTGTCGAGAACCTTGAAAGGATTTTTACTGAGAACAAAAACACCTGAACCAAATACCTTCAGCGCGAACTTCCGGGCGAGATAATACTGGTGGGGATATTCTGCTTTGAGAGCTTTTCCGACGTGACTGCGAAAGCTTTTCGTGAACGCCTCCTGCATGAAAACGAAATCATAATCTTCACCCTTAACTGCGTTGGCGATGACGCCCGTCCGGATTTTCTGGTTACTGTATTTGATCGGCTTCGGAAGCATGAAAGTGTTCCAGGAAAGAACTTTCAGGTCCGCGGCCTGGGCCGGGAGAATCATCGCTAAAAGGATGAGAAGTTTAATGATCAAAAGAAACCTCCGTGTACGTTTTAGGACTTATCCGTAAGTTCCTTCCTAAATCTTAGAACATCGGTCGGTGTCACTTTGGGGTAGGCGAAAACTTCCCCCTGTTCATTGAGAATGAAGGTCTATCTCCCTGAGAGGGCGTGAACGGTGAAAAAAATTCCGTGGTAGTGAAAAGATTTAAAGTTTCCGGGGAAACTCAACCACGAATCGTGTTCTGGGGTGATGGGTATCGAGAAAAAGATGTCCGCGGTGATCCTGTGCGATCTTATTTGAGAGACTGAGACCGAGCCCCGTTCCTTTGCCGGCTGGCTTCGTGGTGAAAAAAGGATCGAAGATCTTCTGTCTTAATTCAACGGGAACTCCGGAACCACTGTCCGTCACGTAGATCTGAATTGTGCCGGAAGTTTCAGAGACATCAAGAGATATCCATTTTCCCTGAAGAGGCTCGATGGCATCAAAAGCGTTGTTGAGAAGATTGAGGAGAAGCTGCGAGATCTGAACCGCACGACATTCAAGCGTCACACTATCCGGAACGTTAATGCTGAACTTCACACCATTCTTTTTGAATCTCTCCGCGCAGAAGGTTGTGGTGTCATCAACGATTCGCTGGAGTGACTCTTTCCTGAAAGGATCCTGGCTTCCCTCGCGGGAGATCATACTCATCGATTCCACGATGCGGGCAATCCGGTGAACGGTACTGCCTAGGAGATCCACTTTCCTCAGCGCCTCATCTTTGTCCTTCTCTCCTCCCTCGATCAGAAAGCGGAGGTTCTGGGTATGAAGATTGATCGCCGTCAGGGGATTATTGATCTCGTGAGTGATTCCACTCGCCATTTCTCCCAGGGCCGCAAACTTCGCGGACGCAAATGATCGAAGGCGCTGCTCTTCGAGCTGGGTTTCGGCGATGTGATTCTCACGGGCGAGAAAATAAAACATAAGAAAAATCAGGACCACATAGATGATGGTGATGGAAGGGCCGATCGTTCCCACCATTTCCGGTGACAGATTGATGGCAAACGGAGCACTTTCCCCGATCCATTCCGAAACAGGATAGAGGATCAGCGGCAGAAGAAACCCCAGCATCACGAACCATCTCTCGCGGATATCGAAAAGAAGAATCGGAAGTCCCGCCATGACGTAAAAACCCTTATTGTAGCCGGTTCCAGGAAGGGCAATGGAAACGAGAAATCCCAGCACATTGCTTGAGACCAGCATCCCGGCCCGGGCAAGTGTATAATGCCCGGCCTTGTTCAACAAAGGCCAGGCGAGCTCTGAAAAAGCAAAACAGAAAGTGAAGATTGCCAGACCGGTATGCCCGAAATAGAGAAAGGCCAGGCCACTGACAGACATGTTGACGGAAAACATGAACCCGAGGAGGTTGGTGAGGATAATCCTCTTGGAGAAGATGGGGTTAAACCCGGGTAAGACTCCCCACCTGGAAGCGCGGGAGAAAAATCCGGAAGCATGGTCTGGGTTGGTCACATTCTGAGATTAATGGGCGAAGAGGATTTTGAAAAGCTGAATTGGCACCCACCAGGAACAGGTGCCAAAGGAATATTCTTATCTGATTGGTGAGGCCTTGAGGTAGCTCCGACACTGATGATTAATTCTGAAAGTGTTTACTTTTTCGACGGCCCTGAATGTTTTCCCGCACCTCTTTAATATCACCCGCAAATAGCTTCAAATAGGTGCATGAAGAACATTGTCCGCTTTCTCATGATCCTGGCGACCATGAATGCCTTTTCCGCGTTCGCAGCTGACTATAAAGTCGAAGTGGATCACCGTCTTCAGGATCTCCTGAACATCCCTTCAAACACGGCAAAAGTTAACGGAAACGAGGCCTGCGTAAATCGCTACTCGAAGCTTTATAAAGACGGCGTCCTGAACGTCGCGGTGGGTTTTGGTTACTGGGACAACTCTCCCGGTGAATTCGTCTTCGATCAATTTATCGCAAATGGCCTGCGCCTGGCGCTCCTGGCCCCATGCTCACCGGGAATGAACGTCTGCGGGTTCAGAAGACAGGGGGATCTCTTTACGAAAACGGTCATTGGCCCGCAGGGAAAACCAAATCGCTTTTCAGTCAGCATTACATACGGATCTCTTTCTCACGACAATGTGAAGAACACGACAGTCAACCGGACAAAACAGTACGCGCACTGTGAAGCGGCCACGGCGAAATTCTTCAGTGAAATATCCCACGGCTCAGAAGTCGTGATGTACATCGGCCACGCGAGGAACGGCGGGGGCCCTGATTTTTGTCCGCCGGTAAGAGACTCTCATAATCATACGAATTATCCGTGGTACGAGAAAAATCGTCCCGGCTTCAAGCGCCTTCTGTCTGCAATGGATACCTCCCGGATGGCGGGTCGTCCGAATCAGGTAGTGGGACTTTACTCCTGCTGGAGCAGACGCCATTTTCACAAAGAAATGGCCTCAAAAAATCCATCCACCGGTTTTGTCCTGACCGACATTGATATCTCATCAATCAATGCCATCAATTCACTGGTCACCACACTGGACGCCATGATTGCACAAAAATGCGGCACCGGATTTTCTGAAGGGCTGAAACTTTCTCCGAATGTAAGTATCTTCGGCATGTTCCCTAGAAATTAACCCGAGTTCCGGCAGGCAAGCTCATACTGTCCTCGATAATAAGCACGGCGACTCTTGTTCTTTTCATGGAGCATTTTCTGCTTGTAGAGTGCCGCCAGGGCGCGGGATGAGAAATTATACAAAGCGATCTGACCGTCGTTATCAAAGCTCGAAGTATCCTGAAGCCTTTCGAGGGCCTTCACACCGTCTTCAAAATTTCCGCAGGCATCCTTTATGATCGGACCTCTTTTGATTTCTTTTGTCAGCTCCATTTTGGCGAAGCTCAGAGCGGAGAAACCTAAGAACAGTATTGCAGTTAGTATTTTCATGGGATCAGGATAGTCGATGAAGGCCGAAGTCCCCCGGCCGGTTAAGACACGGGTCAGGAATTCATGCCCGTATCACTGCAACATGAGGAATATTGCGTTTGGGGATGCCTTCTTTCCCGGGCAGGATTATGATTATGGGAAAGGAAATATCCATGATCATCGTCCATCATCTCGAGAACTCACGCTCCCAGCGGATCCTCTGGCTCCTGGAAGAACTCGCACTTCCCTATGAAATTAAAACTTATAAGCGGGATAAAAAAACCCTCCTCGCTCCGCCGGAACTGAAGGCGATCCACCCGCTGGGAAAATCTCCGGTCATTACTGATGACGGAAGAGTCATCGCGGAATCAGCTGTGATCATCGAGTATCTCGTCGCCAAGTACGGTAAGGGAGCGCTGAGGCCATCGGGTGAAGACGATCTGTTAAGTTACCAGTATTGGCTCCATTACGCTGAAGGCTCTTTCATGACTCCCCTTCTCGTGGCCCTGGTGTTTCAGAAAGTGCAGGACTCTCCAATGCCATTTTTCATTAAACCCGTAGTGAAGAAGATCGCCGGGAGCGTGCGAAAGAGCTGGATCTATCCGGAGCTGGAGCTTCATCTGGATTTCCTAGAATCAGAAATTTCAAAAACCGGCTGGTTCGCGGGGAATGCATTTTCCGCAGCGGACATCATGCTGAGTTATCCACTGGAAGCGGTCCACGAATCCGGTGGCCTCAGGCGTCCGAACCTGGAAGCGTTTCTTAAAAAGGTGAAAGAAAGACCGGCCTATAAAAAAGCAATTGAAAGAGGCGGCCCGTTTACGGTGTTTCCCAGATAGGTATCTCGACGATGAAGGTTGAGCCTTTGCCCGGCGCGCTCTTCACGGAGATAGAACCCTTGTGAGCATCTACAATAAGCTTACTGATATAGAGTCCAAGTCCCAAACCTTGCGAATCCTGATTCTCCACTCTCTGATAGCGCTCGAAAATTTTCTGGTGATGCTCCCGTGATATTCCCCTCCCCTCGTCTCTTACGGATAAACGGCATAAGCTTCCGGAAGATGAAAGTGAGATAAAAACGTCTTTCCCGGCGCCATATTTCATGGCATTCATCAGAAGGTTCGTCAGGACCTGCTCAATACCATAAGAGCTGCAGAAACTTTTCACCATGGGCTGAATATCGAGTTTGAGAGAGCAGGAAGTTCTTTCCAGAAGATCTGAGAGGCTGGACGAAACTTCCCGCACCATACTGGAAACATCCGTGTCCTTTTTCTCAAGGATCAGGTTCCCATTTTCAATCTGGGCGACATTGAGAAGCGAATCCACGAGTGACGTGAGTTTTCCCGTCTGGCGATCAAGGGCATTGATGGCATGGCCCACTTCAGTTGAAGGATTTTCTCTCTGATATTCCTTGAGAATATTTAACGAAAGATGAAGACCCGTGAGAGGAGTCCGGAGTTCGTGAGAAGCAATCGATATAAAATCTGTCCGCATTCTTAAGGCATGTTCTTTTTCCCTTCCCAGAGCTCCAAAAAAAAGTCCGGACAAGGCCACTGCTCCGATAAAAAGCTGGAGGAGAAAAAGATTCTCACTTATAGACTCACCGGAATAGGGACCGTTCCCCAGGACAGTCCCGGTGACGGCGATCGTCGACAGAGCAAGTGTCAAAGAGACATTTGCTTTTTGCCCGAATCGTAAAGTCGCCCAAATGAGGAGTAAGAAAATCCAGTGTGGACGCAGATAATGATGCAGGTTTTGAAAAGGCCAGTTACTAAAGACCAGCAAACTGAGAGTTATGACCAGAGTACCCAGTATAAAACCCTCAATCTTTCTTTCCGGTTTTCCTCTGAAACGAAAATTTTTGATCCAGACGATAAGAAAAGCAGCAACTACGAGATTACTGAGAACATCTCCGATCCACCACGCCCGCCAGGTCAGAAAGAGCGTCTCTTGAGTAATCAGACCTTCACTATAGAGAGCACTAGCCCCGATAGTCGAACTGATGATGGCACTTAAGAGAGATCCAAGAAATACAAATGCTCCGACATCACGAACCCTTTCAAGGCTTGAATCAGCGCCGGCAATTTTCTTGAAAAGATAAACTCCGACGAATGCTTCAAGAGTATTTCCTGCGGCGATCGTCAACGCGGCCAGGGCAGGAACTCCAATCCAGATGTTAGCGGCAAGAGCACCGAAGAAAATGCCCGGCCAGTAGGATCTTCCCCACAGGAAAAGCACCGCAAAAGAAAGACCAGTTGGCACCCAGACAAGAGTTGCGAAACCGTTGACGGCCGAAAGTGAATGGCCCAGTTTTGCCGTAAGAAGATAGGCAATGAATAAAAGAATACCCTTTAGAAGGTTACGATTCAAAAATGTCATTTCAGATATGGTAACCAAAGTCCTATCAGCTTGCCCACATTAAAGATACACATGAAGCCTTGAAGAATTGCAGTCTCTGTTGTTGAATCAGACTATGAGAAAAATCTTAATTTTTACTATGTTTTTATCTCTCAATGCCATGGCATGTCTCACAGGTGACATTCACACCACACCATCTGGCGATCGCTATGTCTGCGAAGAACTGGCCAAAAATGTGGAAGGCTGGCGTGATCCCCGAGGACTGATCTGGGGTAAGGCCGGAAATTGTGAAGAGATTTCTGCAAGACAACCTGAGCAGGATGAGCTTCAGAACTTTGAAAAGGAAATGGGAATTTCTGTCTCAGACAATTATTGCGTGAAGTACGTCATTCATCACTATCACCAGTTTCCGAAGACGCCGGCAATTCAGTACGAAGAAGACACTCTGGATTTCTACAGCACCAAAGATGCCTATGGTGAGTTCTCAAATTTCTCCGGTTTCCCGGTTTATGTTGACGGCGAATGGTGGTCAACGAGTGAACATTATTTCCAGGCGATGAAATATGAAACAGAAGAGCTTCGAAACTGGGTTCAGTTTGCTCCGGGCCCGATGGCAGCTGCGAATCGCGGGCGTGATCCGAAGTTTCCCAAGAGAGCAGACTGGGAAGAAGTAAAAATTGGTTTCATGGAAAAGGCGCTGATGGATAAGTACACCCGCCACGAAGTTCTGGGCGAGCTCCTTCTTTCGACAGGAAAAAGTCATATTTTTGAGCACACAAAAAACGACTGTTACTGGGGAGACTGCGGCGACCGAACCGGGAAAAATCACCTGGGGCTTCTGCTCATGAAAGTCAGAGATTCACTAAGATAGCCCGGCGGGGGGATTTTCATCCCCCTAGAACTCCACACTTTCTCAATATTCCGGTTATACCCTTCCCCGTACGGTAAAATATCTTTGCCGTTAAAATCTCGGACTGAAAGTTGAACGTACGCTACGTAGGGCCGAGGACTCATAGGATTTGAGTATGATGACTATTTTCAAGACTCTGGTCTTTTCGTTTCTCACTACTCTCCTCACCAGCTGTAATTCAGGCAACTCCGGCTCCGGCAACAATGGTGTGACGACAGATTTCGCGATTACCGCTTCGGGAATGAACGCCACGGTTTCGACATCATGGATTTTTCCTTCGGCCTATGCGCTCACTCCACCACCTCTCTTAGATGCAAACCTCGCCAACGTGGATCTTCTGGAGGCATGGATCGTGGTGAAAAAAGTTCACTTCTTCCGTTCCAGTAATCCTGATGCCTATGCCACTTCACCAGACCATTATCAGGGCCCGCATTTTGTGGATCTCCTCGATGGAAGTCCCGAGCCTTTTGGCAGTATTCGTCTTCATCCGGAGGGTCTCCGCAGGATAAAAATGCTGTTGCATAAATCAATCTCACTTCCGGACGCAGCGCCGGCTGCGCTGGCCGGAAACAGCATGTATTTCCGGGGTCAGGTAAACGGCTTTTCTTTCACGTACGCCAGTGATGATACCACCGACTTTCAGATTTATGGTGAGAACGAGGTTTACCCGGAAAGTGGTAAAAAACTCATGGTCACATTCCGGATCGCAGATCTCTTTAAGCAGATTGATCTATCAGCCATTACTGCTGACACAGATATCTCGGCCACTAACCGCGTGAATGCCGTGAATCCGTGTCCCACGATTCACACCTCGGCGACGAATCTCTACACTTGTTTCCGCCAGGGAATGAATCAGGCGGCGAAGTTCGGAAAGGATGATGGGGATGATGATCTCAGTGACGACGAGAGTGTCAATTAAACTCCACGCTCGAGCATAACGGCGACCTGGGTTCCCCCGGCGCTGACGTTCACTTTGAGACTTTTGTTGGAGGCGCGGCACATGAGGCCGCCGACTTCAAAGTGATTGAACTTGCCGTCTTCCCAGTCATATTGAACAAACACACCCAGATCACCGATCGCTTTCTTTCTGTTTGAAAGGATTCCGTTCACGTGAACGGTATTGAGACGTGTTTTCTTCTGAACCACCCATTCATGATGCTTTCTTTCCGGCATCTCTTTCATGAGCTTCAGCATCTGGTGATCTGCGTACACCTGCTGCCCGCCGAAACCATCCGTATGCTTGATAACGTAACGATCAGGGTGTGCCAGGACCTTATCTACATTGCCCTTAAGCGAAAATGCAGGAAGAATGGATTGACTCAATTTATCTGCGCTTCCAAGGAAGCGCTTACGTAGCTCTTCACTCGCGAGCATGACCAGAACACTCTTCGAAGCAATCAAACCCGTGACCAATGGCCCGTATTGCGGTGTCTTTGAAGCCACCATTTTCTTATAGAGTTCCTTGTCCCGCTTAAGATCCTTAAGCGTGTAAGCAAAGCTCATATTCATGGCATCCGGTTTAAGTTTTT
The DNA here is from genome assembly GCA_036675045.1 of Bacteriovoracales bacterium. Lineage (GTDB taxonomy): Bacteria > Bdellovibrionota > Bacteriovoracia > Bacteriovoracales > Bacteriovoracaceae > Peredibacter. The sequence goes on along the minus strand of JAKFFP010000087.1, from coordinate 11,683 downwards.
TACCAACCAGAAGCTTTCCATTCGGAAAAGAGAACGGAAGTTCTTCCAGCAGCGGAAAATGCTTTTTATTCACCTTCTGCTTGTACTGAGTCGGAGAAATAAGATGGAGGTGGCTTCCCATTCTATCGGAAGTCATTTTCAGAAACTGCTCATCCCAGTTGTAACACCCGTGCTGAAGACGAACGATATGTTTTCCAAGACGATTCATGTTCCGGACTTCGGCCGCAGCTGTATCAAGGGCCTTCACATGCTTTTTAAGTTCAGGCATATGAGTGAGAAGCGTGTTCTGAAAATAAGATGAACGAGCGAGTCCATCAAATCCAATTTCGTTTACTTCAAGAAGTTGCGGCGGATGAGCGGCATCCGGTTTTCCTACCACCGCCATGTCAAAGCGGAAACTTCCCACCATGCGTTTCTTACGGTGTTTCAGAACGCCGATCTCATCAATGAGAAAATCTCTCACCGGACCTTCCGGAATTATCGCTTTCACTTCTTCTTCAGGAAGCGAAATAACTTTCATCAGAAATGTCGTGATGTCCTTACAGGTTTTTTCGATCACCGGTAAATAGGATTCCGGAATCAGTCGGGGAATAATGGAAAAGTCGTCGTGATGGATCCCTTCGAGGCCCTCATTGTCTGAATCAACAAACGTATTCCAGATATTAATTTTATGATCCGGATTATCGTATCCGCGAAGAAGAGAATGAGCTTTGTGAGAGGCTTTTTCGTGAAAATTTTTCTTTAAATTCATAGGAAGGATTATACGAGGAAGAAGTAAAATCCCATAAAAGAAAAATTCCGGAGCACAATAGACGGTTTTCTTGTTTTTTTCTCTCTATCGCTCGATAGCAATTTTCTTTTGAGATCAATCACAGGTATCAAAGGGCCCTTTATGGGTGAAAGTATCTGAAAGAGCAGCCAAAGAGTCTCGCCTGCTCTTCATCCGTCCAGCGATCCCCGATGTGAAGATGAGTTTCCGGAATAATCCCGCTTTTTCTCAGAAGTTCTGAAATCTTCGGATGGGGTTTTAGCTCCCCGGTTTCGCCAAGGCAGTTAATGGCCATGCCCGTCAAACCTAGACGCGAAAGCTTTTCTTTTGCGCCGTGATCTGAAAGAAAAAAGACTTCAACTTTTTTGCTTCTCAGGGCCTGGATGAGGTTCCGGATTTCATCGGGTACCAATGAGGGATCGAGCATGCTGGTGAGAAAGTTTTCGAAGAAGGCCACGTCTTCCTGGACGACGGGAACTTTCCCGTCACCCTTCCTTTTTAATTCCCATGTCTTTTTGATGTTATAAAAACGAATCGCCGCTCGCGGTGAAAGGAAAAATTTCCTCCACCACTTCATCTGGACTTTAAGAATGGGATAAAGAGTCCCGTCGATATCGAACGAGACGCTTTTGAACTTCGAAAGCTCAGCGAACGATAAGTTTTTCATAGAGTGGCAGGATCTTGAATTGAGATTCCCAATGATCGGTTTTTCCCATGACTCCCGCAAGTTCCTGCTCAGTAAGCTGAACCGCCACGAGAGGCCTCAGCCTTCCGGAAACGACTTTCGCCTTGTACTCGCTGTTAATTTGCCCGAGCTCCTGGTCCGCAATTGAAGCAAGCTCATCGGGGATCTGAAGCTTTCCGATGATTCCAAGTTCGTAACCCATCTCCCCTTTCCGGGACACGGGATAAAGAGTGACCGGGAGTGATGAAAGCGCAGGAAATTTTTTATTGAGAACTTGCTTAAGTTCCTGCACATGTTCTTCCGTCAGTTTCTCTCCTGTCAGTGAAGAAGTTAATCCCTTCCTGCAAACAAACGAAAGATCCGGAAGTCCCCCCACCATTTCTTTTACATAAAAGAGATCGCCGGTAGCGTAGCGACGCATGCCCCATTCATCACTGAGTATCAGTTCATACGTCTTGCCGGCCTCAAGATCGAAGGGGGCCAGCACCTTGAACTGTCCGAGTTCCTGGAACTCTGGAAACACACCTTTTGAAACCGGGAAGAAACGGATTTTCCCGTCGATCATGTGAGGAAGAGTTTCAATCGATTCGGTACTCATGGAGTACATCGGAAGAAAACTTATACCGGGAAGAGATTTTTTCAGCTGATCCAGGAAGGGCTTCACGTAACCGCCGTCCCAGGTAATGACGGCCTTGAGTTCCGGCAGGAGTTCCTGGAGCCGGGGTGCTTTTTCGCGGATAAGGAATGTCATGAGAAGCCTGTCGCCCTGTGGATCAGAAAGTTTCTGAAGCCCCGGGGGGATATTTTTCAGGCGGACTCTCACTTCCTTCCATCTCGTCTCAAGTTCTTTGAGAAAAAAAGTCAATGTCGAAGGATTGGTGGCGTACAGAAACCGCGGCTGAGTGATCGCCAGCACCATGATCCTTGCAGTGAGTTCTCCCACTCTCTCGATGAGCGCCTGCCCTTCCTTTGTGTGAAGGTAACGATAAGGCGCCTGAAGGAGTTCCAGCCGCGAAGGTCTCACATTTTCTTCCATCATGCCGGCGGTGAGGGAGTTGTCCTTATTTAAAGAAGCGAAGACAAAAAAAGTCTTTTGACCTTCAAACCCGGAAGTAAGTGTGACCATCGAGCGAAGGAAAGTTTTCTGAAGATGCCGGGTTCGTTTCTGATCGTAAGGAATGAGCTTCGGCTCTTTGGTTGTGCCGGAGGTTTTGGCGAAGTACTTCGGGCCGTGCATTTTATCGTACACTTCCTGGAGTCTTTCCTTTTGAGCTTCAAAGCCGGCCAGCGGGAAAGTCAGAAGTCCATTTTTGGCGTAAAAGAAAGCATAGCGCTTCCGGAATTTTTTCCGGTCACGCTTATTTCCCCAGGCTATGAGGGAATTCATAAACCCAAAGAAGAATTTCAGGATGTTTCTCAGGATAACATTGGTCACACTATAATTTTGCACGGAGATGAGTCAGAAAGTCACGCAGGAGAATGCGGGATTCTTCATCAGAAACGACGGCGGGGTCAAATGTGAGGGTAAAATCGGTCCTACCACCGCTGGTAACAGCGAAGATGGCAGCATTATGGGCGGGCATGAGGTTGGAAATTCCGGCCACATTCCGGAAACCATCGAGAAAGCCCACTGAATTCGTGACGTGTGAGAGGGAAATAGAGCCCCAGTCCGCCCAGGGCCTTCTGACCCATAAATCATAGACGAATCTGTGCTTTTTATCGTGAATATCAAAGTCGGATGGGGGGAGCGCCACTTCTCCGTTTTTCATCGCTTCCGTCTTCTGCTTCCGGATGTGCGCGAGGAACTCCGGGAGCCTGGCGCCTTTCGGTGGATAAATCCTGAGACGGGAAAGCCCGTTACCAAAGCCCTTCCAGAAACTCTTCCTGACATTCACCGGGACCCAGACAGCTTTCCGGGAAAAAGACAGGGTCTCAAGAAGAGAATAAAGCATGAGATCATTGAAGACGGACGCGTTCTGGTCACCGTGATCGAGTGATTCACGGATGATTTTTCGCCGGATACTCCGCTCCCCTTTCCGGGGCCAGAGTTTAGAGTTCAGTAGATCGCGGTAAGGAGTATCTTTTTTGCCAGGAAAGCTTTTAAGCTCCGGCTCACTGGCTTCAATTTCCTGGCCGAACAGCGCTTTCATGAACTGAAACATCGAAACAGCGTCGCCCAGGACGTGCGACATCTTAAAGGCTATGAGGGGCTCAGATTCACGGATTGTTGCGACTTCAATGTGAAAGTGTGAAGGAAGGGGAACATTCAAAAAGGCCTGAAGGTTTTCGTAGGAACTCAGGCTGCACGGATGGGTCGCGGTTTTAGAGAAGATCTTCTGGGCGCGTTCGATATCAGGCGAAGGCAGCCCGTGGGCCGCGACTGCGATAATACAATCAGTGGAGCGCTCGCTCCCGTGTCCGAGAGCGATCAGTTCATCCAGAAGATGGAGCTTCATGGATATGCCGCGAGAAAGCTGGCCCTTTTTGAATAAACTTTCTGAGCTGAAACCAGCCCATTTGCGGATTCATATGATGAGCACGGTGAAGAGATAATCCAAGTGTCAGCCAATAGAGGAAATGCCCGTAATAATCATGCGAGCGCATTTCCTGGGGTCCCACGTGGTGGCCTTCGTGAGTCTTAACGGCGAAGGGATACCAGAGCAGGAAGGAATTCAGTATTTGCGCCGGCAGAAGGCCATAAAGGACTCTTTCCCATCCGACGAAGTAAACAATCGTTCCGAAGAAAGTCGCATACACCACATAAGTCAGGGCCCATTCAATGAGAACGGATCTATTAAGCAGTCCTCTTTCTTTCATCCACATGACCCAATAGTGAGGCATGGCGAGAGCTCTTGCCGGAAACTGCCACCAGTGATCCATCTTGAGGAGCATGTCCGGATCTTTTCCTTCTTCGTTGGTGAATGAGTGATGATAGCGATGTGTGATACGAAACTGGACATTGGGAACGGCGAGCGGAATGAAGCTCACTCTCCCCCACCAGATATTTGAAATTTTACTGTTACCAAGGACACCGTGTGAGCCTTCATGCCCCATGACTCCGCAAAGGAAAAGGAGCCAGGTGCGGAAGGCGATATCCAGCACCCACCAGATCCCGGTGGGCTTCCAGAAATAGGTAGCGGTAGATACGATAAGAATCATCACGATGATAATACGGCTCATCCGGATGTTCTGGAGGCGTTCGGCTTTGTTACTCATACGGGAAGTGTAATACGAGTTTTTAAGGCCAGGCCTTAACGTTGTAAAAAAGTGATACCCTGTCAGGAACCCGAAATCATCGGTTTAGGACGTGGTAGTCTCCGGACATGAAAACTTTGGCCGGAATCCGGCGCTCGATCCCCGAAAGCTCTTATGAAATCAGCGCCGTCAGAAGCTGGATTACTGTCACAAGAATTGTGGCCTTTCTCTCTTTATGTCTTTATCTCGAAGTTCAGACAGACAACATCCTCTATCTTATTCCCCTCTGGTTTCTTCATGGCCAGATCCTCGTGGGATTGTTTGTTCTGGGGCATGATTGCGGACACAACACTTTCTCAAGAAATAAGACCATGAATCTGATCATGGGACATCTTGCCTTTTCCCCTTTGGGAAACGGACTCATCAACTGGACGGTGACTCACAATCACCATCACGCCCATACCCAGCTGCGGGGCCAGGATGTCGACTGGTCGAAGTGGCTCATGACCGAAGAGGAATATAAAAATGCGTCGTGGAAAAATAATTTCGCGGGCAAACTTGGGTACGCGCTCCCCTTTGGTGTTTTCTTCTGGATCTGGTTAAATTCGATCACGAGAGGACTCCGAAATTCTTCAACCAAAGTACGCGTTTCGAATCTCATCATGTGGTCGGTGATGATCTCTGTTTATGCCGGACTCGCGTGGTATACCGGGATCAAAGGAATGTTTAAGTATCACGGAATCCCGGCAACGATTGCGATGTTTACCGGATTTTTTCTCCTGACGATTCAGCACGCGAACGAAAAATCGAAGTGGTTTGAAGAGAGTTCATGGACACCTGTTCGTGGGCAATTGGAATCAACTTTCGACGTCCGATTTCCGCGCTTTTTTGAGTGGCTGTGGCTCGATATCAATATCCATGTACCCCATCACGTTTCACCTGCCATTCCCTGGTATAAATTGAGAGGAGCAGGTCGTGAGCTACAGAAGGATCACCCGGAGCTTTATCAGGAACGGAAATTCAGCTTCAAAGAAATCATCTGGATGGTGAGAATTCCTCACCTGGAACACGTCACGGCTTCCGGCACATATCAGCTGTCGCTCCGGAACACGGAGAATGATTAACCGGCTCCATCTCTTTTATCCCGTTCTTCTGGTGACGATATTTTGAAATTTCCTTGTATACCAGGGCGCGGATGCGATTGATCTGACCCAGTGGTCGGTTCTGATCCTTCGAGTGCCACGGATTAAAGCGCGCATTCTCACAGAAATTTATGAGCTCCCGGGAAGTCACATCTTTTTGTTTCGGGATCTCGATGTCGGCCACTTTGATGAGAGGAGACGTATTTTCATCCCAGGATAATCTCGGATCTTCGATCAACTGCACGGACGGATTCTGATTGGGCTGAACGTAGAAAGTAAAACACGATCCTCCCGCTCCGAGAGTTGCTCCCAGTCTCTGGCGGAGATAATCCCTGTGAGCGTCCTTCCCGGGAATCTCATCCTGATTGGCATCACACGGAAGGACATGATAGCGGGCCGAATGACTTCCGAGTAAGAAAGGAACGGCCGAGTGATAATCCTGCTTCAGGGGATTTCCCATCTGGATGCGGGCCTTATAAAGCCTATGGGCACTTATCGGATGAGTAAGAGCAAATAAAGCAAGATCAAATCCGTTTCCCTGGGAAGCTGTTCTCACCAGATCAGCATAGTCCTCTCCGTTTTTAGAGAAAAATTCTTTCATGTTCGCGAGGAGAAAATCCTGTGTTCCAGTGGGGGTCTTCGGCACATTCATGAGTTTGATTGCCATCCCTCTCACGTCCTTTTCCAGATCGTGCTTTCCTTCCCCGTTATTGGAGCCGTTTGAGAATCGGATCCAGGCATCGTAGGTCGCGCTCTTTTCAAAGACTCCTACCTGCTGGCCTTTTGAAAGCAGGGCGGGATTGATCCTGAATTTCGCGCGCACACATGCGTGAGTTTTCGGATGAGCATCACGTCTTACGAATTCATCACCGTTGGAATCATTCTTCAGCATCTGAAGAGTGTCATCAAGAATGATTTCGGCTTCTCGTTCCTGCTCCGGCCCCCAGATTTCACCGGGAACGGTGCGGGGAAGTTCCGAGATACTCGAAGCATAGGAGCGAAGGCTTTTTCTTTCTGCCTTGTGAGAACAGGCGGCAAGAAGAATGAGTGCTACCGGGAGAAGGGTCTTATTCATGAGATATCCTTTAAGCATAGGATATTCTAAGGCCTTCAGGCTTCAAGGTACGACAAAGTATTCGTGCTCAGGATTTCAGGGTTTTAAGCGCGGCTACTTGAGTTCCAGAATTTTTTCGTAAATAAGAAAGCCTACAACGGCATCAATAGCGGCATATTTTATTTGCGCCGGGGTGAGTTCCTTTCTTTCCCAGTTCGTGGTCTTTGCTTTCTTGAAGAGTCTCTTTCCTAAAAAGATCGCTGTCAGTGAACGAAGACTTGCACTCGTCATTCCCTTCGTTTTCATGACTTCGGCAAGATCCACAAAACCGGCCGGTTTCATCTTAATGATTTTCCCCAGTCCGATCAGGTCATCCTTGTTGCCGATTCCGACTTTGATGATCTCCGGGTTTTCCAGGATTGTGATCATTTCAGCCGGCAAGGGGTAAAACTTCAGGCGAAAAAGAAATGCTTTTTCGTGGGTCGCAAGCTGAAGCAGCGACGGAGTATAACTCTCACCCTTGGTAAATGATGGTCGGGTCTCGGTATCAAAGCCCAGGATCTTTTCCGAGCTGAGAATCTCAGCCGCGCGCTTAGCACCTTCAGGAGTGACGATCTCAATTATCTCACCATCAAAGTCCATCGGCGGAAGGAGATTAATTTCTTCTTTATCAATTGTCAGACGAATCATCACTGGATCATAGCAGATCGATCAGAGCGCGGGAAGCCGAAGGATGAATTCGGACCCGTTTCCGGGAGAACTTTCCACTTCCAGAGAGCCATTGTGCTGATCCACGATACACGAGGAGATATAGAGGCCCACACCGAGGCCTCCCTGCAGGTGCGTATCTGAAGCACGGCCAAAAAGCTTAAAGATCTCTTTCTGCTTGTCGGGAGGGATTCCCGGACCGCTATCTTTCAACCGAAACTCAGCTTTCCCGTTTATTTTTTTAAGGGAAAGTCGCACGGGTTTTCCGGGAGCGTACTTCACAACATTGGAGATGAGATTTACGAGTACTTGCTCGATTCTCAGGTGATCACAATGTGACCTTATCCCTTCTTCAATATCCATTTCGACAGAGCAGTGGCAATCCGCCAGGAGAGCGTTGAGGTGCTCAGAACTCGTACGGATGAGGCGGGATAGATCTTCTTCACGCATCTCATAGACGAGTTTGGAATTTTTGATCCGGGAGACCTGGAGAAGATCATCGATCAGCCTTTCCAGCGAATTCACCTGCCCGATCATCGCGGGAAGATTTTCAGACCGGAGACCATGCTCATTCTGATGGATGATCCTTCCCGAACGCTGGAGCATCTGAAGCTGGAGCTTGATGCTGGTCACGGGAGTTTTCAACTCATGCGTGATGATCGAAATAAATTCCTCTCTCACTCTCAGGGCATCACTCAGTTCCTGCTCGAGTAACTTCCTTTTTCCGATGTCACGTGAGATCACGACCAGACCCTGGATCAGGGGATTGGCGATCTGATTCGAAGCTGTGGCCTCCATCCAGATATAAGAGCCGTCCTTATTCCGGTAGCGGTATTGAATGGAAAGCGTCCGCTCCGGATTTTCCAGGAGCTCGGCCAGGCTGGAAGAGCAGGCAGGCTGGTCATCCGGATGAATATACTCAAAAGTATTTTTTCCCAGGAGCTCTTCATTCGAGTATCCGTGGATTTTTTCTGCCGCCGGTGAATTGAAGAGGATGTTTCCGTTTTCGCCCATGATGGTGATGATGTCAGGTGAAAGATTCGTTATCGCAGTAAAGACTTCTTCACTCTTTTTCTGCATGGTAATATCGCGGAAGTTCCACACTCTTCCCAGAGTGGAATTACCGGAAACCAGCGGCCGCGAGTAACGGCTGAAAATTCTTCCGTCTTTAAAGCTGATTGAATCTTCAGAAACCGCGTGGTCTTTCTGGTACAGCTCTTTGACCTTGGCGATGAAAAGTTCGGGAGAGATAAGCTGGTCCAGGATGAATTTCAGGAGTTTTTCATCATCCCTGGTTTCCATCAGGCTATCCGGTATGAGCCACATTTCCTGAAAGCGACGGTTCGATTGCAGGACCTTCCCTTCGTTATCAACGATCAGGATTCCGTCGCCCGTGGATTCAAACACAGCTAATAAAATAGATAAGGTATCTGCGGTCATATACTTATTCTCTGGAAGAGCACTACTAAGACCAACTTAAAAAAAGCTTTTCGTTCTTTCAGATGTTTAGCTATTGATCATTATCCATACACCCCCCGGGAGAAAATTCACTGCCTGAGAGAGATGGCAAAAATGGGCCTATTCTTCACATAAGACGCCTAACTTACAGGAGACCTATGTCGGTCATATCTAAAATCCTCGCCTCAGTTCTCATGGGAACCCTCTCATACTCTGCCTGTGCCGATATCTATACTCCGCATGAAGCATTCCAGGATCTCGCTAGTGAGCCCCTGACATTTGTCGGACGGGACTACCCCAATGCCGATCTGGGACCGGGTGGGAATTACGTTTGTATTTATAAAAACTCCCGGGTGTATGTCCGTCATGAAGGATGTCGGCCGCTGGCCACTCAAAGACTCGCTGTCTTCAGCGCCAAAATCATTTCAAGGAATGGCGGTCTCGTAGAAATTTATATCGAAAATAATCGCGCTGATTATCGACTTGAAGACGCCAGCCCGGAAGCAGAAGGCAGCTGGAAACTGACTTCGGTAAACATTCCCGTAATCCAGAAAGAACTTTCTTTCCGTGAACTGATCCAGCTTGAAAGAGATATCTGGAGCAAAACATACGATACATGCTTTATCTCAAAGTCCCCGATGTATCCCAACCGGATCCCTGAGACGAAATGTTACGGAAACGCCGCCGACCCACAAGGAAATCTGGAGATTGTCTGGCACGATCCGATGGCCAATGGCCTCCGCGAGGTCCATGATCTCATCATCAAGGCACCGAGGAAATAATGAACGACGAAAGGCTCACAGAATTGGAAATCAGATTCTCCCACCAGGATGAATTTCTTCATCAACTTAACCGGGTGGTAGTGGATCAACAGCAAAAGATTGAACGACTGGAAAAAGAAATTCTCGACCTGAAAAGAAATGTTAACCAGGAAAACGGAGTAGATGGCAGAAGAAGTCTCTCCGATGATAAGCCGCCACACTACTAATCAGATTTCACACGTCCATGAATCAACCAGAACACGCTTAAGCACGCGATCATAGCTGTATGAGCATTTCTTCGCTCCGTTGAAGTCTTCCACAAACGCGAACTCCACATTGAGCCTTGTTCCGAACTCATCGGTCACGCGGGCAGTGATGAGTCTCGGATCGCTCTTACCGCCGCCGATGATTTTCAGCATCACTTCACGGGTCTGTCCGAGAGCTTCTCTTTTCTCATCAGGAGTAATGGCGGCAAAGGCCTGAGCAGTGAGAAGGAGAAAAAGAAGAACGAATTTCATCGAATTCCTTAATAGGTCTTAAAAAGTGATCACGTTTTAACATAAGTCCCGGGGCCAGGATGATACCGGGAAAAAATTCCTGAGATTTTCTTTCCGGACAACGGGCCTTCAATGTATTGGCCTCCCGGGACTCCGTAATTTTTACCCGGTCAGCTCAACATAGTCTTAAGAACCCTGTTACCAAAGAGGCTCACAAACGAGGTTCCGATGCGTAAACCCTTAAATGGTCTCTTCATGCTCCTGCTCCTTTCTACTCCCGCCTTATCGGGTGTAGCGAGATACGCGCCAGCTGACGTTTACCAAAGAGACATGAATCAGATTCCTGATATTCTTCCGACGATGTATTACACGCCTAACGAAGCTGATATTAAGTGTAAGGGCCGTTACGGCAAAAGAAATTTTAAAGGAACTGAGAAAACGAGACTTCTCACACCTGAGGGAAAATTGATCGCAACTGTATGCTCGCGTTTTGCCTACACCCTTTTAATGGAAGGCTCCGCCGTTCTGAAGGACCGTGGCCAGGGGAAAAGGGCCGTGAACTATGGCGGAAAAGTCAGAGGATCGGCACGCTACAATTATGTCAATCGTTGTAAGTACGGCGAAGGGATCAGAAGGAATCTTTGTCTTCTTCCCTACCATACGATTGCCGCTGACAACAAAGTACATAAAGTGAATGAGATCATTTATGTTCCTGCCGCTAAGGGCATCGAACTTCCGGACGGAACGCTTCATGGCGGATTTTTTATTGTAAGGGATACCGGCGGAGCGTTTAATGGAATCGGCTCTCAGCGCGTGGATATGTTCACCGGCACAGATCCGGATTTCAGGAATGCCTTCCAGCAAGCGGGCTTCCACCATAAGCGACCTCTTGATGCCTTCAAGATCAAGGGCGACTCAGCGGAAAATATCCGCCAAAGGCTCCGCGAAAAGTTTGGTGATCTTTATTAACATTTGCTTTAGAAAAAATAATGTTCCCGGGTGAGGAGTGTTAACTGCCATAGTCAGAATCACTATTGTGGAAAATATGAAGATCCGGAATTTACCATCACCGGCGGCGGACTAGTCTCGGAGAATGTCATCCTGGCCGGAAAGGATGCGCTTCAGGAAACTGAGTCCCTGCCGATGGAATGCCGGATGTACTACGGTATCAGGGCGATCTTTCTTTCCGGCGGGGAGTTCAAAAAGATCAACCGCCTTGCCTTCATCGTGGATGACCTGAGACATCGTGATGATAACCGGATCACGCTCTTTTACCGGAATGGCCACGAAAACAGTCTCCTCAAACAATTCGCTGAGAAACTAAAGGGCAGGGGACTTAACTGCGGTTTCTGAGAATCGCCAGGCGCTTTTCGCGAATCGCCCGAGAGATCGCCTTCCCTTCATGAACCTTGTC
>JAKFFP010000167.1:0-4443 GCA_036675045.1 Bacteriovoracales bacterium | reverse complement strand
AAGATCGCGCGCGAGAACAACTCTCCCGCGATTGGCCGCAGGAACTTTTTCACCGACGGCCGCGCGGTAGTCGATACCAAGGTGCTGACCTTGCTTATGATTGTTATATACGCGCTTTTTCCCGTAGATACTGGTCTTGAAACTCGTCATGGGTTCCTGGAAAGGTCCCTTGAACAAAAAGTCATTTGCTGAAGAGGCATACAACTTATTGAGGATCAATTGTTCGGCGTTTGCCCGTTTCTGATCCTTCTTACTCAGCTTGATTTTCTTCATGTCCACTTTGAGAAATTCGGCTTCGTATTTTTTAGGGACAACTTTAAAAGCGTAAGTTTCGAGAACTTTATCGCCTTTTTTCTGTTCGCAGATATAAGGAGTAAGGTCTGAGAAATATGTTTCGATGATGACGGCGCGTGCTTTCTTCTCCTGGACATTGTAGCGAACCGGAAGATTACGGCAGAAAAGTTTCGCGGCTGGGTCCTTCAATTCGAATTCCAGTACCCGTACTTCCCCGGGATGGATGATCTTTTCAGCTTCTTTAGAGCTGGCGCACGCGGAGAGAGAAAGAAGCGAAAGAAGAAGAGAGAAGTATTTCATGAAATAACCTTTTTCACCTTACCGGTTCCATCCTGAAAACGAATTCCGAGGATCGATTCCGAAGGAAGTTTCTGGAAGTCTGCCAATGTCGTCAGGACTTTACCTTCTGCTGTTTCAGCATAGCTATAACCACGGGTGAGGACTTTCGAGGGATCAAGTGCACTCATCACCTGCTCGAGCCGTTTCATTTCGCCTTTCACATCCGCGAGCTTATATTCCATTCGGTGCTTCATCCGCATGAGAAGCTCATCAAGCTCCTGGCTCCGGTCATGAAATCCGATGAGCTCGTGGGCGCGATCACGAAGTCTGATTTCAGAAAGCTCCTTGTGGGCATTCTTCAGCTTTTCATGAATGAGTCCCATCATCTGTCGCGGATGAAGGCGCTGGATCCAGAGTTCTACGGATTGCTTTCGCTTAAAGAGTTCTGAACGCAGATGGCTCTGGCAAAAGATAAGTCTCTTCTCGAGTTCTGTTTGCGGCTGGGAAAGAGTTTCAGCAGCTGCGGTCGGAGTTTCGGCCCGGAAATCAGAAACATAATCGCAAAGCGTGTAATCCACCTGGTGTCCGACAGCACTGATGGTGGGAATCGGACATTCATGGATGGCACGAACGAGATTTTCGTCATTGAATGACCAAAGGTCCTCCAGACTCCCACCCCCGCGGGTAAGGACGATGACATCGATACCTGGAATTGCCTCCGCTTTTTTGAGAGCTGCAACCAATGATCTTCCGGAATCGGCTCCCTGAACTACCGCCGGCACGATTACGATATCGTGCCAGAGAGTTCGCCGCTTCATCACATTCAGAAAATCCTGGAGCGCGGCCCCGTGAGGAGCAGTTATGACGGCGATTCTTTTCGGGAAGACGGGAATTGTTTTTTTGGTTTCGATATCAAAGAGACCATCAGCCGCGAGCTTGGCCTTAAGCCTTTCGAACTGGAGCTTCAGCTGTCCTTCTCCCGCCGGCATGATTCTTTTGGCAAGAATCTGAAAGCTCCCTCTTTTCGGATAAACACTAAGGGGTCCCAGGATGACGATCTTATCGCCGTTTTTAATCGTGCGGATAAGGGGATTTCTCATGGCATCCATCTTAAACAGAGCGCAGGAGATGCAGGCATTTTCATCTGAAAGTGTGAAATACCAGTGACCCGCGCTTGAAGGAGAAAGATTGGTCACTTCTCCCTGAACCATGACCTCGTGAAACTGACCTTCAAGAACATCCTTGATGTGATTAACGAGATCAGAAACGGAGGCAGCTTCAGGAATGAGCATTATTTTGATTTTACGAAATCGTCATAAATCCGGAAGCCCTTGAGATAACGGATGGCCTGAAGAACCTGATAGTCCTTCGAAGCTTCAAAGGTGCGGAAGATTTCGTCTTCTTTCTTCGGAGTTTTTCTTTTCGCTTCTTCCATTTCACGGATTCGACGAGCACGCTCTTTTCTCTCATCGGCCAGGCGAATTGCTTTCTCAGCCTCGGTTTCAATTGTCGCCGTCAGGTGGTTCTTGAGATCTTTTTCGCGGATATAACGGTCTTCGCGGCGATCTTTTTCAAACTCGACTTGTTCGATTTCTTCCATCTGAACGTCAGGTGTGATCCCTACCGCCTGGATCTTTCTATTCTTAGGAGTCATGTACTGAGCGATGGTGAGCTTCACCCCGGTTTCTTTATCCAGCTGGGCGACAGTCTGGACTGAGCCCTTACCGAATGACTGCGATCCCATGATGACAGCGCGTTTGTAATCCTGAAGAGCGCCGGCCACGATTTCCGAAGCCGATGCGGAAGCTCCGTTCACCAGCACGATCATCGGAGAAGTGAGATCTTTAAAGCCGGATTTTTTCACGTAGCGGATATCCTTATTCTGCGGGTCGCGGGACTCCGTTGACACGACGATGCCTTCTTTCAGGAAGAGAGAGGAAACATCCACCGCCTGGTCCAGAAGTCCGCCCGGATTGGAACGGAGATCCAGGATAATTCCTGCCAATCCACCTTTCTTCTTCGCCTGGTCTTTCATTTTTTCAAGCGCTTCAGTCATCGATTCAGCGGAGCGCTTCTGAAACTGAGTCAGGCGGAGATAAGCGTAGTTATCTTTAAGGAGCTCAAACTTCACCGGCTTGATCTTGATTATCTCGCGCTTGAGATTGAAGTGACGAAGAGTTTCCTCACCTTCGCGGGCCATGCCGAGATGGATGCTTTCACCAACTTTTCCGCGCATTCTTTCTGTCGCTTGCTCCAGGGACATTCCCATGACAGGCTCGTGATTGATTTCCACCAGCTTGTCTTTTGGCTTGATGCCGGCGCGGAATGCAGGAGTATCTTCAATCGGCGTGATGATGTAGATCACACCTTCTTTCTGAGTGACCTCGAGACCAAGGCCCCCGAATTCACCGGCAGTATCGTTCTGCATCTTCTCGAAGTAATCCTTACTCAGGAACGCTGAATGAGGATCGAGTGTCTCCATCATACCCTTGAGAGCACCCTCGATCAGCTTTTCCGTGGAGACCGGACGATAGTATTGGGTCTCGACGAGATAGAGAACTTTATTGAAAAGCTCGAGCTGCTCAAAGCGTGAGCGGTTTTCGGTAATTTTGGGAGCTGGTTTTTTTTCGTCTCTGGCGAAAGTAGAAAGTGAGAGAAAAACAACCATCAGGATGTGAGGGAACATGAGTATCTCCTAAGCGTGGGGAACGCCTTAGATTTTACTCACTCCATTCGGCTCTAACCACAAAATAGTGTTTTGCGCGGTGTTTTTCTTACGGACTTCGAAGTAAAGATTCTGCGCTTCTTTCGAGTCATTCACGGTGTACGCAAGAACGTCTCCGGACTTCACATCGTCATTCTTTTTCACCTTGATCGACATCTTTCCGAGAAGAACGGTCCTGAGATCATTTCCATGGTCGATGAGGACTACCTGACCGTAGCTAGCGAGATCTCCGGCAAAAACGATTTTACCGTCACCCACGGCCTTCACCGGTTGAATCGACTGATACTTGAAGGTCACACCTTTGGGAGAAGAAGTCCGGGCCACAAAGTCTTCCACCGGATGAGAAAATATGCGGTCCGCTTTTGCCAGTATAACCGGGGCCCGACTGAATTCTTTTTTCACGATCTTCAGCCGCTCGTGGATCTTCTTTCTGGTATCACGGGTCTCAGCGGTTCTTTTTTCTTTCACCCGTGAGAGATATTTTTCCATTGCGACTTTCTTGCGATTTTCGAGTTCCTTGATGACCAGCGCGAGTTCCTCCTCATTCTGACGGAGTTCTGCGAGCTTAGTTTCGAACTCAACAACCTTATTCTCAAAAGAAATGAGCTCAGCTTCAGAGTTCCTGAGCTTATCCTGCGCTTTTTTCAGGAGATTCAGATGTACACGTCTCTGCCAAAGTTCGGTGGCTTCGTTTTCCGCTTCCAGGAGATAGCTTTTGAAAATCTTTTTGTTTTCTTCGCGGCTCTCAGCGACGTCCCTGCGGATCTCAACTAAACGAGCGCGATAGGCGTTGATATCTCCCTCGAACTGCTTGATCTGAGAGATGCTGGAAAGATAAAGATTATTCTTAGAGCCTATTTCTTTTTCTAAAGATGAAAGTCTCGCGCCCATCTGCATCACTTCAGTTCGGGCGCGGGAAAGATCAGGCGCCTTATTGATGGCGCCAAATGAGCTGAGAGAAATAAAAAGAAGAAGTCCGGCAAACTTCATAGAGTTGGTTTCCATCTCCATTCCTGCATGCTGAAAGTCCAGAACACAGAAAACACCATAAAGAGGATGATGAGATCAAAAAACTTCAGAGTATCGTGATAGATCCCCATCGCGGTGAACATCACCAAGGTCATGGTCAGGATCACGCCGATCAA
>JAKFFP010000200.1:0-4452 GCA_036675045.1 Bacteriovoracales bacterium | reverse complement strand
CTTCTCATTGCACAGGAATCCACCCGCATCTGGGAACCGTCCCACGTCAGATACAACATTCAGGCCTTCTATCTTATGTGTCTTTATTTCGAGCTCGTCATGAAGATCGCCCCTTCTCAACAGGGAGAAGACCAGGCCGCCGGACAGGATACGGAAGGAATCTTTTCAGTAGTAAGCAACGCTCTTTTTCACCTGGAAGCATCGCTGGTGAAAAATAATTTTGAGGCCCAGCAACAGCTCATGCTTTTCATGGTGAAACTTCTCTTTCATATGGGGATCATGCCTGATACCGATCATTGCGGATATTGCCAGAGTAATCTCCTGGAAGCTTCCGGAGCATCCTTTGTCCCGGCCGAAGGACATTTCTCCTGTGATAAATGTTACTCAGGTGAAAATGAAAAAGGATTTCTCCTGAGAGTGAAGAAGGGTTATCAGACCCGCTTTCAGGATTATCATGAACTTCTCGGAACAAACTTCCATGAACCGGATCGTCTCATTCAATATTTCTGCCATCAGTTTCATCTGAAGCCGATGGATCTTAAATCCTACCGGCTCCTTTTCAAAAA
Organism: Bacteriovoracales bacterium; assembly: GCA_036675045.1. Classification (GTDB taxonomy): domain Bacteria; phylum Bdellovibrionota; class Bacteriovoracia; order Bacteriovoracales; family Bacteriovoracaceae; genus Peredibacter. The sequence goes on along the minus strand of JAKFFP010000200.1, from coordinate 3,886 downwards.
CTAACGAGCGCCAAACTTAAGAGTCGCAGTTGTTCTCACACCACAGTCCTGACGATTGTCATCCATCATGCGGCAGAAAACGTTTCCGCTAACGGCATATCTTTCATCAAGGTGACTTACATCTACTGAGTACTCATTGTGCGATCCGGGAATAAAGGACGGAGCCTGGCTTCCAACTGAACCTTGTCTTTCAAAAACAAGTGCGGTTCTGGAATCATCAGAATTTCTTCTGATTACCCCGAACTCCTGGCTTGCCTGAATACCGAGGCCCGGTCTTGAAACAAGAGTTCCACCTGCGAAACCATCGAGGTTTGAGGCGAGGCGCTGAGATACCTGCGCAGTACCAGAGATACTTCTGAGATCGAAAGTCGTCGAACCTTCATCACGAACATCACTCTTGGCAATACCACCGTTGGCCATGATTGCGACTTCCGCTCTCGTTCCGGATGATTCAGAAGCATACCGAGTTCTGACACCGGCAGAGGCATTGAGATCCCTTCCGTTACTGATGCTTCTCTGGGTATTAGATGATCCGGAGAGAGCGTTGTATGAAATATTCGTGTTGAATCCCAGGCGGCCTTCAAAGTTCATCGAAACGACACCACCGGAAGTCTGGACTTTGAACGGATCAGAGATGAAGTGCTGCTCGCCTTCGATAAAAACTCCGGTTGAACTGAGGTTCCCGCGAAGATTAGTTGGTCTTTCATTGTTATAAACAACCACCGACATTCTCAGCGGGAAGTTTTCGCTTTCATTCCTGTAACTCGAAGAGACCGCAACAACCTTGTCACCATCGGGAGTGAGACCCGCACCAGCACCAATCGTGAGGTTATTCCCTGAGTGGTAACGGGCCCCTGCAACCTGGTTCTCACTTCTGAGAAGCGGATCAAGATCGCGTGCTGAGCCGCCGGCGATTTCATGAAGAAGAACACCGAGATGTGTGGGAAGAGTGGTAAGTGGCTTTCCGTCAGCATCAAAGATTCTCATATCAACACCGACACTCGGAATCGTGCTGTCCTGCTGAAGATGCGAAAGAGCTGAAGCTGATTCTGTGGTCGTTACATAGTTATAGTTAATGTTGAAAGTCTTAGAAGGATTGTTCGGGTCCTGTGCAAGAACTGTCGCGTGTCCACCACCCGCCGTCTGGTATGCAACGACATAGGCCTGGTCGACACCCATTTGTTTAAGAGACTGCGCGAGCGCCTGAGACATATCACGACAAACACCGGCCTTGTTTCCGTCACGACGGGCGTTGATCATATCTCTTAATGAGACCACGCCACCGCCATTGGAATCGCCACCTGCTCTTTGAGTGTCATAACCCTGAAGGAGCATCCCTCCCATCCGGGATACGAGTTCAATTTTTTTCTCGAAAGTAAGCCTTGGACCGAGATCACTGAGAACTTCATTCACTTCCTGATCATTCTGAGAGTTGAAGATGCGTTTAAGACCAATTTTCATCGCGAGAAGATCGGGAGTGACTTCAATATTACATGATTTAAGAAACTGGCTGAAAGCTTCAGCTTCCTGCCAGACTCCATAAGTAAGCTGGTTGTTTGATTTGAAATCACGGTACGCGGATTCAAAACCACCTCGTGAAGCGAGAAGATTCTCAAGTCCGGTGAAGGTAGCGACTCCCACGCTCTCAAATGTCTCACCAGTAGTGAGAGATCCACTGGCAGTAAGAGAGACTTTCCAGTCCTGATCCGCCGGGTTCGACTGGGCGAAAACGAGGAAAGGAATAAAGAGGAAACCAAGTAGGATCGTTCTCATTGAAGAGCTCCTGATGAGAGACTTAATGCAATGAGAGTGCCACCGGGTGCGTTGGAAAACCTGCGACTTCGATCGGGACAAGTGTCTAAACTTTAGTCACCCTGGTAATTATTTCAGCGATTGGGCGAATTCCAGGAGAGTCTTGAAATAGGGGTATTCCTTCGATTCGTTGTGACGGACAATGGCCGATTTCACGCCGGCATCCTTTCCCGCTTCCGCATCAATGATCTTGTCACCGATCATCCAGGAGTGGTCCGGAGAAATATGATATTTTGCCATGAGATCACGGATCATTTTTCCGGATGGCTTACGGCATTCGCACTTATCGTCCGGTGAATGAGGACAGATTGCAAAATCCTTGAAGGGTGAAAGTTTTTGTTCACGTAGATCGTTCTGAAGCTGGCGATGAATGACATATACCGATTCGAGCGCAAAGTAACCTCTGCCGACTCCGGACTGATTGGTAACGACAAAAAGCTCGAAGCCTAGACTCTGAAGCAGGTTGAGTGCCTTCAGCGTATCCGGGAAATACTCCATGTCTTCCACCCGGGAAAGATAGTTCTTGTCCAGAATCAATGTTCCGTCTCTATCCAGGAAGATGGCTTTCCGCGTTTTCATTTACGAAGCCTCCGTGAAGGCATAAGATTCATCTATGCTTAAAGTGCTCAGGTTAATGTTCCCATATCTCCGTCCTTTTTGGAAGGAGGCCGTGCTGGCATCCCTTCTTGCCCTTCCTTTGTCGGCGATCAAGGCCTATGAAGCTTATCTGGTGAAGGATGTTTTCGATAAAGGTTTCGCCCCCGGCTCAGATTTCTCAGTCGCCAGAAACCTGGCATTGATTATCATCGGCCTGGGAATTATCAACTATCCCTTAAGATACTTTCACTACTACGGGCTCAGAATGATTGTGGATAAGTCGACCCGACTCATTCGCGCGAAAATTTACGGAAAGTTCCAGCATCTGCCGGCAGCTTATTTTTCCCAGCAGAAGCAGGGAAATCTCATATCCACCATCATGAACGACACCCAGGTCTTCTCGGAAGCATTCAAGAACTCACTTGAAGTCGTTCGGGAACCGGTTACTGCTCTGGCCCTTCTGGGTGTTGCCTTTTATCACGATTGGCAGCTGACTCTGATTATCTTCGCGGTGGCGCCACTCTTTATCGTGACTTTTCACTACACTGGTAAGCGGATCAGAAAATATGTGAAGCTGGCCCAGGAAGATGTGGCTGAGATGACTCACATTTCTGGTGAAGCACTTTCTGGCCAGAAAATTATCAAGGCCTTTGGTCTCAAGGACTACATTATCTCCCGTTTTGAAAGAACGCAGGAGAAGTTCATTGGCCACCGGACGAAGTCAAACTCCGCTGAAGAACATTCCCATCCACTTGTTGAGCTGATTGGTTCGATCGCATTTGCGGGCGTTCTCGTTTTTGCCCATCACCGCATCCAATCCGGAGCACTTACGACTGGCGGATTTATTTCTTTCGTAGCTGCTCTGGCGATGTTCATGGATCCCGTCAGACGTTTCTCCAAGGCCAATGCCAAGATGAACCAGGCGCAGGCCGCTGCTGTCAGAATTTTCGGACTTCTTGATGTGGAAGAGGAGAAGGAAGAGAATCTCGCTGAGTTGAAAGAATTTAAATCAACGCTTGAATTTAAAAACATCACTTTCTCCTATGGAGAAGGGGATATTCTCAAAAACTTCAGTCTTATCATCAAAAAGGGTGAAAAGATCGGACTCGTAGGTCTTTCGGGATCAGGAAAATCTACACTCGTAAGCCTTCTTCTCCGTTTGTATAACGTAAAGTCGGGTGAGATTCTGATCGATGGCGTGAACGTGAATAAATACAGTCTCGCTTCCGTGAGAAAAGTTTTCGCATTAGTGAGCCAGGATATTTTTCTCTTCAATGATAGTGTTCGGGAAAACCTCACTACAGGGGATGTGCATACTGATGAAGAGATCAGGCACGCGCTCGAAATTTCTTATGCCAGCGAGTTTGTGAAGGATCTACCTCTGGGTCTTGAAACAATCATTGGTGATCGCGGTATGCGCCTTTCTGGTGGTCAGAGTCAGCGTCTTACGATTGCCAGAGCATTTCTCAAAAATCGT
>JAKFFP010000362.1:0-4472 GCA_036675045.1 Bacteriovoracales bacterium | reverse complement strand
ACCTATGATATCCGGGACGAAGTCACCGGAAATACCTGCAGCTTCAGTATGAATTTGGGTCGAGACGTCGTTTACTAAATCTTTGATTACTTTTTCTTCCAGATCGTTTGTGGCTCGAGCTTCTCGTCGATGAAGTACTTAAGAGCATCCTTGATCAGTACCTGATATCCCTTACCAGTCTTGAGAGAGAGCTTCTTGAAATAATCTACGATCTCCTCGTTCAGGTTAATCGTGATAGGTCTATTTTCTACCTTGGAGAAATCAAACTCTTTCAAGAATTCTTCTTCCATTCGTGCCATCAGGGCCGGGTCTGTTCTTTTCATTTTACCTTCTTTCAATCCAATCCTCCCATCGCCAGATTCATAAAATACGCACTTTCTTCTGAACGACTTGCTTTCCTAGCTCTTGTTATTTTTCGCACTCCACTTTGCTGAACACAATTTACAATCAAAATCTTACTTAAGTCATTTACGGGTCCAATGAAATTGTAATCCTTCCCAATATTCCTAATTTTAAGAGAGCTCGGATTTAAAATAACTTCTCTAGCTTCCGAGAAAGAAATTTTAAATTTTTGATAATTTTCCTGACACTCGTACTCGTTCCATGAAATTGGAAGCTTTTCCATTAACCTCTCCATATTTATATCATACATATGATATAAATACGCAAACTCGCGTATTTCCGAAGGCTTAGTGCAAAACCTTAGTTAACTTCAAAGGGGGTTAACTCTTCGTTATTATTGATCACTTGATGCTGTGGAGATAAATTTCTGACCTTCTCCCCGTATAAAATTTTCAACTATTTAAGCCTCTTTCCACCTTCATGGTATCAACCCGCCATGAAAAAATTCATCCTTTTAGCACTTACATTATTCTCCATGTCCTCCATGGCCCAATCGGTCCTGTGGCCGGAAGGACTTCCCTGCGTTCGCGTAGGCGGTCTCACTGAAAAAGGAACTTACGAAGAAGGTGTTACTCAGTACGCCTGGTTCGGAAGAACGTTCCGGGAAATCGAAGCCTACGTTGCTGAACTTCAGGGCAAGCCCATCGAAAAAACTCAGCTCAGTTTTAACTACCTTCAGTACCGCATGGGTTACAGAGTTTTGAGTCAGGCGGAGTATGCGGCAGATTGCCTGAGTGATTTTCCAGAAGATGAAGAACTCGCCATGATCCGTGAAAAATCTAAAACCAGAAGTCTGACCGTTGATGATTTCAAAGGTCCGCGCTGGCTTCACGTGGTCCAGGCGATCGATAAGGAAGAAGTGAACTGCCTTGCGATCAGCAAAGTGAACGGCAAGCTCGGCGGCTGTAACGATATCTGGCAGGATGGCCTTCAGGAAGATGAGCTCGTGTGCTTCAGAGGCAAGACCATGCCGAAGTGTCACGTCGACTGCATTCAAAAAATTTATGACCGTCAGCTGGATCTAACTCCAGGCTCATGTCAGGCAGGGGAATAATTATGAAAAAGCTCATCATCGTTGCCCTCGCCTTTTCTTCCGTCGCTCAAGCCGCTCCTTCAGTAAAAAGCTGGGTGAATCCAGAATGCGCGACTGGTTCATGCGAAGTAAAGGGAATGAAACTCTACACGCAGAAAATCAGCGGTAACCGTATTGCGGGAATGACCGCTGTCGGTGAAATCGAAGCCACCAACAAAGCTGATCTCAAAAAGTATTCTCTGGTTCAGTATATTGAAGGCTGTGTTTTCGAAACTGACCGCGAAGGCAATATCAAGATGGGCACGCGGGAGTTCTTCGGCGCGAACGGAAGTCCGTTTAAGCACGTAGGATTTGAGCTCGATTCTGCGAGTGATAAAGATCCTGTCTATTGGTCCAATCCCAATGCCGGATATGACGAACTTCGCGGGATCGAGATTCCGAGAAATTCTATGTATTCGTACGCCAATCCCCTTCTCACTGAGAGCTGGGGCGCTTGGGCCGGGAAAGTAAAGAATCTGAAAGAGAACAAGATCTTTATTTCGGACACTCCTACTCCGTCTGGGTGGGATCTCGATGAAGAAACGATGAAAGTGAGTGCGAGGATTTCAAGCCTTCGCTTTAAGATCTGCTTACATAAGACTGAAGATGTCCCCAGGACAGTTGAATCTCCAGCGACTCAAATTCCAGGCGCGATTGTTTGTATGAGCTGGGACTCAAACTTCAATTACAATTTTGCGACGAGAAAGTTTGAAGACAAGAAGGATGAGATTCATCCGGTTTGTAAGTAATCAGCCGAGAAAAAGTTTGAGATAGATTCCGGCAAAGAGTGCGATAAGAATTCCACTCTGCCATTTCATAAGGTCGTACAGGCGATCAAATTGTTTATCTACTCTTTCGAATCTGGATTCAAATCTTTTAAAATCTTCTCTGAATTCTAAATCCATGTGATAAAAGTGGTTAGTCTGAGCTTTTAAGATCAAAATCAGCATTTCCTCGGTAGTAATCTTTTCTCGATCCACTTTCGAAAGAATTTCCTGTGACTTATTCGTAAGCCATCTATCGAAGACCTGATCGTCGAACACGAGTGCTCCCATGGTTAAAGTTTACCATATTTCAGAGCAATTTCATGACCAAGAATCGGAAGAGTAATACCTTGAAAATTCAAAGATTGTGGCCTGGAGCTAAGGATTTTTTGCTTTAAAATTATACTGAATATAGCCAAGGTTCGTGTAAAGAATGGCTGTCCATATCATAGAATTCTGTTATTTTCAGAGCATGATTCGTATCACTCATGCAGCTCTGTTCTTCCTTGCCGCCGGGATTCTGACTTCAGTCTCAATCCTTGCAGCCTATCAGGTCCTCTTTGCGATTCCTTTGTTCTATTACACCTTCCTCGCCTTCAAGAATAAAGAATTCCAGGTTCCGAAAAGTGCGATGTGGCTTCTCGCCTTCACGGTCGTTGCACTTTTAAGTCTCGTCATAAACTTTGAACTTTTACCAAAACCATCCAAGAACTTCGGACGACTTAAGTACTATCTATACGGATTGGGTGGAATTTTTGTGATGCGGATTTGGCTCCGGGACGCTTCGGATAAAGCCAAGCGGTTTCTGGTGAATACGTTTCTTGTGAGCATCATTGTAGCTGGTGTATACGCCCTTTCGCAAAAACTCATGGGTGAACCGAGACCGAAGGGTTTCACGGATACCATGAGATATGGATATGGCTCGGCGATGATCCTGATGTCACTTTTGTCGGCCATTCTTCATCGTGAAAAAATAAAAAGCTGGTTTGACCACAGAATCGGGATCGCAGCGTTCGTGATTGGATTCGTGGGAATGTATGTGACCTATGCTCGCGGTGGGCTTCTTGGATTTTTGTGTGGAATTCCTTTTGCGCTTTATTTTTATCGTCCCAAGCTTGGGCTCACCTTAGGTGGAGCTGCTCTTGTTATTGTCATGACTCTTGGGGGATTTTACCTTTTCGGCACCTCATCCAATACAGGCTCGCGCTTTTTGATCAATAAGAACAACAATTCAGATGTCATCAGAAGAAGTCAGTGGAAGGCAGCCGTGATTGCGGTCCAGGAACGTCCGGTTTTAGGCTGGGGCCTCTCGAATTTCCATTCACAGCTCAAGAGAATCAAAGAAACCTACGATCTCGACAAGAAAGACTATAACGACGCTCATTCGCACAATCTCTTCCTCGAAACAGCGTCGGGAACAGGACTTATCGGGCTGTTTTTGTTTCTGGGCTGGCTACTGAGTTGGGCCTGGGAAATGAACAAGGCTGGAGGTCTTCTGAGGGCAGCAGTCATCCCATTCGGCGTAGCTTTCATGGTCGGCAGCCAGTTTGAGGTCACCTTTGACGCCAATAATGCCTCAATGATCTTCTTTTTATACGCTTTGAGTGTGGCGGCCTTACCTAAAAAAGTATAAATTATTGGCATGTCCAATCGTGCCAAGACCATACTCCTCATCCTCGTAGATGCGCTGATCCTCTTCCTTGCCATGAGCCTCGTAGTCGTTATCAGGAAAGGTGGGAATCCAAGTACAGAATTCTTTGAAAGACATATTGGCTTATTTACTATTTTGTTTCCGATGTGGATCTTGATGTACTTTATTGAAGGACTTTACACACTTAAGACATACAATCCGGCGAACCTTCCAATCTCAATCCTTCGTGGGACTTTGCTTTCGCTCGTTGTTTCGATTCTTGTTATCTATCTTCTCCCTCCAAGGCTTGAATCAGTTACTCCTAAAACGAATCTCGTTTTGATCGCGATCGCTTCACTCCCACTTCTTTATGGCTGGCGTAGAATATTTTTCAGTTACTTCGGTGCTGCAAGACGTTTAAGAAATACAATGGTCATCGGTTCAGCCGATACGATTGCTCTCGTTGAAAATGAAATAAAAAAGAAGCCTCATCTTGGATATAAGATCGTGGGTGCACATACTTCAGATCTCGTTTCAGTACCAAATATGAATGGTGTTGAATTGGTTGGAGTCGAACGAAACGTCACAAAAAATCCAGATCTCT
>JAKFFP010000029.1:0-4476 GCA_036675045.1 Bacteriovoracales bacterium | reverse complement strand
CCAGTTTTTCGAATGTACGACATCCGCCGGGTTCACCAGATCCGGTCCGTCCAGCTGCATCGTCTGAAACCCGATTCTTGAAACGATCGCCGACTTATTCTGAAGATATAAGTTTTTTGGAATGAACTGGAAGGCTTCGGTCGCGTCCCGTGAGAAAAAATCTGCGCGGATCCAGGTTTCCGAACGGAACCTCCAGTCAGGATTCAATTTCTTTTCGAGGTTCAGGTTTCCGCTGATCCCTGATTTTTCTGAAGGACTTACCGTCGTCGTTTCAATTCCTATCTTCTGGAAATAGGGGGCGACGTTCGCGCTGAACTTCCATTCCGCTAAAAGCGGGGTGGAGAACATGATAAGCATCATCCCTGATAACTTCTTCACGGGCCTTCCTAGTCTTTCAGGTTGCTCTGGGTGAAGTCGTCGCTGGTAAGCCCCGTGTTGACCTTAACCGATGAAAGTTTGATCTCAGTGGCTCGGCCATTGAGATGATTCTGCACCATCATGGATTGGGCGCGGAATACAGGCCCGAATTTTTTATAGTCTCTGAAAGCGATGGTCTTCTTTAACCTGCTGTCGACATAGTAAGCCGTGTACTTCGGAAGATAATCGTTCCGGGAAATTTTCGTGATGACCTTGGTGTAGTCGGAGGTGCCCTTTGCCGGAATCACTTCGATCCAGAAAAATTCCTTATCTGTTTTTGACAATTTAGTGGCGGCACTTTTAACAGCTTCAGCGTTCAGGTCATCCGGGCTGATTTCCGAGCCAAGAAGGCCTGCTTTGGATTTTCCTGTAACCAGACGCCGGACCTGGCCTGACGAGGGAAGATAGATCCACTGTTTTTCATTTCCCTCTTCATCAACTTGTCCCAGAAATGCCATGTTCTTAATGTCCGCAGGAGATTCGATGCGGGCGAGTACGGAGAATCCGTCTTTTCGCATGGTCTTGAGAAACATCTTTCTGATTTTTATCTCGCCATTTTTTTCGATGATCTTCATTTCGATTTGGGCCTGATCATCCTGGGCATCGACCAGTTCCTTTGATTTTTTAAGAATGCCATCGGACGATTCTGACCAGACAGGTAAGGATGTGAGGGCGATTAAAAGGCCCACGGTCACGCGGTCGGGCATGGAAGAAACCTTCAGAGTTTTCGGAAAGAGCTTCAGGAAGGCCGGCAAAAAGAGCAGGTCCGCAAAAAAGCCTGCAACGATTGATAGAAGCATAAACCCTCCAAAATTTTGGTTCATGTCAAACTCAGAAGTCAAAAAGATGGTAAATCCCGTGAACATGATAAGTGATTCAAGAAAGCATGGATTCCCTTCCATCATGAGTGCTGTTTCGAGGGCCTTTTCTTTTCCTCTCAGCTGGCGAAGGCGCGAGAGAAGATAAAGCGTGTTGTTGAAGGCAAAGCCCAGGGCGATTGAAAAGATAAGTGCTATCCCCGGTTTCACAGAGACATCAAGGGTAGACAGAGCACTAATCAGGATCGCCGGGGGGATCAGATTCGGAAGGCAGGCTATCACCGCCCAACGAAGGGATCCGAAGATGAGAATAAGAAGGAAGCCGATTACGACAAGTGGCTGCCAGAAATCAAAAATAAGCGAGCGGGCGACTTCCTGATTGAGATCATGGGCATAATTGGCCATTCCGCCCTCGGTAAGAGTGAGTTCCGGAAATTCGTTACGAAAGACAGTGAGAATCTGTGAGCGGGTGGCAGCTACCTGATCGCTGTTATTGTCGGACAGCCTGATTCCGATGCGGGTGGATTTTCCATCCTCAGTCAGAAAAGAGTCGAGGGGATTTTTTTCGGCCATGGAATAAAGAAAAAATGTCTCTGCGACGGCATGGATATTTTCGGGAATCTCTCCCTGAAAAAGATCTGCCAGAGAAATCATGGCGCGTGCGCCGGGAAATTCACGGATTTTTAACCCCACACTCTGAAGTCTTCTCAGATTCACCGGGTTTTTCCAGTATCCATCCTGAATTGAACGGGCCTTCAGTTCATACGAAAGAATTCCCCCAAAGGAGGTATCGATCCATTCGGTTGTTTTCCGGACACTGTCATTCTGTGGAAGATCATCAAAAAGTCTGAGGGTGAAATTAAGGCCACCGATTCCCTGTATGCCCGCGATGAAGATCATCGAGGTCATGACAAGAATGCTTTTAGGATATTTGGTCGGAAGGAGCGCCCATTTGGCTGGGCCCTTGAATCCGCGTCTTAATTTTGCCGATACCATCGGGAGAAATAACACCAGAAGGACCTGGGCCAGCATAGCAACAAAACTCAGGACCAGGGCAACGGTCCATCCGTATTCAGAAATAAGAGGAATGGGCGAGGGAGAAAGAGCAAGAAAACCCATGGCGGTCGTCAGGATGCCCAGGGCATTCGGCAAGGCGAGTTCTTTCATCGTTTCCCATGAAAGTCGTAGCCGTTCATCGGCCGTTTGCGCGGGAGCAATCCTTTCTGACCAGAGGTGAAGCGTGTGAATGAGAAGGCTCATGATAGAGACACTGACAATCACCGGTACCGTCACGAGGATTGCGTTCATGGGAACGCCCACGGCACTCATGATGGATAGAGCAAAGATATTTGTGATCGTCAGAGTCAGCAGAGCAATGATGACAGCGCTGAAATGATCAAACAGAACCAGGAAAAGAAAGAAAAATGCGGCGGCGGTATAAAGAAGGAATGAAACGAGTTCTTCCTGAATGATGGTAGAAAGCCGTGACTGGAGAACCGGAACTCCGGCAGCGGAAATTTCGGCATCCGGAAAGACTTCTGAAATGTTTCTCTGGATTTCTTTTTCCAGACTGGCCATCTGCGAGCTGGTCTTTGATGCCGACTCCACCATGATCAGTGTCGAGCGGAAATCCTCGGTCACCAGAAGGGGATAAAGGAGTGAGTTTTTCATCACCGCCTTTTTCCAGTTCTGGGGAGGTACCCGGTCAAAGAGACTTCCGATGACGAGCTTGTCCCTTTCATGCGAGGCCCCTTCGACGTGAGTCAGGGAAATGATTCTGGTGACACCTTCCGTGGCCTCGAGATTGGCGGAGAGTTTTTTTAGTCTTTCGATCTTACCGGGTTCCACCCAGGTTTCTTCCCGGGGGTATTGAATCACATAGAGATAGGGCTGCTCTTCGTGGAGCCGGAACTCTTTTCTGATCTGATCATGATGTTGCAAGAGGGGATGCTCTTTCGGATAAAACTGATCAACGGAATATTCCGTCCTGAGCTTCATGACTTCCCACGCGCTCCAGCCAACAACGTTTACGACAAGAAGCCAACCGAGAAAAAAATAGTGTCTCATAACCAGTCCATGGTAAGGAGTTGATCTTCCATCCTGAGATTTCCCAGGACGTATTCAGTATCTGCAATCCGGAAGTGCGGAAGTTCGAGTCTCATCGTTTTCTCACCGATTAAATCTGCCAGTGCACCCGCCATGATCTGTACCGGGACTTTTTTATCCGGAGAGTAAAGAAGCTGATAAAGATATCCGAATTTCCAGTCAAGAGAGACTGTTGCCTTTCCGTTCCTGATAACGAGACTTCCGCCTTCGACTTCCATCCGAAGCGGACAGTTTAATTTCATTTCAAACACGATGTAGTCGATGGGCGATCCGCCCACGAGGGTAGTGAGCGCTCCGTTTCCTTTTAACTCTGCTTTCCACTGGCCCTGAGATTCCGACATCGCGAGATCCAATGATGAAGTGTCTGTTCTCAGGACAAATGGAGTTGAGGAATGAAACTTTCGTAAATGAGGCCAGACAAAAAATTGTGCGAATTTCGATTGCATGAGCTTACGAAAGCTATTGTTCTGTCTTAAGTCATAAAACTTCGGCAGAAGGCTTCTGAGTCTGTCTTCCGCAATTGCGCTCCAGCCCTCACGCGACAGATAGAATCTGGGGAAGGTGAGGGCAGGATCTGCAGGAAGGACATTGTTCAAGACGATGTCTTCTTCACTCTGAAGAGGAATTTCTCCCCTGAGATAAAAGCCATTCTCACCGGGTGAACTGATCGAAAGATTTTCCCATCCTTCATTGAAGTTACTGACACTGAGCCATTGGTTTTTTATCCACTGATCGAAATAAGGTTTCATCCAGTCTCTGACAAGCATGGCCAGCTGGCCGGGATCTTTCATCGCCTGATTAATTGATTTCTCAATTTCTTCTCCGATTCCACCGAGGCCCGTACAGTTGATAGCTCCCACCTTCCAGTCAGCCGGTAAAATATCCAGCGCCAGATCAGTCAGTTCCGGCAGGTAACCACCGCTCCTGTGGATACTGAAAAACGAATGAATACCGAATGAACTCACTTCCACCCGGCTTCCGGAGCACTCAGCCTTGAGATGAATCTGGATGACATTTCCGCCAAACTCCCTGGTGACTATCTGGTTGATGCTGAAGGATTCAAGGAGAACCGACATGGCGCCGGTTCCGGAAATGGAGAGTGATCCGGCTTCATGCTTAAAATCCCGGACCATCG
>JAKFFP010000297.1:0-4477 GCA_036675045.1 Bacteriovoracales bacterium | reverse complement strand
CGAGGAAGTCATGCTCGGTGAAACGAAACCGAAAAAGGCCTTCACTTACTCCGAGAAAAAAACCGTCGGTGCGATCTGCTTTTTTGGTGAAGATGAATTTAAGAATAACTCCGTCAAAGTGAAAGACAACGTCAGTAGAACCGAAGAGACCCTTTCCCTTGACGAATTTTATAAGAAACTAGGAATGAAATAATGGAAATCGAAAATAATCTCCCGAAGACTTTTGATCCCGAAGGGGCGCAGGACAGATGGTACGAAGAGTGGATGAAGGCTCAGAGCTTTAAGCCGCGTCCGGGGAAACAGGGCAAGACCTTCACCGTTCTCATGCCTCCGCCGAACGTCACCGGAAAGCTTCACATGGGCCACGCCCTCGATGCCACTACCCAGGACGCTCTCGTTCGCTACAAGCGGATGAAGGGATTCGAAACACTTTGGATCCCGGGAACAGATCACGCGGGAATTTCCACCCAGGCGGTGGTCGAAAAACTTCTCTGGAAGCAGGAAAAGAAAAACCGGCATGACTATGGTCGTGAGGAATTTCTTAAGCGCATCTGGGAATGGAAAGAGCAATACGGTAGCGAGATTGTGAACCAGCAGAAGAAAATGGGAATTTCCTGCGACTGGGACTACTCCACTTTTACCCTCGATGAGATTCCGAACAAGGCCGTGAAAAGATTCTTCGTCATGCTCTTCAATGAAGGGCTGATCTATCAATCTGACTACATCGTGAACTGGGATCCGGTCCTTCAGTCAGCGATCTCCGACGCCGAAGTTGAGCACAAGGACGTTAAAGGTTTCTTTTATCACGTGAAATACAAAGTGAAAGAAGATCCGAACATCACTCTTATTGTGGCCACTACCCGCCCGGAAACCATGTTCGGCGATACCGCCGTGGCAGTAAATCCGGATGATGAGCGCTTCAAGGATCTCATTGGAAAAACGGCGATCATACCGATCAGTAACCGCGAAGTTCCGATCATCGGAGATGAGCACGTTGATATTGAAAAAGGTACCGGATGCCTCAAGGTTACTCCGGGCCATGACTTCAATGACTTTGAGATCGGGAAACGCAATGGTCTTCCGATCATCAATATCCTCAACAAGGATGGGACGTTCAACAAGAACGCGCCTGAGATCGAAGGACTGAAGCCCAAAGATGCCAGGGCCGAGGTTGAGAGGATCCTGGTTGAGCTCGATCTTCTGGTTGAGAAAAAAGAACACATGAACTCCGTGGGCCACGGTCAGCGCTCAGATGAGATTGTTGAGCCGATGGTCTCCAAGCAGTGGTTCCTGAATACTACGCAGATGGCAGCCGATGCTGTGAAGGCCGTGGAAGAAGGTGACATGACTTTCTTCCCGAAAGGCTGGGAGAATACGTACTTCGCCTGGCTCAAGAACCCGAAAGACTGGTGTATCTCACGCCAGCTGTGGTGGGGACATCAGATTCCGGTTTATTATTGCCGTCACTGTGACGCCAAGTGGGCCGCGGAAACGGAACCTTCTGAGTGCGTAGAGTGTAAGGGGAAAGATTTCTTCCAGGACCCTGACGTGCTCGATACCTGGTTTTCTTCCGGACTGTGGCCCCTTTCCACTCTCGGATGGCCGGATGAAAAAGCGATGAAGGAAAAGGGATTTGATAAATTCTATCCGAACGAATGTCTCATCACCGGCTTCGATATCATTTTCTTCTGGGTCGCCCGCATGATGATGATGGGTATGAAAGTGACGGGCAAGGTTCCTTTCAATCACACTTACATTCACGCGATTGTTCGCGACAAGCAGGGACGCAAGATGAGTAAGTCCCTCGGTAACGGAATTGACCCTCTCGACATGGTGAAACAATACGGTGCCGATGCCATGCGATTCACTCTGGCGGCGGGTTCCGGCTACAACCGTGATTTGAATCTGGATCCGGAGAGGATCGAGGGTTACCGGAATTTCGTGAATAAGCTCTGGAACGCTTTCCGCTTTGTTTCTCCCTTCCTGGATAAGGCAAAAGATGAACTGCCGGTTAAGTCCGAATGGCATCTTCATGATAAATGGATTCTGGCCGAGCTCAATGACGTCGCGAAAGTCATGAACGAAGCGATGGATGTTTACCGCTTCGATGATGCGAGCTCTGCGATCTACTCATTTGTGTATGATAAGTTCTGCTCGTGGTATATCGAACTTTCGAAAAACATTCTCTATGGCACCAATGAGCGCGAAAAAGTCATCCGCGCAACCATGCTCAAGTTCTGCTTCAAAAAGATCGTGACTCTCCTCCACCCGATTACCCCGTTTATCACGGAAGAAATCTGGTCCCACCTCACTGACGGAAAACAGCTTCTGGTAGTTGAGCCGTATGTTGAGTACGACAAGAATCTCGAGAACGCTGAAGTGAATGAGCTCATGAATAAATTCATCGAGGTCACAACCGGAATCAGAAATATCCGCTCGCAAGTAAACATGAAACCGAAAGACGAGATCGATGTTCGCCTCTTTAGTGACGATAAGAAGCTCGCGAAGTTTATCTACGACTCCCGCCGCTTCCTGAAAGATCTCGCGAATGTGAAGTCAGGTACTATCCGCGATAAGGAACAGGAGCGTCCGAAGAAGTCGGCTTCGCTTGCTACGAGCTTCGTGGAGATCTTTGTACCTCTTGAAGGGCTCATTGATATTAACGAGCAGGTAAACCGGATCACGAAGGATATTGAGAAGACGAAGGCGGAATATGCCAGAGTTGAGGGGAAGCTCAATAACGAAAACTTCATGGCGAATGCGCCGGAAGCAGTTCGTGCCGAGGTTCTTGAGAAAGCGAAACTTGCTCAGGATAAGCTCACGTCCCTCAATCAGATCCTTCAGAGCTTCCAGTAATCAAGTGAGTTTGAAAAACTGATCGGCCTTCGCATGAATGGCGTGCATGTCAAAGACGGTGCGCCCCTTCAGTAGCGAAGGCTCAGCTTGCAGAGTCACGGTTGAATCCTTGCTCGTGAGTAGCGCAATGTCGGCCAGGAAATAAAAGGGACCTTCTTTCTGCGGATCGCGACGGTCGTAAAGAATGAGCGTCTTTGCTCCCACATACGCCGCGACGGAAGCAAGTGGGCCTTCATAGGTAATCACTCCTTTCGCAAACGCCAGCATCTTTCCGAGTTCGATCCAGTCTTTCTGGAAAAAATAAGAATAAGTATTGGTTTTCGGAAGTCTCGCGATAAAGCCCTCGATCAGCGGGCTCACGCGCTCTTTATCATCTGAGGAAAAAAAGATTATTCTTTGTCCTTCGAACTCATGCACGAGCTTTGCCCAGGATTCATCAATCAGAGCATCCTTTAGTGGTGAGAGATTGATCGCTACATACGGCTGGGTATCCCATTCCGGAACAATGGCCGGAAGTTCGCGGGACATCACCTTAAGCTTCAGGTCTACATTGGCCTTCACATGCGTTTTATAGAGTTCAAAAAAGTCTTCACAGATGTGATGTCCCACCGGTCTTGATGTCTTCTCATTCAGGACCAGGGTCTTCCAGTTATCGGAAAATCCCAAGCGTCTTTTGGCGCGCAGGCTGAGACCAATCGAGGCATCAGAGAACGAATTCGTCAGGCTGATAAAAAGATCCACGTTAAAGATCTTGGCGTGAACGCAGTAACGGTGAACGTCGAAAACATTATTGAGCTCATCTTCGTCGAACTCATGATAGAAAGCCTTGAACGGAAGAAGGTTCAGGATCTCGATGTCTTTTTTGGGAGTGATGATATTGAGTTCGGCTAACGGATACTTCGTGTGAATCGCATGGAGAAAGGGAAAAGTGAGAAGCCTTTCCTGAAGATCGAAAGGTAACTTGATTGCAATGACTTTGATTTCATCTATGCCGGAATTTTCTTCTGTCTCTTTAGCCATAACACCGTAAAGTAACTGGTCGCGAAAGCGGGAACGAATGCATTTATTATCGGGATAGTTACCAATAAGAGAAAGAGGAAACCTGAGAGACTATACGGAATTATGTTTCGAAACACATCTTTGATACATGTCCCTGCGCCCAGATCGTGACGAGACCAGGAATAATCAACAAATTGTACGGCAAAGAGGATGGAAACCAGGAAGAGCCCGACCGGATAAAAAAGCGGGAAGAGATTCAGGACAAAGGCAAAGGCTGCCACCAGAGCAATAAAGACCAGTTTTTTGATCTCGTTTTTAAATGTCTTTCCCACATCCCCAGCGATGGTAGAAAGAGTTTTTTTCCTGTCTTCTGTGACCGGCTTTCCGGCGAGGATAGTTTCAATGCGCGAGCTCAGCATGGAATTAAAGGGCGAAGCGATGAGTCCCACCACGATCACGAAGGTCCAGCTCATGACGAGAAAGACAAACAGGATCAGAAGGCCCGTGAGGATGATACTTACGATGCCCGCAGTTTCCGCTGAGGGCATGTAATCCATGATGAGCACGGTGAAATAATCTGCGCGGGTGAAGACGTAGGCAATGACGAAAAGATATAGGAAAA
>JAKFFP010000377.1:0-24205 GCA_036675045.1 Bacteriovoracales bacterium | reverse complement strand
CCGCCGCCAAGGCGTCGCGCCGCTTCCGAATCCGGAATCGACATGCCGAATCCAATCAGTACCGCAAAGACTGCACCGAGTATCTTGTTCACGGGGTCCTCCCTGAAGAGCGAATAGTTAAAATACTTATCGGTTGAAAAAGACCAATTTTTAAGATTTGTACATCATACCGGCATATCCAATTCCTTGGAAGCAAAGGGTTATTGGCAGCACGGTTTACCCCTGCCCATTATGTTGGGCAGAATAAGGAATTAGGCTAAGATAGAATATATGAGCTTCCTGCTTGGGATTATCTTTTTACTTTTTCCGGTGATGTCTCTGGCATCTCCGGCGGAAGAGCGTGAAGAAACCCGGATTCCCATCCTCGATACCGCCAACGAGTTTTTCGGTCAGCGGGTAAACCATCTCGCTAACGACTTCGATTCCTTCTTCGCAACTGAACGAGCGGACGATGAACTTGGTCGCAGTCGCTTCAGAGTCCGCGGGAATTATCGCGTGGAAGAGCGCTCCCTCCCCCGTGACGATATCAGGATCAGCTTCAACTTAAAGCTTCCTCAGCTGGAAAAGAAGTTCCGGATCGACGAAGACAAGGATAAGAAAAAAAAGAAAAAGCATGGTCCCGAAACTCCTGCAGAAAAGAGAAAACGGGAAGAAGAGTACAAGAATCGTCATCGGGTCGACCGGCGCTGGCTCTTCAATGCCACCGGTAACCTGAATGCGTCCATTCATCCTTCTGTGACAGTGCAGGGACGTCTGCGTAAGAGTACGGAGACGGGAACCCTCATTCATCGCTTTGTTCAGGAGGCGACCTGGAGAAGCAATCGCGATGGCTTCAGGCATCGGACGAACTTAACAACCGATCACAGTTTTGATCAGCTTTTACTTTTCCGCTTTAGTAACGATTTTGACTGGAAGATCAGCCAGAAAGATTTTAACACTTCTCATGGCCCGGCATTCCTTCACCGAATTTCTGACTGGTCAGCTATTTCCTATGGGGTGAGTCTTGGTACGACGGTCGAAAAAGGAGTCTGGTATGTGGCATCCTATTCGGCTGCTCCCACTTATCGCCGGGATCTTTACAAGCAGATGCTGTATGTGGATTTCACTGCGGGATTACTCTTTCCGAAAATATGGTCATTCCGTCGCACACCATTTGCCAACGTTCAGCTTGAACTACTCTTTGGTAAAAACTAGATCCGGAATGGCTGCTGATTATTGGTCGCCGGACAACTCTGGTTTATCACTCTCACAAATTGGGCATCACTCGTTGTTTTGAGCTTCCCTCTTACATCAAAGAGAGTGGCACGGGGAATCCTGCAGCTGCGTCCGCCCTGATTGACCTCGGCGGTTTCCGAGCTTTGAAAGGGATCCTCGTAACGGTGATTCAGTCTCACACTGATACCAGTTCCGCTATATTGCACGTTCGCTGGTTTTCTTCTGAATCTGTCAGTCGTGATATCGGCCATGCCTTCGCGAAGGGCGCCGCCGGTGATGGCCTTTGTCCTTTTATCAAAGACAACCTTTTCACCCGTTGTCATGGTCATTTCAATTTCATTCCCGGTCACTTTCACACTCGGGATCACTTTCCGCGGAAGGAGAATCATTACCGATTTCATGTCATGCGAATCCGGGCCACCCGCCGTATCAGCGAGATAAAGATAAGTCTCATTAAGGGCATGATCGCGACTCCAGAATTCAATCAATCGTCCCGGACGACCGCCGTCAGGGTAGAGGGAACGTTCCGGAACAAAAGGATGACCCTGTTCCGCGCGGAAACGAAAACCTCCGGGATAAATGGCGTTATCGCGTGTGCAGTCCAATACTTTCATTTCCTGATACCCGTCTCGATGCTCACCGGAAGCGCAGGCGACCGGGATTCCGGATGTTACTTTCGTGAACTCGCGATTATCTTCTTCGCAATCCTGTTCATTGAGGCTTCGTATGACCTGCTCAATTTCAGACATGCGGCCGGCGCTTTCGCGAAGCTCGTTATCCTGGGCAAAAGCTAATGACAAAATGAAGAGAAAAATGAAAAACGGCATAGAAATTCCTCTGAGCATTCTCATCGGACATAAGCCGCTAAAACTTTAATTTTCCTAGAAGTGGAAAGGACTCGTGCACTCGCGGTTTATCGCTGCTAAGAATTCCTCATCATTCTTTGCCAGAAGCTTTCCTTCACGATTGAAGAGACGGTTTCGCATAAGAATGCACACATTCTCTTTCTGCTGAATGACGGCCTTCTCAGCACCGATCGTGGGTTCTTCAAAAGCGTGATTTAATCTCACGCTGATGAACTCACCGGTGTATTCAACATTCGGTTGAGCTCTTTTTCGATAAACACGATTGAGATCAATCGGCCCTTCTTTTAAAGCTCCCCCATTAATTGCTCCCGTTTGAGCATCGAAGAAAACTTTCTCGCCCGTTGGCAGGAGAAGTTCAACTTCATTCCCGACTTCGGTCACTCTGGGAATTTCCACGCGCGGGAAAAGAAAGATGACCGACTTCTGATCGTGAGAATCAGGGCCTCCAGCGAAGTCGATCACATAGAGATATGTTTCATTAAGCGCGTGATGCCGCGAGATCATATCAATGGATCTGGCGACCTTCCCGCGGGGATAAGGAGATTTTTTTCCGGAAGTATAAGGGTGACCCGGCTTACTTCTGAAACCAAATCCCGCGAAGATCCTCGACTCCGGAGAATAGTCTTCCTTGCAGTCGAAAATGTACCGCTCTTCGTAACCATCCTGCTCCTGGCTCACACTGCAGATGCGCTTGATGCCCGTTTCAAGCCGTGGGAAAGGACTTGGTTTCTTTTCTTTCGGGGATTGAGTGGCAGGAAGCTGAGAGCATCCCAATAGAATGAAAAGAGAAAGGATTATTGAGTTCACGCACACCCGCTTTATGATTCAAGAGGCAATGTTACCCTGAAAAGCGAGCCTTCATCAACATCACTTTGAACCTCGATATGGCCGCCGTGAGCATCGACAATCTGCTTCGTGATAAAAAGTCCCAGTCCCAGGCCGGTGTACTCATTCGTGGTTACACCTCTTCCAAACTCGGCAAAGATCTTTTCCTGTTCAGAGAGCTCAATTCCTATCCCGCTGTCTTTGATGTCAATCGTGACTTGACCCTTATCCTGACCGAGAGAAATCTCAATCGGCAGGCCCTTGCCGAACTTGACCGCATTATTGAGAAGATTCAGAATGACCTGTTCAATCCTTTCCGGATCCCACTTGCCAATGATCGGGCCTGAACTTTTGATGATCAGGCTGGAGACAAAACTCTCGTAGTCACTTTTATGATTGGCGATGATCTGGCCGACGAGCTGATCAAGATCCAATGAAATCTTGTGAAGTTCAAGGCCGGTACTCTTAAGCTGGGCCACGATCAGCATATCGCTCACGATCTGAATCAGCCGGTTCAGATGGAAATCATTGCTATCAAGAAATTTTTTGTACGCTCCCGGATCAACCAGTCCTTGATAAAAGCGCTTACTCGCCATCTGACTTTCCAGCTTCAAGGCAGTGAGTGGAGTATTAAGCGCATGAGAGGCCAGGGTAATGAATTCTTCCCGAAGCTTGAGTGCTGATTGTGCCTGGGAAAGCGCCGATGCGACGTCTTTGGCGAGACCCTCCACACTTTCGTTGGAACTTTGAAGTTCCTTCTGGAGAATGTCTTTTGAGCGCTTGATCGTGACCCAGTTTCTCACGCGGGCGAGGAGTTCTTCACTGCTGAATGGCTTCAGGATGTAATCTTGCGCTCCCATCGAGAGGAGATTGAGGTTGAGTTTTTCATCAGCGCGGGCCGTGAGAAAGAGAATGGGGATGCTGGCGATCGCCTGGTTTCTCCTCACTTCATTCAGAAGATCTATTCCACTGAATTCCGGCATCATGATATCTGTGAGGATAAGATCAGGTGGAAAGGCCATGGCTGTTTCCCAACCTTCCCTGCCGTTTTTTGCTTCCAGGATGCGATACTCTTTACAGAGAACACTCCGGATGTAGGACCTCATGTCGGCATTGTCTTCAACTACCAGAACTAGCGGAAGCCCGCTTTCTTCCGGATGGAGACACATAATTTTATCTTCGCCCGCCAGGAGCTGTTTTCTTACCGGAGGCGGGACCCTCAGTTGAAGTTCGCTCGCGGTAATGACTTCCGCGCCTGCCGGTGCCTTGAGAGGAAGAGTAAAATGAAGAGAGACTCCTCCCAGTTTCGAATCATCTGCCCAGGCCTTGCCTTTATGAAGTTCAGCGAACTCTTTAACGATAGCTAGCCCGAGTCCTGTTCCTTCAAACTTGCGGGTGTTACTTTCCTCGACCTGAAAGAATCGTTCAAAGATGCTTTCACGCAGATGCCTCGGGATTCCCGGACCGGAGTCCGAAACGGAAACGTGGATGTTCTGGTGTTCTACTTTCACATCACAGACAATCGCTCCTGATGCCGGAGTGAACTTGAAGGCGTTTGAGAGAATGTTTGTAAAGATGCGCTCGAACTTTTCGGTGTCGACTTCGGCATGAATTTCGCCTGCTATATTCTGCGTGTATTGAATGTTTTTCTCGGTAGCGAAGTGCTCAAACTGCGAAGCGATCCTGCTTGAAAGATGCGACAGATTAACCTTGCGATATTTGACCGGCACGTTGGACGACTCGAGCTTTGAAACATCCAGTAAATCTCCGACATGCTTCAGGAGAATCTCGGCATTCCGCTTTGCCATTTCGATACCAGACTTCTGCTGTTCTGATATTGAATCATTCGCAAGCATTTCTTCCAGGGGCCCCAGAATAAGTGTCAATGGAGTCCGGAGTTCGTGAGTCACGTTTGCAAAGAAGCGGGATTTAATTTCGTGCTGATGTTTAAGATCGGTCTCTGCTTTTTCCACCTGGAGAAAGCGAGAGAAAGATTCCTGTCTCAGATATTCTGCCATGACAGCCGCTGCGATAGTGATGATTCCCGTTGAAGCAAGAAAGTATGAATTGTTGATGAAGGTGGCGGTGTCTGTAATTTTAAATCCGGCCTGAGTGAGAACACTGAGATAGTAAATGCCGAGGATACTCAGGACCAATCCTCCCATTCCCAGTCCCCCTACGGGATAAGTCAAAGCAGCCGTGAGAAGAACAAGATTTACGCCCGCATAAACCGGACTGACATAACCTCCGGTGAGCATGCACATTCCGGTGATACTGAAGGCCGCGAAAATCAACAGCCCAAAGATGAGCTTGCGGGGATTTCCGGAAAATTGTCTCTTCCGGAGGTAAAAGAAAAATGCGAGAAAAATAACGGTGGTAATAGCTCTGAGTATGGTCAGTTCTCTCAAGGCATAACGATGAACGTAGATATCGATGAAATAATAAAGCGGAAAGAGAGCCGAGCCGAGTCCCGCAACGACGCGGGAACATTTATGCATCAAAGATACTTTATATTCCTCGTAACGAAGATGATCTTCTTTTGCAGAAAAAAACGGCTTTTTCATAGGGAATGACTTACCGCTAAGTCAGGGTCATGCCATCTTAAGTTATTCTTAAGACAGCCTCATCTGGCAAAAAAAAAGGGCCCCGAAGGGCCCCGTAAATTAAAGAAGTGCGATGAGAGGAGCGATGAGGAGAGAAACGACCGACATCACCTTGATAAGAATCGCGACACCCGGACCAGAAGTATCCTTGAACGGATCTCCGACCATGTCACCGACGACAGCTGCCTTGTGAGTATCAGTTCCCTTCTTCTCACCAGCGAGCTTTCCTTTCTCGATGTATTTTTTAGCGTTATCCCAGGCCCCACCGGCGTTTGCCATGAAGAGAGACATAGTCGCTCCAACCGCGAGTGCACCAGCAAGGAGACCGGCCAGAGACGCCGGGCCCATGAAGAATCCAACGAGAACCGGAGCAAAAATTGCCAGACACCCCGGGAGGATCATTTCTTTAAGAGCAGCTGCAGTTGCAATATCCACGATCTTCTTCGGCTCTGGCTCAGCCTTGAGTTCCATGAGTCCTGGAATTTCTCTGAACTGACGGCCGATTTCAACTACGATCGCTCCCGCGGCCTTACCAACTGCCAGCATGGTGGTTGAACCAACGAGGAACGGAAGGATTGAACCAAGGAGGATACCGATTAAGATTTTTGGATCAGTGAGAACGAGCGCAAGTTCAGGAAGCCCGGAAAGAGCGCGAACGTGGTTGATCTCAATGTTGTAGGCGGAGAAGAGAGCAAGAACCGTGAGGATCGCTGAACCGATCGCATAACCCTTACCAATAGCTGCAGTTGTATTACCAACTGTATCCAGCTCATCAGTGATGGCGCGAACCTCAGGTCCAAGACCTGACATTTCAGAAATACCGCCAGCATTATCAGAGATCGGGCCGTAAGCATCAACTGTCATAACGACCGCAGTACCACCGAGCATACCGACGGCCGAAAGCGCGATTCCGTAAAGACCAAGATACTTGTTAGAAAGGAAAGCAACCACGGCCACGATGATCATCGGGATAGCAGTTGATTCCATACCAACAGCGAGACCCTGGATCACGTTGGTACCGGCACCAGTTCTTGATGATTCAGCAATGCGCGAAACCGGACCCATCGAAGTATAATAATCAGTCACGAGACCAATGAGCGTTCCTCCGAGAGCACCGATGAACATAATGAGTGTTACATCCTGAGTGATCCCCAGTGTGCCGAGGATAACATATGAAGCAATCGCAAGAACGATTGGTGGCATGATAAGTGCCGCGCGAAGAACTTTCGCCGGATCCTGGTTCTTAAGCATGCGAGCGATGAAGATACACACGATCGAAACGAGAAGCCCTACCGCAGAAAGAACGAGTGGTAGACCAACGGCCACCATTTTATTGTAAGCATCGTCACCCATCGCAACTAGAGTAGGCATGTTAGATGAAGTGATCGCAATCGCCATAGCAGCAACAATCGCAGCAACCATTGATTCGTAAATATCAGCACCCATCCCGGCAACGTCACCAACGTTATCTCCGACGTTATCCGCGATAACACCCGGGTTACGAGGATCATCTTCCGGAATGTTCTCAATCACTTTACCAGCGATATCAGAACCAACGTCAGCAGCTTTCGTATAGATACCACCACCGATACGCGCGAAGAGAGCGATGGAAGAAGCTCCTACGGCGAACGAGTGAAGAACGGTTGAAAGAATCTTATCTCCGTCATCTTTAAAACAAAGATAAAGAACACCGAGACCGATGGCACCAAGGCCGGCAACGGCAAGACCCATGACCGCACCACCATCAAGGGCAGTGAGGAGAGCGTTGGCTTTTGAGCCTTCGCGGGCAGACTGAGTTGTCTTAACGTTAGCGTAAGTCGCGGCCTTCATTCCCACAAAACCTGCGAGGAGTGAAAGGAATGCGCCGAGGATGAATGAGGCAGCAGCAAGTCCACCAAGTCCGTATCCAATAAGAGCAGCTACCACCACGCCATAAACCGCGAGGACTTTGTACTGTCTGAAGAGGAACGCCATGGCGCCTTCCCGGATGTATCCACCGATACGCTCCATCGTTTCATTTCCTTTCCCAAGTCCGAGGATACGGAAATAGAAAAAGCCGGCGATCGCGAGAGCGAGTACACCGAAGATCACGGGGGTTTTAATCCACGTCAGCCAAGATTCCATCATGAGAGATCTCCCTATGTGTGATGAATGAAAAAAGTAAAAATTTGGTTACAGAGTTTTGTACTAAAAATGACAGGTATCGTAAACGGAAAGGCTATAAAAAGAGGGTTTTGACATTGCGTCAAGGCGATTTATTCTTTTAAATATAGCTCTTCTTACTCTCTTCTTTCAGAACTTCCTCCAGCTGGGCCGCTCCCTGAGTATTGAGACTGATGAACATCTGCTCGTCTTTGCGGACTTTCACCTGCTCAAGAAGCATGGCCTCATCATGACGACGAAACCTCTCTGCGATGGCATGCGCCTTCTCCGTTTCAATTCCCAACTCGATAAGCAGTTCGCCGGCGAAGTTTACACTGGAGTCAAAGGTCTCGCGTTTAATTTTCGTAATTCCCATATCAAGCAGATCAAAGGCGTGACCACGATTCCTGGCACGGGCGAAAATTTTGATATGAGGAAAATGCTGCTGAATAATTTGTGCTGCTCTAAGTGACTGGTCGACATCATCGATGGCAAGGACGAAAAACTTCGCGTTCTCTCCTCCCGCTGCGCGAAGAAGATCGAGCCGGGAGACGTCGCCGAAGAAAACCTTGTTCCCGAATTTCCGGACTAGCTCTACCTGGTCTGAATCATGGTCAATGGCGACGAAAGGAATTCCCTGCGCCCGTAAAATGCGACCGATCATCTGACCGAATCTTCCATAGCCTCCGATGATGATCTCAGCGTTTTTGTTCTCAATCAGATCATAGCGCGGCTCATCCACGACGCTGGAGCGGTAGAATCTTTTTCCGTACACGAGAACCTTTTCGAGAAACGGCCCCATGAGCATGGAGAGAGTGATCATGGCCACGAGAAATTGAACATGCTCATTGGAGACCTGTTTGAGTTGCAGGACTATTCCCAGGATCACAAAAGCGAACTCTCCTCCCTGGGCAATGCTGAATCCCATCTTGCTGGCATTCCGGTGATTCATTTTATTAAAGCGACCAACAAGATAGATCAATCCCCACTTCAGGAGAAAATACGCAATCGTGCTTCCAATAAGGGCAAGGGGTCTGGAAGAAATGAGATCCACGCTGACTCTCATCCCGACAGAAATAAAAAATAGTCCCATCAGAAGACCCTTAAACGGCTCAATATTCGCTTCCAGTTCATGCCGGTATTCGCTTTCCGCCAGTAACACTCCGGCGATGAAAGTTCCGAGCGCGGCAGACAACCCGATCTTCATCATGAGTGATGCCACCCCCAGAACAATGAAAAGTGCTGAGGCCGTGAAAACTTCGTGCGAATGGGAAGCAGCGAGATGGCGGAACAAGGGACGGATCAGAAACCGGGTAATCAGGACCAGAACGACCAGGATCACCGGGAAAAGCCACAGTGAAGAAACACTATTCCCGGAAGCGTTTTCAAACAGAAACGGGATCGCTACCAGGAAGGGAATCGCCACAATATCCTGAGTGAGGAGAATGGAAAAAGCTCCCTGACCGTATTCCGTATTAAACTCATTCCGCTCTTTCATCGTCTGAAGCGCAATGGCGGTGGAAGATAGGGAAAGGCTGAAAGCAATAATCAGGGCCAGATTCCCGTCCATCCCCAGGAGAAGATGAAGGGCCAGAGACAGGATAATGGTACACAGGAAAATCTGAAGCATTCCTTGGGAGAGAATTTTTTTTCTCATGGCCCAGAGTTTCGGAGGCTGGATCTCAAGACCAATGATAAAAAGGAGGAAGATGACTCCGAATTCGGCAAAATGCATGGTCTTCTCGACGTCACGGAAAAACCCAAGCCCATGAGGTCCCACCAGAATTCCCGCCAGGAGATAGCCCAGAACCGAACCAAATCCCATACGATTGAAAATAGGAACAATGATCAGGGTAGCGCCAAGGAAGAGAAGAATGGTTTCAAGGAGATTGGTCATCCGATGAATATAGTCCTGCGCTTGACGAAAATCCAGTCCGCCTCTATGTTCATTTGATGAGAAGACAGGGCCTGATCGATGAAATGAACCGGGCAGAAGCTAAGGG
This sequence comes from Bacteriovoracales bacterium, assembly GCA_036675045.1. GTDB lineage: Bacteria > Bdellovibrionota > Bacteriovoracia > Bacteriovoracales > Bacteriovoracaceae > Peredibacter. The sequence continues at coordinate 14,551 of JAKFFP010000377.1, read as the reverse complement.
GATATCCTGCAAAGGATGTTCCGGAACTTGCTGCACCTATGAGGCAAATTCCATGATGGTGACTCCTCTCGAAGCGCTCGAGCTCATGAGCTACCTTGAGACGAGTGGAATGAAAGATGACACACTTCGCACTCAGCTGGAAGAAACCATCCGCAATTATCGCCTTGATCATGCACCGGGAAACGGAAAGCGTTCTTATCTTCGCAAGACCTACACTTGTTCATTTTTCGGATTTAAAGAACTGGGTTGTCCACTCCCGCGAGAAGTAAAGCCTTACGGATGTCTCGCCTTCAATACTCATCATAAAGATGAGAAGGCCAACGAGCATTGCTACTCAGATAAAGAGCTATTAGCGAGGTTGGTCTTAGAGGAGAAGAACGAAGAACTGAAAAAGAAGTATCATATCTTCTGGGACAAGAGTCCCCTTCCGACGGCGCTGCTGGATATCTGGGACCGGCAGGTAGATTCTACAGACCTTGTCTAAACTATAGACACTCCTGTCTTGCAAAAAGACAAACTTCCTCCCAAGCTATTAATCATCCATTCAGTTTATTGGCGCGAGATTTGTAATTAGAGAATCATCTTATACAGGAGCTTTTATGAAGTATCTCGTGATCCTCTCTGCACTTTTCAGTATGTCTGCCTTCTCTGCGTCTTACATGGATTACTCATGTAACTCGAACTACAGATATATGAATACACAGGGTGGTTCAGCGATGTTTAACATTTATAATAGTTCCACCTTCAGTATCGGTGATGAGACCGGCGTTGTGGGGACACTTTCTGAAGTTCAGAATGAAGGACGTTCAGAAATGGTCCTGGCATTTTACCGCAAAGGCGTAAAACTTGCCCAAACTTCTGTTGCCATGGGTGAAGAACTTAACCTTTCAACGCCTATTAATGTTGGTGGCCTGGTTCTCGGTTCTGTTAGTGCGAACTGCCAGATCAGCCCGAATGCACACAATCATATCGCCGTGAACGAAACTGATCGTAATGAGCAAAAAGACACATTCGTCGCCGGAGAAATTCCCGTACGTCGCGGACCGGCGATCTCTGAGCAATAATAATTTATTTTCTTCGATCCAGAATCAGACTGATCTTACCTGTGCGCGGATTTCGCGGAATCATTCCCTGTTCCACCGGAATGATCCTGGTCTTTGCACTCATTTCTTCCAGCGTAATGGTATCTTTTAAATCACGAGCATTGGCATAAAGATTCGCGAGAAGTATTTCTTCTTTGATGTGCTGGTTTTTTTCATAATAAAGAGAAAGAATCTCTTCTGCCTTATCTTCAGTAATCACAACCTGGTAAGAAAGTACTCCCGGATCAAGACTCTTTAGTGTCTTTTCCACTTCATCCAGCTGCATCCGGCATGACCAGATCATAATAAGATTGTCCGAACGTCCGAGAAGTTTAAATCTCGGAGACGTTTCTCCGCAGGTACAAGGCCCGATCATTTCCACCCGGTCGCCGGTCTTATAATTTTTTATCGGAAGACTGGAACGATACAGAGAAGAAACAATTGCTTCTCCTTCAATCACTTTCATTTCGATGAGATCGGAGAACAGATGATGTTCACCGGGTTGGGATTGCGAACACTGATAACCGATGACTCCGGCATCCACGGAAGCGTAGCCGACGGATCCGAAATATTTTGTTCCCCAGTTTTTAGTAAGAAATTCCTGGCGGGAATCTGAAAGCGCTTCACCGGCATAGAACACCATCGGAATCGTGACGTCCTTGCCTTTGACATTCATGTACTCGGCAGTCTTCACGAGCATGGATGGAATTCCCATCACGACATCCGGCCTGAACTTCTCCAGGTACATGGAGATATTTTCTTCCGCGCACATGCCACCGATCGGTAGCTGGATCACGCCGATTTTCTCAAGTGCTTTTTCCACCGCCATGAAAGACGACCAGAGATTTCCGGCGACAAAGAGATTGGCGACCTTCATTCCAGCTTTTACACCCTGGGCGCGCAGGCCCTTGGCGAGCATATCTGAGACAAAATCAAATTCCTCGTAGCTGAAGTGAACGTATTTCGGTTCACCGGTCGTGCCGCCTGAAGAGAAGATGTATCCCGCCGGATGCGGAGTACTTTCGAAGGCGCGCTTGATATCCTGGGAATTAGTTAGCTCGGTATCGGTCGAGATCGTCGCACGAATTTCATCACCCACGAAAGTTACGAGTTCTCTCAGAACAAATCGACCATCATGAGGAGCGCCGTCTTTCCCCAACGTGATCGTACCCAATGGAGCCAGGCGTTTCACTCCGACAGCGGCGAGTTCGTCGAGATATTCTTCCTTCTCATTATTTGAAAGAAGATAAGAAGCCGACTGAAGATAGTATGAGAATGGACGCAAGTGATCGGCCAGATCGGCCACATCTTTGAAAGTTTTAATAATGAGAGAACGATTGAGTGGCGAAGGCCTCAGGTACTTATTTGATTCTGCGTGAAGGAGGAAATCCCGGCCTTCGATCATTTTTCCATTTTCCATTAGTTCTGAATATAAAGCGCGATATTTCTCTTTGAGGATTTCAGTCGCCTCGTCATCCGAGAGTGCGTTTCTCCTCGGCGCATTCGAAAAAGCTGCCTCGAGAGCACGCATGAGTTCGTTCTGATCAATTCCTTCCTGAATGAAGAGATCCTGAGGAGAAGCGCATGCTCCCTGATTCCAGGGTATGATATCTTTTACGATTGATTCAGCGGCAGTCATGAGATCTGAAGAGGCCAGTCCCTGACGGGACAATATCTGAAACGAAACCTTGGGACCGAAGTCGAGGAGTTTCACTTCCGGTGAGAGATCTTTTCTCATGGAAGAAATCATTTCTTCTCCGCCCCAGGCGACGATGACGTTCACTTTTTTCTTGAGTGGCGCCTCGATGGACTGATCTCCGCCCTTCCAGTGAAGAATGGCGAATTTGTCGGAAAGAACGGAATTGGTATCAATCTTTTTTAGCGTACGGGCAAAGTACAGCGGGAAAGTTTTATTCTCCGAACTCACTTTGAGAAGGGAAAGATTTTTGGTCACCAGTGCCATGAGAAGCGAATCCAGACTCGAGAGAAACACATTTCCTGCAGTGATATGAAGAATCAGTCCCAAAGGCTGCGCCCTGATCAATGTTTCCTGGTGCGGAAGCTTCGCGAAGCGATCAAGCATCTGTTCATTGGTAAATTCCGCTCTCAGCCGTTTCATGAGACTTTCTTCAGAAAGAAGGGCCGGCAGGATGGCCAGAGTCTGCTCGACTTCTGCCCTTGAAAAACCTGAATCCTCTTCAATCCCGCGGATGATTTCTTCGGGATGACCGTCCTTCTTCCAGTATTCTGCGAGCTGATTTAAAACTGAGACGATGTCCTGAAGCTTCGTCTTACGCATTCTGGTTTTGAGCGAAAGGAGCGGATCGCCGGAAGTCTCCAGCCAATTCGTTAGTCCTTCTTTCTCTTCGCCAAACCAGTACATGGTCTTACCTTATGACATCGAGTGCTTTCAGCGCGCACCCTTTATGCTTTGAGACGCCGGCCCGCCCCTCGAGGATGAGCGTGTCGCCTTTTATTCCGCAATCACAGCTTCCGAGCCTTCCGTAGTCGGTCGTAAGTAAGCTCGGTGCCGGATAACTTGTATTATATGAGCATAAAAAATGAAGAAGTCCCCTCTCACCTTTCGGCAGGAGCGAGAGATCATGGGGAGAACGCACATACACCCGGGCATAGTTGGGAATATGGAGATTTCCCTTCTTACAATCGACGTAAGGAATTCCATGCTCCACCATGCCAAAGAGATCGCGCTGGTTCTCTTCCGGTATTCCCAGGCGTTCCAGGATCATCTTCCGGAATTCTTTTTTGGGAATTTCCTTATCCGCTTTTCCTTTCCAGCCGCCACCGGTCTGAAGCCAGGAATCTTTTCCGAGATTCATCCGGAGGTCATGTTTTTCGATCATTTCAAACAGGAGTGCCGGAAAGCCCAGTATCCGGGTGGGAGTTCCGCTTTTCTCAAAGCGCTTGAGAGTTTCAACGACACCATTTTCATTCAGCTCAAAATCTTTTCCGTTCCACTGAATGGCATAGTAGACTTCCTTCTTGCCGGTGAAGTTCGTGAGAAGTTCATCGGTGAACGCAGTTCCCAGGTCATTGGCGATCTTTGGATCATAGGTGAAGCAGAGATAGTTATATTCTTTGTCAGACGCCATTCCGAGAGATTTATGGATGGTGTAAGCGAGACGCTTTACATTTTCCAGGCTCTTTTTGTCCAGGAACTGTTGAGACTTCTGGCCGCCGGTTCCGGAACTGGTGAGAACGAGAGCGAGCTCTTCTTTTTTTACCGAACAAAATTCATGCTCTTTATACAGATGGACCATGGTTCCGGGAATTTTCGCGAGATCGACTTCTGACTCAAGTGAATCCGGATGAAAATTCATTTTATCCCAGAGCTTTCTGGTGAATTCGTGCTTCTGGTAGTGATGAAGAGCATTCTCTTTCATGCTCGCAAGAAAGAGTTTCCTGGATGCATCGGAGAAGTCAAAGGGATCTGATTCGAGGAGAAGCTCCGTCGCCTTCATAACTGGAGAAGTTTCGGGTTAAGCGACATGCGCTTCCAGGCCTTGAAGTATTCTTCGAGGTAAACCTGATTGAGGCCTTTCAGTTTAACGTTCTGGAAGTCGAAGATCTCAAATGAACGACTGAAGACGATGAAGTCGTGGCGCTTGCCATTGATCATCTGAAAGGCAGGAAAGAATCCACAGGGAATGAATTTCGCGCGCATGATGGATTCAAGGATCTTCGGCCGGTCAGCCCGGACGATCACCTCGATGTATCTGGCGCCGGCGTTTCTTAAAAGCTTATTGGCCGCCAGGAAGAGTTCGGAGAAATTCAGGTTATTCGGCATCTTTCCACCGACGATCACGCAGTAACCATCAACTGGTGAGAGATGGCAGAAAAGCTCGATCGATTGATCGGGAGTGATGATCATGAGATTCGGCTGATGAAACGGGAAGAATTCGAACTCGAGCTTCTTCTCGGCCTTGAGATTCTTATACCGGTAAGTCACAAACTTCGGTGAGTTCACGACTTCCAGGTCACCGGGAGCGACCAGAACTTTACTGGGCAATTCAGGAACAATTGGTTTCTTCTCTTCCAGACCGACTTCGCCGGCAACGATCTTGTACAGAGTCTCCATCTCGTGATGGATCTGGTAATCGTGATTTCTTTTTTCCAGAGCGGAGTCATAAACGATCGCAGCGAGACAATGAGTCTCGTAATCGTTCGTGCGATGAGCGTTCGGAAATATTCCCAGCTTTTTGAAACCAAGTTTTTCGGTGAGTGTCTGGGCGGCTTCATTGACGGTTCTGGTGGTGGAATAAATAACATCCACACCTTCCGTTTTCTCGCGAAGATATTTAATGCCGTAACTAAGAAGCTCTTCCATGATGCCTTTGGCGCGATATTCATTGCGGACAACGGCACCGAATGCTTTTGCCACCATGTTCTCGCGATCGTAGGCAGCTAGGACTGAAGCGATAACAATTCCCTGATCATCTTTCGTGATGAACCAGTAGCCTGAATCTGAAGTAATAAATTTCCGGATGAGGTTAAAATCCTTCATCAGGGGATCCGGATAGGATCCTTCATAGACGTCAAAATAAAGCTGCGAAATCTGGGAGATATCTTCCTCAGTCGCGAGTTGAACTTTCATAGGAAAGGTTCTACTCCCAAGCCCTGTTTGCCACAAGGGAACCGCCACCTTTTTACACGGGTTTGGGCCATCCGGGAGGAGAAACCTCTCTATGTGAGTCCTATACCAGGGAGAATGAGAGTCAGGAGTGCTCTCGAGGCTCAGCGGATACTCATTGAAGAATATTTGGGGTTATGGGAAAATCCAGAAATCATGAATCAGGAAGAATTGATCTATTACCATTATTTGAAGTCACTTCCGGACGATCTTCTGGCCACTGACGAATTTAGCCTCGACGAAAAAAAAATCATGTTCAAGCGGATGGTGCAAAGTGTGGAGCTGGAAGTGAATACTTTCTGCAATCGCAAATGCTCTTTTTGCGCCAATTCTTTTCTGGACCGATTCGAAAAGAAAGATGCGATGTCCTGGGAAACCTATCAATTGATCATCTCTGAACTGAAGTCGGTGGATTACGGCGGGGCCCTTGTTTTTGCACGCTATAGCGAGCCCCTGGCTTCACCCGAAATATTAAAGTACCTCGCTTTCGCCCGCAAAGAATTGCCTTCTGCCCATTTGAGAGTTTTGTCGAATGGGGATTATCTCACCCGGGACTATCTCGAATCTCTTTCTGAGGCCGGAGTCGATTTGCTCAGCATCTCGCTTTATCCGAACATGCAGAATTGGGATTCCAAAGTGTCCCGGCGTGCGGTCGAAGCTTATAGTAAAAAATTAGAACTCGAGACCATTCCCACAGAAGAAAATGAGAATACATTTCGCGTGGGAGCGAAATTTAAAAAGATTGATGTCTCAATTAAGGCAACAAATCTTTTGAAGGTGGGCACAGACCGTGCCAGCTCACTGCCGGAACTGATCCCATCGGATTTCGTCCGTTCCTCACCCTGCTTCTTGCCTGCCTTTCATGTCAATATTGACCAAAATGGCAAAGTCCTTCTTTGTTGTAATACCCGCTCTGATGATCCGAATCACCAGGATTTCGTATTCGGTGAACTGAAAGAGGAAAACGATCTTTTTCACTGCTTTTTTAATTCACATTTTCTGAAGTGGAGGAGAATCCTCCTGAACGCGGATAAAAAGCCCTATCCTTGTAACACCTGTACTCAAAGAGATCGTTTTAGTTCGGACCTGTATAAAAAAGTCGGAGATCTGATGGCCTTAAAATTTTCTGCGGCTAAGAAGAAGCAGTCCTAGCAGGAAAAACTTCTATGAGAAAAGACGAGCTTCCGACCGGTTTATATTATCAATTTCCCTTCATTGACCGGAAGGAGCGCGCTCGCCTTCTTGAATGGATCAATACACTCGTCCCTCTCTGGGAAATGCGTTTTTCCGAACATAATCCTCCTCCCGAAGGTGATCAGCAGCGGCCGCTCCTTCGCCCGGTTTACTGGCTTGGGAACTGGCAGTTCGCTTGTCTCGATTACTATCATCCACCGAAAGGAATTCTTCACCGTTGTGTGAAGGCCGAGCCTTATCCGAGAGTTCTCCAGGAGATGGTCGACCGGATTGAATTCATCGCGCGAAAGCGTTTCCCGAAAAGTTTTATCCCGCCCAAGTGGAAGCTCAACACCTGCCTGATAAATTTTTACGGGTCAAAACTTGAAGATGGAAAATGGGTCGATCGCGCTCGCGTGGGTGAACACAAGGACTTTGAACCGGGGCCGGTCGGATCAATGTCATTCGGAGATCGCGCATATTTTCAGTTCGTAAACGGAAAGTCATCACTCGGCGACGAGAACGTCGTCCTGTCACAATGGCTCGAAGATTCTTCCCTTCAGATCTTTGCCGGGGAAAAATGGAAAGAGAAAGTCTTTCATCGCGTTCAACGAGTAGAAAATAAGCGAGCTGAAAAACTCGGCCCATCGATAGAGGGCTTTGAATCGAGAAGGATCAACTTCACTTTCCGTTACGTGCCGGAAGAACACATTTATCCACTCTCCGCTTTACCTATCAATCTCCAGAATGACATTCGTCCTTATGTCCAAAAACTGAGTGAAAACTCGGCCTATTGGCGCAGTCTAAACCCTTAAGATATCAGGGATTCTCTGGGTAGTAGATAAAATCACTCAAGATTCATTTTCCCCTCCCGATGAGTTCCCTACACAGGCACACGGGAGAGGAACATTTTTAACACGGGCAAAGCGATTGTCCTGGTTGTACTTTGCCTTTTTTCTATCGAATCAAGGGCCCTGAACAACGAGGAAATCTTAAAAAATCTGCGCTCCCGCATTGTTCCGCTTCAGGCGAAGCGCACTCTCATTAAGAGCTTTTCCGAACATTCTCAAAGTTACATTTATGATCAGGCCCTCGCGATCATTGCTTTCACCAAGGCCGGAGAAAAAGAAACGGCCGAAAAACTTCTGCGAGGTCTCTCTTCACTTCAGAAAGAAGATGGCTCACTTTACTTCTCGTACAATCTCGATGGAACGTCTCCCTATCCTCAGGAAGGAGATCGTCGTTATGCAGGTGCCATCGCCTGGGTTGCTCTCTCGGCCGCACACTATCAGTCCGAATTCCGATCCCGGGAATTTGTCCCTTTTAACCTGAAGCTTCTCTCCTGGCTTCGCTCTGAGATGAAACCCTTTACCATCAGCGGAACTTCTCACGAAGCCCTTCGCTTCGGTCCTTCCGATATTTCTACTACCGCCTGGAAAGAAAGCGAGACCGCGGCGCTTGAGCATAATCTCGATGCCTATTCAGCCTTCACTCACTTTGCCAGATTAAATCCCGATCACGAATGGAAACCTGAAATCGAACGCATCCGGAAATTTATTCTGGCGATGTGGGATAAGAACCGTTCCCACTTCTGGTCCGGCGCGAATCTTTCAAGTGGCACAATCAACAAGGAAGAACTTTACCTTGATAACCAGACCTGGAGCCTGCTTGCGCTGGATTTTGAATCACTGAAAGAGGTCAACGCGCATGAGGCCCTGGCACTTAACTGTGAATCGCTTTACGTTGTCCATGAGGGAATAACTGGTTTCATGGACAGTAAGCCTGCCCGGGGACAGAAGAGATATGAGTTCGTCTGGTCGGAGGGAACATTAGGGCAAATCCTGGCGATGGAAAAAACTGGTTTCTCCTGCGAATCAGTGAGCGCCAAAGAACTCCTGACCTCCGTAGAAAAAATGAAAAAAGCCGATGGCGGAATTGCTTACGCCACAACCACAAATAATCCGGATTTCACGACGTCTTCTTCTGTCGCCGGCACGGCATGGATGTACTTTGCTGCAAACGGGATTAATCCGTTTACTGTGACTCGAGCTCTGACAGTCGCTTCTCGAAAATAGCAAACTGCCCATCATGATCCGTCGTCAGATTCGTCAGTTCCTCGAAATCCTCATCGATTTTTTTCTTCAGTGTCCCCAGGCGCCTGAAACCATCAGGCTCCGGTTTTGCAATCAGAGCTTCTTCGAGGGTTGAAGCTTCGTCTTCCGCCTTCATGATTGAGGCCTCAAGCTGTTCCATCTTTTTCTTAAGCGGGGAAAGCGCCTTGGAGCGTTCCAGGATGATCTCCTGCCGAAGTTTTTTTATCTCTTCGCGGGTTAGCTTCACCTTCGGTTTCTCCTGCTTAACCTGCTCTTCTTCTTCCCATCCGATCTTTGTCAGGAAGTCGTCGTAACCCTGAGGGAAATATTCCACCCGATCATGATGGAATACTACGAGCTTCGTCGCGACTTCGCGGAGCATGCCCTCAGAGTGAGTCACCACAATGACGGCTCCCGGATAATTCCGCAGTTCCTGCGAAAGTGCCTCCACCGAATCCTGGTCAAGATGGTTCGTGGGCTCATCCAGCAGGAGAAGATTAGTTGGTTTTGCGAGAAGCTTTCCCAGAAGGACGCGAGCCCGCTCACCACCTGACAGGACTTTGATTTTTTTCTTTGCCAGATCTCCCGAGAACATCATGACGCCACAAATGCTTCTGACTCTTTCGCGTCCGAGATTGGGATCTGCGGATGAGATCTCTTCCTCGATGGTATTTTCCATGCTGAGACGATTGATATTCGTCTGCCCGAAATGTCCCATCAGAAGATTTACATTCCCTGTGATCTCGCCTTTAACCGGCGTGAGTTCTCTTGCGATAAGGTTCAGGAGTGTGGATTTTCCCTTACCGTTTTTTCCGATGATCGCAATCTTGTCGTTCCGGAGAACCGTGAAGGAAAGGTCTTTAATGAGGAGGTTCTGGTTATAACCGAAACTCACATCCTTGACTTCAACCAGGACCTTCCCGGGACATTCGCGGAAATTAAATTCGAAATCGAGCGAGGCCATCATCGCCAGGGCCTCCATTTCGGGAAGCTTATCGAGGAGCTTCATCCGGGACTGCGCTTGAGCGGCCTTGCTGGCCTTGGCCTTGAACCTGGCCACGAACTCTTCCAGTTCCTTTCTTTTCTTTTCCGTGTTGGCGCGGGTCTTCTCGTAGACTTCCTCCTCGAGAAGAATTTGCTCGTGATACTTGGTGGAGTCGCCCTTTATCTTGACCAGCTTCTGTCTCCAAATCCCCATGGTGTGAGTCGTGACGGAATCCATGAATCCGCGGTCGTGGGTGATGATGATCGCCTCGCCCGGGAATGTTTTCAGGAAGCGAGAGAGCCAGCGCATGGATACGATATCCAGATAGTTCGTCGGCTCATCGAGAAGAAGACAATCAGGATTTCCGATCAGAACCTTCGCAAGATTCAGGCGGATCTGGTATCCGCCGGAGAAATCTGAAGGCGGTCTCTGGAAATCTTCCGTCTTGAAACCCAGGCCGTGGAGCATCTTCTCCACTTTATAGGTATCGAACTCTTCATCTTTCGAGAGAGCAAGACTGCACTCGGCGAGAATTGTTTTCTCCGTGAAGTGAAGGTGCTGCTTGAGAGTTCCGATCGTATAGTTTTTCGGAAAAATGATTTCTCCGGAATCGGAATGCTCCTCGCCCAGAATAATTTTAAAAAGCGTCGTTTTCCCGGAGCCATTTCTTCCCACGAGACCGACTTTCTCTCCTCTGGTCATATTAAAGCTGACGTCTTCGAACAGGAGCTGAGTCCCGAAACTTTTTGAGAGTGAAAGTGCCTGGATCACGGAGTGGCCCCTGCTTCCGGTTGCGCGGGAATTGCGGGAGCTTCAACGGGAGTCGCTTCAACTGTCGGGGGGGCAGCCGCGCCCTCTTTTTCCAGATAGATCTTCAGTGTATTAAGACAAAGATTTCCGTAGAGCTTTTTATCAGCGGGGAGCTTTTCCCGGGCCAGAAATTCTTCCAGGATCCCCAGCCTTTCATAAAGCTCCGGTAATCTTTCTTCCGGCGGGACGGCAGTTTCAATCATTGTCACCGGCGCGCAGGCCGGATCCTTGGTTCGCGGATAACTCGACATGAACATATCAATGTTGAGATCCATGACCAGACTAAAGAAGCGGGTGATCGTGATCTTATTTTCACCCTTGAGGATATTCATCAGATCGAGGAGAAAAAGCGGAAGCTCCTCAGAATTCTGCACGACGAGATCCCGCCAGGCATAGATTCGTGCTTCAAGATTCTTATCATGCTTGTCAGAAAACATTTGTGGATGCGCGCGGAAAAGTTCCATCGCCTGTTCACGGTAGGCGAGATCGGGCGTGACCCGGAAACCATCCATGAAAGAAAGATACTGCTGCCTGGGAGTAAGTCTGACATTTGTTTCAGAACGTACGATGACCGGAGAATCACCAATGCCTTTCAGTCGATCCTGAGAAGGTTCGCTTTGAAACATCATATAGCCTTTCTCCCCAAGCTCGATGATCTTATCGATTCGGATGAGAACAATTGCTATGACAAAGAGAAGAACGTATTTCATGAGACTTTCCCCATAGCTAAACAATAAACCAAAACCTATAATCAAGCCATGGTTTCCAAGGCTAATCTCATCGACTTTCTGGACTGGACTGACTGGGCCGTGTTCCTCGCAGTTCTCGGCGCAACTCTGGCGAGTGTGCTCTACGGACAGTCGCTGAAAAACAGATCCAGGGAAGACGGTAAAGAGAGTGTTCTCGAGCTACTCCTCATGGGAAGAAAACTGACCCTTCCGGTTTTCGTGGCGACTCTCGTTGCCACCTGGTACGGCGGCATTTTCGGCGTCACCGCCCTCACCTTCGAAAAGGGAATTTACAATCTTCTGACTCAGGGAATTTTCTGGTACGCCACCTATATCATCTTCGCTTTTTTCCTGGTGAAAAAGATCCGGTCTCACAACATCATGACGATTCCCGATCTCGCACGACAGATCTTCGGACCGAAGGCCCAGCGGATCACTGCCAGTCTCAATTTCCTGAATCTCCTGCCGATCGCTTACACCATAAGCCTTGGCATTTTCCTGCAGTCTCTTCTGGGCGGTTCCCTTTTCTGGAACTCGGTCGCCGGAGTTTTTCTTGTCACTCTCTGGTCTCTGTGGGGAGGATTCCGCGCCGTAGTGTTCTCAGATGTGGTTCAGTTTTTCTTCATGATCCTTTCAGTCTTCCTCGTGGTGGTATTTGCCTGGGAGAGATTCGGTGATCCCACAACCTTAGTGGATAAATTACCTGCGACACATTTTGAGTGGACCGGTGGTGAAAGTGTTTCGACACTTTTTATCTGGGGATTCATCGCACTCTCCACGCTGGTTGACCCCAATTTCTACCAGCGCTGTCTTGCCGCTGAATCAGAGAAGGTCGCCAAAAAAGGCATTCTCATTTCCACGGTCATCTGGTTTCTGTTCGACTGTTGTACAACTCTCGGAGCTCTCTATGCGCGGGCGGCACTCCCCGATGCCAACCCTCAGGATGCCTATCTCCAGTTTTCCATCCAGCTCGTCCCTCACGGCGTGCGAGGCCTCATCATCGCCGGGATTCTCGCCATCATTCTTTCCACCCTTGATTCGTATCTCTTTAATGCCGCCACTTGTATCAGCTACGACTTCTTCCGGCTGAAGGAAAAATTCCGGATCTATCATCATCATCTGGCGCTTGTCTTTGTCGCGACGGTTTCGGTTATTTTCGGAGTTTACTTCGAAGGAGACGTCGTGGAAGTCTGGAAGACCCTAGGAAGTTTTTCGGCCGCATGTCTTCTTTTCCCACTTATTGTCGGTCAATGGTTTCCGGGCAGGATTTCGGATAAAAACTTCAGTTTCGCTGTCATTCTGGGCTGTGTGGGCATCGTGTTATGGCGTGTACTCAATAAGAAGTATTCTTTCACCACACTGGATGAGTTCTATATTGGCCTTCTTCTCACCACCATTCCTCTTCTTCCTTCAATTCTCCGGGGAAAGCGCACCGCATAGAAGCTGTCTTTTCACGTCAAAACTGGTATCTTAGCCCAATAATTTTTTCGCCTATTTCTTGCTAACAAAAGGATCACCTTTGAGCACAACTCCTCAGGAATCATCTTCCGCTGAAGAAAAATATCGTCTCGCTTTGGAATACCATTCGCAGGGTCGCGCAGGAAAAATCGAAGTCACTCCTACCAAGGCTTGCCTCACTGCCCGTGATCTTTCTCTGGCCTACTCTCCGGGCGTAGCAGCTCCTTGCCTTGAGATCGCTAAAAATCCTGAAGATGTTTACAAGTATACGGCGAAAGGAAATCTCGTCGCGGTTCTCTCAAACGGAACAGCTGTTCTCGGTCTCGGAGATATCGGCGCTCTCGCCGGGAAGCCGGTGATGGAAGGGAAAGGCGTACTCTTTAAGCGCTTCGCGGACATTGATGTCTTCGATATCGAAATCTCATCTCGCACGGTTGATGAAATAGTTTCTGTCGTAAAAGCACTCGAACCGACGTTCGGAGGAATTAATCTTGAAGACATCAAAGCACCTGAGTGTTTTGAAGTCGAAAAACGCCTCCAGGAAATTTGTGACATTCCGGTTTTCCACGATGACCAGCACGGTACTGCCATCATCGGCGGGGCTGCCTTCATCAATGCCTGCGAGATCACTAAGCGTGATATCGGGAAAGTGAAAGTAGTTGTTTCCGGCGCCGGTGCCGCCGCGATCGCGACTGCTCTCTTCATGATCGAGCTCGGCGTGAAAAAAGAAAACGTTCTCATGGCCGATTCAAAAGGTGTGATCTGGAAGGGCCGTTCTGAAGGAATGAACAAGTATAAAGAGATGTTTGCCAATGAAACGAAATGCAGAACCCTGGCCGATGCCATGGTGGGCGCAGATGCCTTCATCGGTTGTTCCGCTAAAGGTCTCGTTTCAAAAGACATGGTAAAATCAATGGCGAAAGATCCTATCATCTTCGCCATGGCCAACCCTGATCCGGAAATTACTCCGGAAGAAGTGGCCCAGGTCAGAAGCGACGCCATCATGGCCACTGGTCGTTCTGATTATCCAAACCAGGTCAATAACGTTCTCGGGTTCCCGTTCATCTTCCGCGGAGCTCTTGATGTGCGCGCGAGAAAGATCAACGAGGAAATGAAGAAAGCCGCGGCTTACGCGCTTGCGGGCCTCGCGAAAGAAGAAGTTCCTGACGATGTGAAACGCGCATACGGAAATGAGGATTTCTCTTTCGGCAGAAATTATCTCATTCCTAAGCCATTCGATAAGCGCGTTCTTACCCGCGTATCTCCGGCAGTCGCAAAAGCTGCGATGGATTCCGGAGTCGCCAGAATCCGCATTGATGACATGAATGCCTACGCGAAATCTCTCCAGGAACGCCTGGGTCAGACAGGGTCGATCATGCGAAACATCCGCTCGCGCCTTCCTGGCGGCGGTGGAGCTGAGAAACCGCGTATCGTTTTCCCTGAAGGATCAAACGCCCGCATCCTGAAAGCAGTTTCCATCCTGAACGATGAAGGACTCATTCAGCCGATCCTTCTCGGAAATAAAAAATCCATTCATAAGAAGATGGATGCTTTGGGAGTATCAAACCTCAAGG
>JAKFFP010000251.1:0-4536 GCA_036675045.1 Bacteriovoracales bacterium | reverse complement strand
GAAGGGCGTTGATAGCCTCTCCGGATGAAAATTTTCATCCTTCTTTGTCTTGCGACCTTTACTGCCCAGGCGGCATCCCTTGAATCTTTTTTCACACAGCTGGAAGGCGGATGGAATAAAGAGTCGGCGACGTCCCAACGTGAGACCCCGGCGGGCCATATCACTCAATCCCACGCTACGAAGTTCGAGGCCCAAGTCACCCGGTCGTCCAATCGCTGGAGCTTTGCTGAAGACATGTGCTGGTCAACCAATGGCGAGGCACCCGTTTGCGGGGAAGGTTCTGTTTCTTACGAAGTCCAGGACAGTTCACTCTTTATTCTGGTGGACGAGCAAAAGCTCCCGGTGGACGTGATGGAACTCAGTGATGACTTTCTCATGATCATGCTTACAACAAACGATTATGTTTTCACGGCCATTCTTAAGGTTACCGGCAATAAACTTTCCCAGGAATCCGTCATGGAGCTCACAGATGGAACGAAGGAATACCAGTTTCTCGAGCTTATTAAGCAGTAAGTCGGGAAGAATTTTCCATCTCATCTAATCGTCTGAACTCCCTTTTAATGAGAGAATACTTAAAAGGGAGAATCCATGAAGTTTTCAGTCATCATCTGTTTGTTCGCGCTCGTTTCTTGCTCCACCAGAAATCACCTCAGTCAAAAAACAGGTGGCATGAATGTCTCTGTCATCAGCAATCTCGAAGCTGATGTTGATGTCGACATGACAAAGAAAATTGTGGGTAAGGCCCATCACGTACGCATTTTCGGCATTCATACTCAGGGTTCAAAGAACTATGCTGATGGTGTGACTTATGATGGCGGCGCTGGCGGTGGGGGACTCTTCGGATTCTTCGGGCCGGGCATGGAAGAAGAGGCGAAATCAGCGGCAGCTTATAATGCCACTGTTCCTAATAAAGCGGACGTGCTGGTTGCTCCCCAGTATCTGGTAAAAGTGAAGAACTATGTCTTCGGCCTTTATAAGGAAGTTCAGGTTCAGGTTTGGGGTTACAGCGGAAAGGTCCGTAACATCCGCCAGGTTCCAACGAAATAATTATTTTTTTCCGTTCGTGATCTTGTGAAGGGCCTCAAGTGTTGCAGATGAAACTGCGCCTTTGAGGCCTGACCACAAACTGACCGCGTCTTCCAGGGTCGGCTTCTTCATCACTTCCAGTTCGTGAGAAACCTCAGTCATCATTTCATTCAGCTGATCGAGCTCCCGGTTATAGCTCTCCATTTCCGTCCTGGAGACGCCGAGTTTCCTGGCGATATCACCCGTCATGAATCCGAAAGTGCTTCCCTGGATCAATTCTGAGGACTGAATGCGGGAAGAACCGAAGGCGGCAAAAATTCCTTCATTCGCGAGCCGGGGAACCTCTTTCACAGCACCAAAGGCTGGAGCGCAGAGAAAGTAAAAAAGAAGAATCAAGAGGGAATTCGTTTTCATACCGGTATTGTAAGGCTTCGCTGCGGGCGGTGGCTCAAGACGCCTGAGCAGGCCCCCTTCTCTTCATAGCTTAGAGTGGAAACTTTAACAAAAACCTCATATCGGAGTGCCTCAAAATAGACACATTAAGGTGAGAGGAGCATGATTCTTCCAGGAGTTTTTATGATCAAAGTGGAAGTCTGGTCTGATATCAATTGTCCCTACTGTTACATCGGGAAGAGAAATCTCGAGAAGGCGCTGGCGAATTTTCCGCGCGCGGAAAGTGTCGAGGTAGAGTGGAGAAGTTTTGAGCTCGATCCCTATTCGCAACCCGGAAAGGATACCGATCAGACTGATCTCATTGCCAAAAAATACGGAAAAGACCGCGCCTGGGTCGAGAGCATGCAGCAAAAGATTTCTGACATGGGTAAGAGTGGCGGAATTGAATTTCATTTCGATAAAGTTGTCCCGGCCAATTCATTCAAGGCGCACAAACTCCTCCATCTCGCGAAATTCTACGGTATTCAGAATGAGCTGAAAGAAGCTTTGTTCCGGGCAAAGTTCTCCGAAGGAAAAGATATCAATGACGATGATGTCCTCATAGCACTTGGTGAGAAAGAAAATCTTGATCCGCTGGAGATAAAGGACGTTTTGGAAAGTAAAAGATATGACCAGGACGTGAGAAAGGATGAAGAAACAGGCGCGCGTCTCGGAATCAGAGGGGTGCCATTTTTTGTGATTAATAATTCTGAGGCGCTGTCAGGTGCGCAGCCGCCGGAGGCCTTCCTTGAAGTCCTGGAGAGCATGAACTAAAATCATTTTATGAAAAAAATTATTCTCTTTCTTCTGGTTCTTTCCTGCTCGGCTCCCCGGACGTCTTACGATCCTGAGAAACTGAAGGCTGAAGACGATATGATCATGGAGTCTCTTCATGACGGGCCCATGCGCATGGGAACGAAAAAAGTACAGAAGGAAGGAATGATCACGACTGAGATCTGGACGTATCGGGAAGACCACGGCTCTCCGGAAAGCACCGTCGAGACCCTCATGTATAAGAATGGAAAACTCGTGTCTCATACAATCTCAAATTCCGCCTCCGCGCATTCTTTTTCCCGTCAGTTTAAAGATGGGAAGGTGATCGAGGCGACTGAGACCCGGATTGGCAAAACGAGTACCTGGTATTTTGACGAAAATGAAAAGCTCAAGGCCCGTATCAACCTGGATGGAAAGACTTCCGAATGCTTCCGCTACACCAACGGAGAGAATCCACGTCCGGGGAAAATCGAAAACTGCGAGCGGGAATTTAACACCGCCCCTTAACAGCCTCGCAAATCCTTTAAAAATTTCTTCTGCTTTTTATCGTGTTCTGGCTGCTCAAATCCTTTAAGGAGATGAGCGAGTTCCTTCGTAATCACGTGAAGGCTCTGGCGTCGGGCAAATTTCTTGGAATTTGAAGGGATCACATGCCAGGGAGATTTTCTGGAATTGTTTTCCTTGAGAAATTCATCCACCGCTGAGACGTATTTATTCCAGTTCTTTCTCGCTTCGATATCGGCTTCCGTGATCTTCCACCTTTTTAAGGGATCCGTCAGGCGTTCTTCAAAGCGCTTCAGCTGTTCATCTTTTGTGACGGCGAGAAAAATCTTGATGAGGATGATTCCATCCCGCTGAAGGGTAGCCTCGAATTCATTGATTTCCTTGTAAGCATCATTGATCCTTTCCGGAGACGTGAGTCCTTCAACTTTTTCCACCAGTACCCGTCCATACCAGGAACGGTCAAAGATGGTGATACTCCCCGGAGCGGGGAGTTTTTTCCAGAAGCGGTAGAGCCAGTGTTTTCCCTGCTCGGACTTTTTGGGAGCGGCGATAGGAACAACTTTAAGTGAGCGCGGATCGAGCTTTTCCGTCACTGCTCTGATGGTCCCTCCTTTTCCGGCGGCATCGAATCCCTCGAAAATAATGATGATTCTTTCCTGACGATGGAAGGCCGCCTGCTGGATCTTCAGCAGCATGAGCTGGAAATTCTTTATCTCGTCTTCGAGCTTCTCTTTGTCTGGATAGGCCTTAGGTTTTTTTTCGAGTTCCTTCAGGAGGCGCGAGAGAGTGTGGGCTGGCATGCATTTTCCTTTTCCGCATCCTTTAACAGGATAAGAAGTAATCTTTCTTCCCGGCTATAGGAAGAGCTGGGGCGGCATTTTTTCCATTTGAGATGAAGAGTCCCATCCTGGTCCGTCTCAAACAGGATCGGATGGATGTAATATTTGCGGCAGACACTGACAGTATTCCGGAGATGGGAAGCGGTTTCCTTCACAATTCCCGCATGCCGTTTTTTCCAGACAGAGGCGTGGGAATCATCACAGGGACCGCTGGTTACCAGCAGAGCGAGGGCCTTAGTCGTGCCACTCCAGGTCCTGAGATCCTTGGCGGTGAAGTCCTTGCCCGTCACAGTTTTTAAGTAGTCATTCACGTGGGTCGATGAAATGTCCACCGTTGCGCCCTTGTCATTCACAAAGCAAAAAAGTTCTTCGCCCGGCAAGTGCTGACAGCGGGAGATGATCTTCGAGAGTTTCCGGTCGACAAATGAAATGTCGTGATCAATGCCGCTTTTCCCCTTGAAGGAGAGTTTGACTTTCGTTCCGCTGACATTGGCGTGGTCATTGAGAATTGTCGTTAGACCATAGGAATCGTTTTCTTCGGCATAAAGATTGTTACCGACTCTGGTTTGGGTCATGATCATGATCTTCAATACGGCAGCGAGAACTTTTTCGCGCGGGAGTCCGGGGAGTTTAAGGTCGTGTTCAATGTTGGCCCTTAAACGGGGAAGGCTTTCCGCCAGCTCGGTGAGACGGGTGAATTTATTTGAGTTTCTTTCTTCGTTCCATTTCTCATGATAACGGTATTGCTTTCTTTTTCGCTTATCGTAACCGGTCGCCTGCAGATGGCCGTCAGCGTGCTTACAGATCCAGACATTTTCCCACGCCGGAGGAATGACGAGCGCCTTGATGCGGGCGAGGGTCGTCCTGTCTCGGACGACGCGCCCGCTCGCATCGCGATACGTCGCTCGCGTGCCCCGCACCTCACGCGTGATGCCGGGCTCGTCGTCGTTCACGTAGCGCA
>JAKFFP010000177.1:0-4555 GCA_036675045.1 Bacteriovoracales bacterium | reverse complement strand
TCGGTGGTCAGCATCAGCGCATCCCAGCTATATACATTGTTTGATTTGGAGCTATACCTCGTGATGCTTGTTTCTTCAGCGCCATTTGCCCCAGGAAAAAAAACTCAATTAAATGAATGACAGAGATCGCGGCCACGAAATGCCTGATGCCTGAAATGGTAGCATCAGGGCCGAGAAAAAAGCGCAGCAGCCCATAAAACAAGGGCGTATGGGATTCCCGAAAAAAGACCGTGTCCAGATGGCGAAGATACCACCAGGAAGCTATTTCATCAGTCCAGGGACTCTGGTCAGAGAGATCAAAAAAGCGCAGAAAAACAGCGAGAGCGAAAGCACAGAAAATGATGACCACTCCTGTGAGGGAGTGGTCTTCAAAATACTTACGCATTTAACTTTCTGAGAACGTAGTGAAGAATTCCTGAGTTGTTATAGTATTCAAGCTCATTGGCGGTATCGATCCGCGACTGAAGATCAACCGTGATCGTTTCACCGTTCTTCCGCTTAATATCGGCCTTAAGGGTAGCTTTCGGTTTCATGTTTGTGAGTCCATGAATCGTCACTTCCTCCGAACCATCAAGACCAAGAGACTTTCTGGTGTTCCCGCCAGTGAACTGAAGCGGAATCACTCCCATGCCGATGAGGTTCGATCTGTGAATTCTCTCGAAGCTCTCAGTAACTACCGCCTTAATGCCAAGAAGAAGTGTTCCCTTGGCAGCCCAGTCACGGGATGATCCGGTTCCATATTCTTTGCCCGCAAAAACTACCAGCGGTTTCCCCGCGGCCTGATACTTCACGGAAGCATCGTAGATCGTCGTTTCTTCACCGGTCGGAATGTAGGTTGTATACCCGCCTTCTTTCCCTGATTTCACCATTTCATTTTTCAGGCGAATGTTGGAGAAAGTTCCGCGGGTCATGACTTCATCATGTCCGCGACGGGCGCCGTACTGGTTGAAGTCAGCTGGCTTCACGCCACGGCCCACGAGATAAGAACCCGCCGGTGTTTCCGGCTTGAATGATCCCGCCGGAGAAATGTGATCGGTGGTGATCGAATCACCGAAGAGACCCAGAACATTTGCTCCCACAATATCCTTCACTGGTGCCGGATCTTTTTTCATTCCCTTAAAGTAGGGAGGATTATTGATGTAGGTAGAGTTCGTATCCCACGCGTAGGTTTCTCCTTCAGGCACAGACACTTTCTGCCAGAACACATCACCCTTGAAGACATCGGAGTAACGGGACTTGAACATCGCAGGTGTGATCTTCATCATCGCTTCCTGGATTTCCGCTGACGATGGCCAGAGATCTTTCAGGTAAACATCTTTTCCATTGTTACCCTTCCCGATCACATCTTTCGTGAGGTCAATTTTTACGTTTCCGGCGATGGCGTAAGCAACCACCAGCGGTGGCGAAGCAAGATAGTTCGCTTTCACATCCGGAGACACGCGGCCTTCGAAATTTCTGTTACCAGATAAAACTGCTGCCGCTGTTAAATTTCCATCCTTAATCGCTTTCGAAAACTCCGGCTTAAGCGGGCCCGAGTTACCGATACAAGTCGTGCATCCGTAACCGACGAGGTTGAATCCGAGCTTATTCAGTTCTGGCTGTAGTCCCGCGGCTTCCAGATAATCCGTCACAACTTTTGATCCGGGGGCCAGAGATGTTTTCACCCATGGCTTACGGGTAAGTCCGAGAGCATTGGCCTTCTTGGCCACAAGTCCCGCTGCAATCAGCACCGAAGGGTTGGAGGTATTGGTACACGAGGTAATCGCCGCAATCATCACGTCACCATGGGTGATAGTGAAACTCTGTCCATCGATCGCCTGCTTTTTCTCAGCATCGTCAGCTTTAACATTAAAGCCTTTCTCGGAAACGAGATCAGACTTGAATCCTTCAGAAATATGAGAAAGAGAAACTCTGTCCTGCGGACGTTTAGGTCCCGCGAGCGATGGCTCAACATGAGAAAGATCGAGCTCAAGAGTATCTGTGAAAATCGGATCACGGGAATCATCTCTCCAGAAGCCCTGCTCTTTGGCATAGGCCTCAACTAACTGAACGCGGTCTTCATCGCGTCCCGTGAAGCGAAGATATTCAATGGTCTTTTCATCAACCGGGAAGAACCCGCAAGTGGCGCCATACTCCGGGGCCATGTTGGCGATGGTCGCGCGGTCAGCAAGAGTGAGATCTTTCAGACCCGGCCCGTAGAATTCAACAAACTTATCAACCACACCTTTTTTACGGAGCATCTGAGTAACAGTGAGAACAACGTCAGTCGCTGTTACACCTTCTTTGATTTTTCCTTTGAACTTAAATCCTACAACTTCCGGAATAAGCATCGTAACCGCTTGTCCGAGCATCGCTGCTTCCGCTTCGATCCCGCCCACTCCCCAACCCAGAACCGAAAGACCGTTAACCATGGTGGTGTGTGAATCAGTTCCCACGCAGGTATCGCAGTAAGCGAGAGTTGCTCCTCCCTCTTCTTTTGTCCAGACGGTCTGAGCGAGATATTCCACGTTCACCTGGTGACAGATTCCTGTTCCCGGAGGTACCACGCGGAAATTTTTGAATGCTTTTTGTCCCCACTTGAGAAATTTATAGCGCTCGCCATTTCTCTCATATTCAAGGGCCATGTTTTTTGTGAATGCGTTTTCGTCAGCTGAATAATCCACAATCACCGAGTGATCAATAATGAGATCTACCGGAACGAGCGGATTAATCTTCTGGGGATTACCACCAACCGATTTCATCGCATCTCTCATGGCCGCCAGATCCACTACTGCCGGTACTCCGGTAAAGTCCTGCATGAGAACCCGCGCCGGGTAATAGTTAATCTCGCGGATGGATTTCTTATTCTTCGTCCATTCCCCCATCGCCTTGATGTCGTCCGTGAAAACCGTGAAGCCGTCTTCATTCCGCAGAAGATTCTCCATGAGCACCTTGAGTGAAAACGGAAGATTCTTTACGTCACCCACCCCTGCCGCTTCGGCCGCTTTCAGGGAAAAAATATCGTATGACTTATTACCGACTTTAAGTGTCCGGCGTGCTTTGAATGAATCGACTCTTTTGGTCTCCACGTGCTGACTCCTCATGAGAAAAATTGATGAGTTATTTTAATACTGAGAGAGAAAAACGACTATGAATTATTCATTCCCGACAAGAACACTTCTTGAGTCGACGGCTAACTAAAGAATCCTTATGATGACTTTTCACGCGACGTATAAAACAGGGGGATGAATGAAAATCACGAGAGAAAATCACGCACATTACATGGGACGCCTGGCCCCGCTTCTTCTTGCGGCCTATGTCGCCCAGACGTGGTGTTATTACAAGTATCTCTCGCCCGCCTTGGCCTATGATATTGCGATTTTCCTGGGTGTGGGCCTCATTCTGATCGCTGCCGCATTCCTCATTCACGATTACTGCTACATTGCCACTCTTCATGACAATCATATCGAGTTTCGTCTCCATCCGTTCCCTTACGGAGACGAAATCCTTCTCCGGGACATTGAAACGGTGGAAGTAATCTCGACCCGTTTTCCCTTTTCTCACCTGAAACTCACGACCGATGAGGGAAGAAATATCTGGCTTTATAATGTCGACGAGGCCCACAAGGTCGCTGAAAAGATCAGAAAGCGTCGTTAATACAGGATTCAGGTCTTTTTCGTGCTTTCCGATAAGAAGGCATGAGTAAGACCACTCCTTTCAAACTTACCCGCGAAAAACATCTAGACCATATGGTAAAAGTCGTTCCCTTTATCGCTTTGATGTTCGGGATCCAGGGCTACATTCTCACAAGAATCCACCAAGGGATGGGTGGTGCCGCCGTTTTCATTCTCGCGGGCCTTCTCATTGCCATGATCACTGGTTTTATCACTTACGACGTGAAGCATCGGGTAAACTTTTTCGATGATTACCTTGAGATGAGCTTCCTGGGACTTTCAAAGAAAATCTCTTATTCCGATATTATTTCAGTTCATGTCTCCGAACCCAAGCAGACCTTTGCCACGGTTGTTCTTCGGACACGCTCTTCTAAACACACATTCTTCTTCGTGGATGATGCTGACGGCATCAAGGCCTTCCTTGAATCACGGAATCTTCCGGAACTCAAAGCCGCTGCCTGATCCTTTCCCGCTGATTGCAGTTTGCACACAATAACCTGATGTTATCCGAAGTGGATTTCCCACCAAGAGAAAATGGTTTTCGGTGATCGTATTGCAGACCAAAGACAGAGCCGCATTTCACGCATTTTTTATCCCTCAGATAAACTTCCCGCTTCACGTCGGCCGCAGGAATTCTGGATTCTGATACTGATGGCGACCTGGGAGTCTTTACTAGTTTGAATTTGGACTTTTGCAGTTCTGCAATGGCATTTCTGGTGACTTCTGAAATAATTTCTTCAAATGATTCAGCAGTTCCTTTGAGATCACGGTATTCTTTAAGTAAAGATATTAACGAGTCTGAGACCCAGATTGCTTCTTTTTTAATTGGCCGATCACTCAATTGTATCAGCTTTAAGTCGCACTCTCTTCGAGAAAGACCTTGAACCTCCTTAACTATTTTT
>JAKFFP010000025.1:0-24504 GCA_036675045.1 Bacteriovoracales bacterium | reverse complement strand
AAACTGGAAACTCTTCTTCCCCTGAAAGAAGAAATTATCGCCAGAGTAAGTGAGCTCGAAAAAGATCGCGCTCACCTCATACTCAAAATTAACGATTCAAATCTCTTCGAAGCGGAAATCACACGCGCGGGAGAATTGCTGGAAGCCTTTGCTGACATCGACCAGAAGAGCGGCATTCCTGCTCTGAGAAACCTCAACAGTCTTCTCATCGACATCATTACGAAGATCCAGGAGCAGAATAAAAAGAATCAGATGTTCCTGAATAAGGCCATGCTGTCTATTCGTGATCTCAGGAATGGATTCAGTGGCAAGAAAACTTATACCACTTACGGCGCTGACGGGATGACCCGTCAAGCGGGCCGATAGAAAGGATGATCGTTGTCTGACTTACTTAACATTGGTAAATCGGGACTGTTCGCTTCAAAGCGCGCAATGTCTACGACTTCGCATAACATTGCGAATGCCAATACTGACGGGTTCTCCCGCCAGGAAGTAAGACAGGAAACAAGCTTCACTCTCCCGGAAGGTAATTACGTTCTTGGTACCGGTACCCAGATCCAGAGTATCAAGCGCCAGCACGACGAACTCGTGGAAAAGAAGCTTAATACTTCACTCACCGGAAATAACTTTGATAAAGAGCGCGCCCTTCAATTGGGGCACGTGGAAGAAATCTTTAACGAGATCAATTCAGAAGGGATGAATAAAGTCCTGAACCGTTTCTTTAACTCGATGAGAGAACTTTCCAATCAGCCGGAGAACGAAACCATCCGGAACGTGGTGAAAGAGAATGCCAAGATCGTAGTTGGTGATTTTCACCGGATCCAGTCAAATCTCGACGAAGTCCGCGGTCAGATCAATAAGAAGATCTCACTCGCTGTTGATGACATCAACATGCTTACTAAAAACATTGCTAAGCTCAATAAAGAAATCAATGTCGAAGAAGTCACATCCGGCATGGCCAATGACCTTCGTGACCAGCGTGACCGGGCGATCCGCTCACTCGCTGAATACTTCCCGATCCAGACGCATACCGATGATGAAGGTCAATATATCGTAGGTGTCGAAGGCCTGGGCTCACTTGTTTCAGGAAGCCTTAACCAGGAACTGAAAGTCGGCGCAACGGTGAAGGATGGCCAGAACTCTGCTGACAAAGGTGACGTTGAAGTTTTCTTTGCTTCACGCCAGAGCTTGAATATTTCAGAGAGCCTGAAAGGCGGAACACTCGGCGCCCTTTTGAAAACCCGTAACGAAGAAATCATCCAGCTCGAGGGCCAGGTTGATGAGCTCGCTCACGGTCTCGTTCTCGCGACCAACGCCATTCACAGAAAAGGTTTTGCCAATCATCCTGTACCGACTGATGCCCAGGGAAATCCGATCCCGAATGCGGCCGGCAGACAGGTTACCGGAATCAATTTCTTCAAGGAGCCGCTGGATCGCAAGCGTGCCGCTGAATACATTGATCTCTCTGACGAGATCAAGAATGACGTAAATAACATTGCCACCGCCCTGTCACCCAACACCCCGGGTGATAACCGTATTGCGCTGGCAATTTCAAAGCTCCAGCACGAGAAAGTACTCGCTGGTGGAACGACAACATTTGAAGAGCAATATCTCAAGTCCGTGGGCCACATCGGTCTTCAGGCAGGGAAAGCAAAAATTAATGAAGAGCAGTCGGGTGGAATCCTTGCTCAGGCGAAATCCGTGAAGGAACGCCTGGCGGGTGTATCACTCGATGAAGAAGCCGCGAATATGATCCGTTACCAGAACTCTTATGAGGCTTCTGCGAAGGTCATGCGGGCGTCGGATGAAATGTTTAAAGCAGTACTGAACCTACTGCCATAGGATAGGAAATGACCAGGGTTTCTGAGAACAGCTCCGTTAACTCGATCAACTACGCTACTGGGAAAACCAAGAGCAAGGTAGAAGATCTCCAGTTAAAGGGCTCTACAATGAAGAGGGTATCAAAGCCATCTGACGATCCCGTCGGGAACGTCGAACTGCTTGCTATTCGCTCTCAGAATGTCGATGCCGAACAATACCTGCGCAGTCTCAACTTCGCCCAGACTCAGCTTTCTTATACTGAGAACGTGGTGGAAGACCTTACTGAACTTCTCATGAAGGCCAAGGAACTCGCCATCGGTGCAGCTTCCACGATCTATAGCCCTGAGATCCGCGAAGGTGTGGCAAAAGAAATTCACCAGATTCGTCAGCAGGCCCTCTCACTCGCGAACAAGAGAATGGGTAACCGTTATCTCTTCGCTGGCCAGAAGGTTCTCACCCGTCCCTTCGACACCGAAGGGAAATATCATGGTGACACAAACAAGATTAATATCGAGATCAATAAAGACGTTTTCATTCCGGTAAACATCAACGGAAAAGATCTCTTCTTCTCGAAAGGAAAAACTCCGCTCGAAAGAAATGATCTCAATCTCAAAAAAGAGGAAGTGGATCTCACTCCGCCTCAGATGCGTGCACCTGCGAATGCTAATGAGCCCCAGGAAGTTGAAGTGAGTGTCTTTGATGAACTGAGAGCACTGGAAAACGCCATGCTCACAGACAACCCGAACATCATTCAGGGTCTCCTGGAGAAGTTTGATACCAGCATTGAACGCGTAGTGAAGCTCAGAACCGAAATCGGTGCGCTTACCAACACGGTTTCAAACTCAGAAAATAATATTGAGAAGACGAAGCTCCTTAACGAAGCGCACAAATCCAAGATCGAAGATGCCGATGTCACAGAGCTGTTTGGGAATCTCCAGAAAGAACAGGCCGTTCTTAAGGCTACGTATCAAGCCAGCGCAAATCTCATGAACACCAATCTCATGGACTTTCTCCGCTAAGAAAATCTTACAAATTCTTAACAAAATCTCTCAAATTCGCTTGTGTTCCCGCTAAAATCGTATTAAATCAACGCATCAGTAAAAGTTTATTGAGTTAGTCACATTCTTGACACCGAAGACAAGGATCACCAATGCTAGTTCTGACAAGGAAGCTAGGAGAAAGCATCGCTATTGACGACAATATCAAAATTGTCGTTGTGCAGATAAAGGGTAAACAAGTACGTCTGGGTATTAAAGCTCCAAAAGAGACTAAAATCCACCGTGAAGAGGTTTATCAAGCTATCCAGGACCAAAATACAGAGGCTGTGCAGGCCAGCATGTCTGACATCGCTCGCCTCGGTGAAGAGCTGAAGAAGAAATAAATTCCTCCTTGCAGATTTAAGCCGTTGACTGATACCATCAAAGTGCTATGGTAAGAATACCTTACCATTTCATTTTGGAGGAAACTCGTGAAAATCAAAACCACTCGATTTGGGGAACTGGAAGTTAACCCGAATGACGTCATCACCTTTTCAGAAGGTCTATTGGGTTTTGAAAATCTCAAGAAATATTTCGTAGTTGATCCAGGTGATAGCACACTGATTCTTTGGCTCCAGAGCACTGAAGATGAGAAAGTTGCCTTCCCGATCATTGAACCTAAGATCTTCAAGCCAGACTATATTGCCAAACTTCTTCCAGCCGATCTGAATGGTCTCGATCTCGATACCCTTCAAACGGCCAAGCTTTACAGCATCCTGACTATCCCAGCCAATGTAACTGAGATGTCTGCGAACCTCAAAGCTCCAGTGGTTGTGAACTCGGCTAAGAAAGTTGGTAAGCAGATCGTTCTTCAGGACTCTAAACTGTCTGTGAAGCATGAAATGTACCGTGAACTCAAAACTTACATCGTAAGCTTCTCTTCTGACGATGCACGCAGAACTACTTTCGAGCCTGCCATCGCTCTCGAAACTGGCGATTTAAAGCCATCTGCCCCGACAACGACCAGAACTCTCGAAGCCTAATCATTAGCTTAAATTAAGAACTAAAAAGCCCGCGCAAGCGGGCTTTTTCTTTTATGGTCAAGAAGCTGAAACTTGGGGGATTACATCTGAACGGTGGTTTCCGTGGCGGTACGGGAAAGATTCACATACATCATGGCCTCTGGATGCTGAGGTTCACGTGAAAGCACGTTCTGCCACTCGGCCTGAGCTTCGATGATGTTACCATTTCCGTAATAGAGAAGACCGAGAGCGATTCTGGCAGGCATGTAACCTGGATTTTCATTCTTTAAGCGACGAAGTTCATCGAAGGCCTTGGAAGAGAATCCTTTCTTCGTGTAGGTCTTGGCGATCTTGATGCGAATTTCGAGATTATCAGGATCAAGAGCGATGGCCTTGTTGTATTCGAAGAGCGCTTCATCACAACGACCGTAAGAAACATACATTTCAGCGATCTCATAATGTTTAAGCGAAAATTTCTTATTGAGATGAGGATCTGCGACGCCTGCACTCTGGGTGTTCTTCACCTGATTGTTGGCCTTCTCGAAAATGGCCTTCGCTTCTTCATACTTTCCGATGTCATTGTAGATAACCGAAAGAGAAATCGCGGCATCAGTGTGATTTGGATCCAGTTCAAGAACTCTCTGAAAGCCCTTGATTGCCTTACCAAGCTCTCCTCATACGTGGAAAACATTGGCGAGATAAAAATAGGCTTCGGTGGCGTTTGGATTCTGGTCGATGATTTCGTTGAGGAAGAGACTTGCCGTCTTGAGATCATTTTTCTGAAAGGCATCTTTGGCTTTTTTTAGCAGGTCATTGAGTTTCAGATTCTCCAAGGCGGCACCTCACGAAAGTTAAATCTTCTTCTGGCAGTTATCTAATATCGATTTTATTTCCTTCTTATCCTCTTTATCAACCAATTGCAGAAACTTTTCACTGTAATCTCTGCACGCATCCCACTCTTTCAACTTTCTGGTAGCCGCGATGGTTCTCACCATGGCGTGATGGCGGGTCTTCGGCTCCTTATGATTCTCCAGGATATCGAGATACCAGTATCTTGCGGCTGACCACTCCTTGGTTTTGAAATAGAAGTCCGCAATGTACTGATCTTTCTGTCTCAGCATCTTCTTACACTTTTCAATCCGCTTTTTAGCGTCCCTGGCATAGCTGGAATCCCCGTATTTCTGAATGACCTCATCATAATATTTAGTCGCTTCCATCGCGGGCTCAAGATCACGGTCGATGGTATCAGGAATTTGTTTATAGTAAGACTCAGCGATCTTATAAACAACATAGGGGATTTTTTCGTGCTTAGGATGAAAATCGCGGAAAAGAAGATAAGCAGCCGCGGATTCAACATAGTTCTCCTGCTCAAAAAGTACATCGGCCTGGAGAAGTTCAGCGGGTGTCGCGTAGAACGAATAGGGATGCTGAGTTTTAATTAGATTGAGTTTTTCGGTCGCGAGGATGAATCGCTCAGCTTCCATCAGCTCCTGGGCCTCTTTATAGAGAATTTCCGCTTCTGTCTTTCCCTTGGGCTTATCCGAAGAGCAGGAAATAGAAATGAGCAGGAGAACCAAAGAAATAGTTTTCATCATATGTGCACCGAAAGGTCCTTATAAATTTCAACAAAGAGGATCTTAAAAAAGGCGATAAACGGAATGATCACGATCATCCCGACGATACCACCCAACTGTGATCCCACGATTATGCTTACAACGACCATAATCGGATGAAGGTTAACAATCTTGGAAACGAGCAGTGGAAATACCAGAATCATGTCAATGAGGTTGGCGATTGCGTAGATGATCACCATGCCCCACATAGAGACATTGGGGTCTTTCGAGAGAAGTGCGATGCCGAACGCGGGAATAAAGCCGATGATCGGCCCGATATACGGAAGAATATTTGTTACCCCCGCAACAAATCCCAGAACGAAGGGATAAGGAAAGCCAATAACGATAAGGCCCACGGTAACAAGCGATCCCAGGATGGCTGCTTCAACAAACTTTGCGATTATGTATTCACCGAATTTTGTATTGAAGTGA
This sequence comes from Bacteriovoracales bacterium, assembly GCA_036675045.1. GTDB lineage: Bacteria > Bdellovibrionota > Bacteriovoracia > Bacteriovoracales > Bacteriovoracaceae > Peredibacter. The sequence goes on along the minus strand of JAKFFP010000025.1, from coordinate 18,639 downwards.
GAGAACAGGACGTATGTCTTTTCAAAGATAGGATTGGGAATTGCTTCCATGAGCTTGTTGCCAAATGTTCCGCTTTCCTTGAAAAAGAAGTACAGGAACATGGGAACAAGAAGCATCCACTCGAAAACCGAAGAAAGATAATCCGGGAATCTCGAAACGAAGTCCGATCCGAAGAATTCAAGCTTCGACATCATGAAATTCACGGGATCGAGATTCACCCGAATACCGTACTTCTCGAAGAAATTCACTTTAAAGAGAAAGAACTTATCCTGGATGATCTTTTGAATTTGCGGCAGCTGCTGGGAAAGAGATCCCAGGTCAGCGTTGGCGTTATAAAGCGTGGCAAAGAGCGGGAAGAGCAGGAACATAACGCCAAGTAGGAGCAGGAATAAGTACCAGATTCGCTGTTTCACTGATCCCTTGGTGAGAAGAATCGTGACCGGGCTTGCCATGATGTAAATGATGTACGCAAAACCGAACGGCAGCGTCAGTCTCGGGAACAAGATCGCGAAGATCAGGGCGGCTGCCACGAAAAAGATAAACAGGTAGAGCTTAATTTTCTGAATCTTACTCGTCACAGTCTCTGCTCCAGCTCTTTCATTTTCTTTTTGAGAGAGACGATTTCACGAGTGAGCTGTCCCATACGATTGGCCATGATAAGTGCGGTTTCACGGAGAAATTTCGCGCCCAGTACCGGATGAATTTCCAGCATTCTTTCGAGATCCGGTTTAAAGATTCCGAGGAGGACCGTATTTTCAGCTGCGATGATCGTAGCTGAACGTCGATTGAACTCTTCCAGTAATCCCATTTCACCGAAATACTGGCGCTTTTCCAGGCGGACAATAAGATCGCCCGGATCATCGGCATTGAGTGTCTGATGATTGGCGTAGATATTTACTGAGCCTGAGAAAATAAAATAAAAGCCGTAACCCGAATCTCCCTGCCGAAAGATCATTTCGTTAGGAGTGAATTCGCGTCGATGTAAATATTTTGTAAAAAGTCTCACTTCATTATCTGAGAAAGAGCTCAGGACTGAAATCTTCTTAAAGAAGTCGTGATAACTTTCTTTTGCCATGAAAGATAGCGGGCTCGCGTCCCAGAGATATTTGAGAAGAGGGATATCCAGGCGGTCAGAAGGAGATTCGCCCTGAGACATCTTATCTCTCATTTCTTTTTCATAACTCATCGTCACTCCAGTTCTTTGAGGCCAGCATTCTTAATCCATCCGCTGAATCTTGATGGATATATAACTTCTTTCCATTCGCCTGTTTTCTTCGTCACAATCATAATCCCGGCAGGAAGTTCTCCGCGTGATCCGAAGATCACAGAGGGACCGTCCAGAACTTCCTGTGCTTTCAATGTCACTGCTTTATCCCAGCTCCGGATCCAGTAGTGGCATCCCACAGGTATCAGCGCAAAAAAAATCGTCAATACCAGGACATAATATTTTTTCTCTTTCCGGAGGATAAGCATGCCCCCTAGAAGTATGATCAAAGAGATCATGGTGAGAAAACCGTTTTGCGACCAGAGGCCAAACTTTACTGCGTAATCCAGAGTATCAAGGGGCTTTTCGAGAGTCTTTACTTCAAGAGCTTTTTCCACGAGCGAAAGATTTTGATTCAACCTTTCGTCAGCAAAACCCTGTCGCTCGGCCGCCAGAAAATGATAACGGGCCTCGGCCATAACATTCAACTTCGCTTTTACTGTGCCCATGTTGAAATGCCACAGTCCAGGTGAAAGCTTCTCGCGATTCTTCGCGAGCTCATTCATGGCATTCGGAAAATCACCTTTTGCGTAATAATCCGCAAAAGTTTCCAAGACGGCGTCGTTGATAGTATCCTCCCAATGATCTGGGTATTATCCCCCGGCTCCCGGAACTTTATCAAGAATAACACGCCATGAAAGAAGACATGACTCTTGCTGAAATCATCCTGAAACAAATGCAGGGAATATCTGGGGCCATGACCCTTCAGGAAGATGCTCCCGTACTGCCGTTTCTTCCCCCATTTCTCATTAAAGATCTTCCCTCAGGAGAAAATCGCGAAGTTGATTACCATTTCGAAGCATTTCAGGGCCGTGATGAACTGAAATTAAAGTATCCGGCGGCCAGGATCCGGCGGGGTCATCCGAAGGAGATTTACCAATTTCTCAGTGGGAATTCGGAAATCTTTCTTGATTTTGATCAGATGGGATGTGTTTATCTCTCTCCGGAACCATCAGGCGAAGCGAAGTCCATCAGCCAAATGGGCCGATGGCTGGATTATGCGCTGAGTCCTGAGCTCTGGGGACCAGAAGGTAAATGGACACGATTTCATGAACGGCTGCACAAGCTTTTCGAAAAGAATAATTTGTTAGAAGGCGCAGACACTCCGGGTTACTATCCTCTGAAACCGGACGCACGTTCATGGGAAAATTTCCCTTTTCAAGGCGACCGCCAAAATGGTGTTTATGCTCTGGTTCTTCCCTGGACATTTTCACTTACAGACCTGGGAAAGATTGAGTCGCTGATGGCAAACGAGGAGAATTAATGTTTATTCTGAGGTCGGTCCGTCCGGAGGACCTGAAAGACCTGTATAAGCTGAGCCAGATGATGGTCTTTATCAACCTGCCTGCAGACGAAGAAATGATCATGTCCAAGATCAGAAGTTCGATGAAGAGCTTTAATAATCCGAGTCCGGAACTATTCAAGAATTATTACATCTTCGTGATTGAAGACAAAACCAACAACGAAATTCTCGGTGTCTCAATGATTCATGCCCAGCATGGAACAGAACACGAGCCTCATTTTTATCTTTCCGTCGGACAAGAATCGAAGTTCTCAAATACCATTAACACTGGTTTTGTTCATGGAACTCTCAAACTGGGTCTGGATTATAATGGGCCAACAGAAATTGGCGGCCTCATTCTGAATCCGGATTTCAGGGGCCATGCTGAGAAGCTTGGAAAACAACTCTCCTTCGTTCGTTTTTTGTATATGGCAAAGAATCCAGACCGCTTCAAGCCGATGGTGCATTCTGAACTTATGCCGCCATTTGATAAAAACGGGAATTCTCCCCTGTGGGAAGCGATCGGACGCAAGTTTCTCAACATGAATTACGTTGAAGCTGACATCCTCAGCAGAAGCAATAAAGAATTTATCCTGAGTCTTTTCCCTTCAGAGAATATTTACCAGACACTTCTTCCCATGGAAGCCCGGGAAGCGATCGGAAAAGTGGGGAAGGAAACTGAGCCCGTGAAACGTATGCTGGAAAGCATAGGCTTTAAATATACCTTTGAAGTTGATCCTTTCGACGGTGGACCTCATTACAGATGTCCGCTAAAGGAAATAAAACCCATCAAAGAAAAAATCACCGGTGTTCTCATCACAAACAAGGGCTACGATCTGAAAGAGGCCCGGGATGTGATCATTTCCCTCGAACATCCGGAACACGATTTTTTCGCCCTGAGAACACATCTGCAGGTGCATGGTGACGGACAAGTCTCCATGGATCCTCAGGTTGTGAAAGATCTGGGAATAAAGCTTCCACAGAGAATCACTGCGATTCCATTTGTCTAAGCTTGTTTTTTATTGACCAGGACGCCATTGGTAGATGCAAAACGGATCTTTTCTTTTCCGTCGAGTGACTGCGATTTTACAACGTACATCTCGCTGGCCTTTTGGTAGCCGGACCTGGCCGAAACCTTGTGACGCTCAGAAGAAGTTTCCCGTGAAATCTCTCTTTGCATGAGAATCACTTCCGCGCTCAGAATCTGAGCATCATCTCCAGTGGCTTCCCCGTCATCAACAGGCTTTTCTTCCATCTGGGGGGCCGGCTTCGTAAAATGAAGTATTTTAGCTTCGGTTTGAGACTTCGTTTCTTTCTTCCGAGGGGTGGGCTTCTGGTCTTTCCAGGAGACAATGTCGTCGCCAGAAGCACGCTGGAAACTGACCTCTTCGCGATGGAGAACATGAGCGAGCTTTAGGATCTCTTCTGGTCCTAAAATGCACAGGGCGCGCAATACATAAGGCGATGGTTTATTCCCCAATTGGCCTTCCTTTGTTGATCATATCGGTCGGATAGGCACAAAACTTGAGTATTTTAATACATTGAATTCCCGTAAAGCCTTTTAAAAAGGTTATGGACAAAAAAAGACCCGAGGTTTATAAAGTACAGACCTTTTGACTATGAGTTGGGAAGTGGCGCAGTTGGTTAGCGCAGCAGACTGTTAATCTGTTGGTCGAGAGTTCGAATCTCTCCTTCCCAGCCACTTTTTATGAATTTTTCTCCCCGACAATATCGTCGACTTAAATCCAGAATTCGTTCCAGGTATCAATTAAAGTGGAAAAAGCTCAAAGCTAATCTGCGGAAATATCCCCCCGGACCTCTTAAATCCTGGATCAAAAACTCCGAAAGCGAACTCTCTCATTACACCAATCTCAACTGGTTTTTTCTTAAGCAAATTGAGACCTTCTTTTTTCTGCAAAATATTGTACCGGTGGCCGGCAACAGCACTTCACTCAGCCGTGATGAAGAAAAAGTTTTCGATAGCTGGAATAATTCAGAATTTGCTGATGTCTTCCTCAGAACCTTGAATAAGGGGAAGTCAGTTGCCCAGGCCTCACAAATAACTCTTCGCCAGCTGGAGCAACATCTTTTAACTCTCGGCAAGCGCCACATTGATAAAGTTGATGTGCGTTCGAAGAGCTATCGCATACAAAGCTCCCTGGGAGAAAGACTTCGGAACGGCAAGATCTCTCCATTATTGAGCACGACTCTTCACCTTGAAGGAAAAGATCTCGAGCTCATGACTCCTACTCTGAAGGAGATGAATCTTTTTTCTCATCGTATTGATCTTGCCCTGAAACTCATCCGCGAATTTTCTCCCGGATCCTGGGAACGCTTCAGTCATTTCACCGACAAGATTATTCCCATCAAAGACAAAGAGTTTGTGAGTTATTCACACCAGGAACTTCCTTGTGTCTCGATGATTAATCTTTATGACAGGGATTTCCTTGATCTGCTGGATGATCTGCTCCATGAAAATGGGCACCACCATCTCAATCACTGCCTGAATCTGGAAAAATTGATCGATGAACCGGCCGACATGATTTACTTCAGTCCGTGGCGAAGAACTCTCCGTCCACTGCGCGGAATCTATCACGCTTATTTTACCTTCTTCTGGGCATTCCGACTTTTCAGTGACCTGGCATCAAAGGACGTCGACAATACCTGGTATAACTTCTCCGAGAAGGAGAAAGAAAAAATCTACTGGAGGGCCGTTGAGGAATTTCACATGCTGAGCTTCAGCTTTGAGGACTTGAAATGGGCAAAGTCCCGGGGACTCATCGGAAAGACAGGCTGGGATATCATAAACTCCCAGCAGAAAGAACTTCTCAAGATGAAGAAATTCATCCCGTCATGGGAAAAAAAGCTCAAGTCTCACCGGAAGGATCTTCAGAAATTGAAGAGTGATCTTAAAATTAGCAGAAAGAAATTCAGGAAAGCTTAGATCCGATCGAGTTCACTCTGCATTTGATTGGCCGGCATAAGATCACCCTTGGCGGCAGCGACGGAAATGCCCTTCTTAAAAGTAATCCTGGCATCTTCCTTAAGCCCGAGACCTTTGTAAGCCTTCCCCAGAGCGAGATATGCGACTGAGTATTTCGGATCGACAGCGACGACTTTCTCAAGGAAACCGCGCGCCTTTTCCCACTCACCTTTTTCAACGGCCAGTGATCCCAGACCGAAGTTCGCAAGCGTATCCTCCGGATCGATATCCAGAACTTCCAGAAACATCTTCTCGCGCCGAGCGAATTCTTCAGCTTCGGCTTTCGCCTTCTGGGCAGAAGCTTCTTTCTCTTTGGCCTCATCACCAAATCTCTTAAACGACTTGAGGGTTGCCAGCGATTTATGATTTTCAGCTTCTTCGATCTTCCCCATTTTCATCAGAAAAAGAGAAAGATTCGTGTGCGCCATTGTCGAGTCAGGTTCCACCTTGGCAAGCATCTCCATGAGATCAATCGCCTCAGGAAAACGCTCCTGTCTGCCGAGCATTACCCCAAGAGCTTCATAGGCATCAGAGAATCGATCATTGAGCTTAATTGCCTGGCGAAGTTTTTGTTCAGCGGATTTGAGATCATCATTCCTGAAGTCAGTTAGACCCTCATCGTATAATTCCATCGCCTTCGTCTCAGGATTTCCCGGTAAAAGAGGGTAATAACGAATGATTCCCTGATAGGCCTTGCCGTCATTTTCAAAATTAAGTTTCATGCATTCAACCCGGAAATCACGGAGGAGACTTACGGGAGTATAAAAAAGCCCATTCCAGCGAAGTGATTCTGACGAAACTCCGATTTTGTTGCCGCTGATTAAGAGGATTCCCGGATTGAGACTGGAATCTGACTCCAGGAGCACAGGCGAATAGGCCGCGCCCCGGTGAGTTGCTATTTTTGAGACCGTTTCCTGGCCGGGATAGCAGCCCTTATTCATCGATACAGTAAGATCAAAGAGCCTCAGGTTATTGATGAGTTCCCTGGAGAAATCACTTCCATCAAAAGCGGGCCAGCCATTGAGCTTGCGCCAGAGTTCCCGGTCAGCTTCCGGGATAACCGGAACCTCCGCCATGGGTTTCCTGCGAAGAACTGAATTTTCAGCGAGAACTTCACCGGAGTGACCGGAAGTTTCACCCAGGACAAATGTCCATTCCTGAGAACCGTTTTCTTCGATCTCGACATCCTCGGAGACCAGAAATTTATTCAGGCGGGTGGTGGACTGAGCTGCCAGTGCCGGAGGAACCAGATAAAGAAATCTATCTTTCTCGCGCACCAGCCAGCCGAAGGTTTCAACCTTCCCCTGGGGATCAAGGAAGCTCGTGAGATGAAACGAATCCTCTTTGAGAGTTTTTACATTGAATGTGCTTTGCGAATCGAGAAAGGTGAAAACATCAGAACCAGTCAGTACGAACTCAAAAAAAGAGACAGTGAACTGGCCTTTAGAGAATCTGAAATCATTAATCATCAGACTGAGAACGATTCACCACAACCGCAGGTGTTTTTCGCGTTCGGGTTATCAAAACTAAACCCCTTACCATTAAGGCCATCTTTAAAATCAAGAACGATACCTTTCAAGTAGATCAGAGACTTTGGGTCGACAAGGACCTGAACACCATCGAAGTTAAGGATATTGTCTTTCGGCTTCTGCTCACCAAATTCAATTTTATAAGACAGACCTGAGCAACCCCCGCCGGTAACGGCCAGGCGCAAACCTTTTTTGCCATCGGCATTCTCGTTCTGGGAGATCGTGCGGATCTCTGCGAGGGCCTTATCAGTGATAGTTATAAGTGATTGTTCCATAAGAGTTTTCTCCGGGGATCGGGACTTTGTACCGCCAGTTTACCACATTTACAATCAGCTTTGCCCTCGTTTCCGGCCCAAATAATTGGATTCCTGAGCACTTATCCCTATAATAGAGGGGAACAGGGAAGTTTATGAGTTTAGTCCTCTATCACTATGTGCATTGTCCGTACTGCGTTCGCGTGCGTATGGCATTGGGATTTCTCAAAATGCCCTATGAATCAAGGGTAGTTCCTTATGATAACCAGGAAACTCCTGTATCCCTGATCGGGATAAAAATGCTGCCGATACTTTCGATCGATGGGACACCGATGAAGGAAAGTCTCGATATCATCCGGAAACTCGATACCACAAATCAATTGCAAGGGGACAGCGAGCTTGTCTCTGCCGAAGAGGTCATTAAAGAGTTCAACAATCCGGTTCATTCACTTGCCATGCCTTACTGGATTCACACTCCGGAATTTACGCCAACCGCACGCGCATATTTCCTCAAACAAAAAGAGGCTAAGCGCGGACCCTTTCCTGAACTCGTGAAAAAAGCAGAAACTTACAAAGAAGAACTAGCGGAATTATTCGCAAATTTAGAGTCGCGTCTCCATCCTTATTTTGAAAGTAATAGCATCCGCCTCCAGGACATCATGATCGCAGCTCATTTATGGGGACTCTATATTGTTCCAGAATTTCAATTCCCGGAAGGGATTCATCAATACCTACAAAAAATAAAGCAGGACTGTCGTTTCAACTATCATCAGGACTATTGGAGCTAATGTGAAAGCTGTTCTTCAAATTTCAAACGCAAATCTTCAGATGAGATCCGAGTTCTCAATTAACCTGGCACAGAACCTGACCTTCGGCAGAAGCGGGAATGTCGATTTTGTTATTGAGGACGGGAAAATGAGCAGCAAGCATTGTCGAATGCTTCTGAAAGAAGATCGCCTGGAGATCTTTGATCTTTCATCGAAGAATGGGACTTATCTCAATGGTATCCGCATCGATCAGTCTGAAATATTCATCGGCGATGAAATCCGGATCGGTGATACTTTTGTCACACTCTTAGCATCAAAACTTGAGCCGGTCGTAATCGACATCCTCACCTTTCCAGGTCCCTTCAAGGAAAGAATGCAATACGAACTGAAGGCGGATTTCACCGGGGCACGGGAAAAAAACCAGGAATGGAACAAAACACACCCGGAAGACAAAAGTGCCGTATTCTCGAATCAGGAAGTTGAAGTCCGGAAAAAGGCAAAGACCAGGATTCGCCTGTCAAAAGATGAGATCAGATCAAAGGCACCTCTCCTTTCCTCGCTTTCCTTTGTGATCGATCTGGCCATCCTCTTGTCGATGATTCTATTTCCCGTTTATCTCATTAACCGGTTTTCGCAATATGGTTTCATGGGAATTTCCAATACCCATTTCGCAACTGCGAAGATTATTTATATCAGCGTTCTGGAAATTATTGTGATTGGTCTGTATCTGGCTTCTCAGAAATTCATGAAGTACACAGTAGGTGAGAGAATTTCAGGAATTGAGGATCTTCACGAAAAGCAGTGATTACTTTCGCGGAATCCAGTTCTGTTCCGTTCCACCTTGAACCTTGTTCACATAGCGGGCAAGGACGAAGAGATAATCTGAAATCCGGTTAAGAAAGACGACTGAAAATGCCGGGAGTTCTTCCTGTGAAGCCTGGTGAAATCCTACGAGCTTCCTTTCCACATTCCTTGCTCCGGTTCTTGCCACATGAAAAGCGGCTGCCGCGGGTGTTCCACCCGGAAGAATAAAATTCTTAAGGGGGGTCAGATATCCTTCCAGGCGATCAATCTCGGACTCAATTTCATGGATGAAGGCTTCTGTGACCTGCGGAAGTTTGTATTCTATCCGCTTACCCGCTTCACAGGCGAGATTGGATCCGAGGTCGAACACAACCGATTGGACATGGTGAAGAAAACTCACCGTTGAGCTCAGTGCTTTTTCATTACCAATCAGTGATGTCGCGTATCCAAGCCGGGAATTAAAATCATCCAGCTCACCATAGAGATCAATCCGAGGATCGGATTTAGAGATGCGGGTGCCGCTGACGAGTCCGGTAGCACCGGCATCACCGGTCCTGGTGTATATCCTCGATTTTTTCATTACATATTCCTGCGATAGCGTCCGCCAACTTCATACAACACTGAGGTGATTTCACCCAGGCTGCAGTAACGGACTGATGTGAGGAGTTCTTCAAAGATATTTCCACCCGTGAGGGCGGTATCCCGCAGACGGCTTAAGCACTCGGCTGACTTTTTGGTATTCTTTGCCTTGAAGGCTTCAAGCCGGCGGATCTGATCATTCTTTTCATCTGAGGAGGCGCGTGACAATTCAATGGGCTTCCATTCGGCCTGTTTTTCCGGAAGGAAGGTGTTCACACCGATAATCGGATAGGCACCTGAGTCCTTGAGAGTTTCATAATAGAGGGACTCTTCCTGGATTTTCCCACGCTGGTACATCGATTCCATTGCACCAAGAACTCCGCCTTTGTCCGATATCCGTTCGAATTCACCAAGAACGGCATTTTCCACAATTTCCGAGAGCTCATCCACAATGTATGAACCCTGAAGCGGGTTATCAGTTTTATTCAGGCCGTATTCGCGGTTAATGATGAGCTGGATCGCCATGGCACGTCTCACAGATTCCTGTGTCGGCGTAGTAATCGCTTCATCGTAAGCATTGGTGTGAAGGGAGTTACAATTATCAGACAACGCCAGGAAGGCCTGGAGTGTTGTGCGGATATCATTGAAATCAATTTCCTGAGCATGAAGTGAGCGACCGGAAGTCTGGATATGATACTTAAGTTTTTGTGACTTATCCGAGGCGCCGTAGCGCTCCTTCATCGAAACGGCCCAGATCTTACGGGCAACTCTTCCGAGAACGGTATATTCAGGATCAAGACCATTGGAGAAGAAGAACGAAAGGTTCTCGCAGAAATCGTCGATATGTAGGCCACGTGAGAGATAGTATTCAACGTAAGTGAAACCATTTGAAAGAGTCAGCGCCAGTTGGGTGATAGGATTCGCACCGGCTTCGGCGATATGATAGCCCGAGATAGAAACAGTATAATAGTTCCTGATCTGGTGACGGCAGAAGAACTCCTGAACGTCTCCCATCATCTTGAGAGCGAATTCCAGTGAGAAAATACAGGTATTCTGGGCCTGGTCTTCTTTCAGTATGTCGGCCTGCACAGTTCCGCGAACCTGCTTCATGACCTCGACCATCTTATCTTTTTTCTCCTGATCGCTTTCAGGAAGGGCGCGATTGATCGCAGTGTTCATGAACATCGCGAGAATAATTGGCGCCGGACCGTTGATGGTCATTGAGACAGATGTCTGCGGTGACATGAGATCAAAGCCCTTATAGAGATCCATCATGTCTTCCAGAGTACAGATCGAAACACCCGACTCTCCTACTTTTCCGTAGATATCGGGACGGGTAGCAGGATCTTCTCCGTAAAGAGTTACAGAATCAAAGGCTGTTGAAAGTCTCTTGGCAGTATCGTTTTTTGAAAGATAGTGAAAGCGGGCATTCGTTCTTGCGGGCCCGCCCTCTCCTGCGAACTGTCTTTTAGGATCTTCATCAGCACGCTTGAACGGGAATACTCCTCCGGCAAAGGGATAAAAGCCCGGAAGATTTTCCCGACGGATGAAAGCGTACTTTTCCGATGGATAATGAAACTTCGGAAAGCCGACCTTGGAGACCATGGAGTGAGAAAGTGATTCGTACTTCGTAGGAACCTTGATGTCTTTCCCCCGCACGATATAGGTGTATTCACCCTTAGTGTATTGATCGACGAGCTTATCGTAATCAATGATTGCCGCCAGCTCGGTGGTCAAAGTTCCTTCAACCACCGATTTCTTTTCAAGAACAGCTTTCTCCGGAACGATCTTAGCCACTTCAACCAGAGATTCGTATTGGCGAAGCTTTTCAACCGCCTCACGTGTGGCCAGGTTGTAATTTCTGACGGTATCGGAAATCGCCTGAAGATAATTGATTCTTGATGCCGGAATGATGGACTGTTTTTTCTCAGGAGCGCGAAGTGAGGGGATCTTCTCGAGTTCCGCGTTGAAATCAAACTTCACTGCTTTGATGATATCTTTGAAGAGCGCATTCACACCCACATCGTTAAACTTCGAGGCCATGGTTCCGTAAACCGGAAGCTCATCATCGGTTGGTGAGCCCGGATGATTCGCAAACAAAACCTTATTCCTGCGATACTGCTTTCTCACGTCCCGCAGAGCATCTTCTGACCTCGGTTTCTCAAATTTATTAACGGCTATGAAATCCGCAACCTCGAGCATTTCGATTTTCTCAAGTTGGGTGGCGGCTCCAAATTCAGGAGTCATTACATACAGAGTCTTGTCTGCAACCTTGGTGATCTCATCAGATGCCTGCCCGATGCCGGAAGTTTCCACCAGCACAAGATCCACTGGCTGAGATTTCAGGAACTGAACTACTTTTTTAATTTCAGGAGACAGCTCATTGGATGAATCCCGGGTCGCAAGTGAGCGGATATAGAAATTCTCATACGTCGCAGAACCAAGTCGAATCCGGTCACCGAGGAGTGCCCCCTGATTTTTCTTCTTCGTCGGATCAACCGACACGAGTGCAATTTTCTTATCCGGGTAATAGCGATGGAAGCGAAGGAGGAGTTCATCAATGAGTGAAGATTTTCCGGCGCCACCTGTTCCGGTGATTCCGAAGACAGGGACATTCCCCGGCTTCACATCAAAGGGGAACTCACGCTTGTCCTCGATGAAAGTGATGACCTTTGCCATCTCGTAGGAAGAAAGTTTTTTGCCCTGGAATTTTTTGAAATCAGTCTCATCGATAGTTGAATAATCAGACTTTGCGATCATGTCATCGATGATGCCATTGAGTCCCAAGGTCATTCCGTCATTGGGATGATAGATGCGGGTAATTCCCTTTTTATGGAGCTCATCCATTTCCGGCGGGGTGATCACTCCACCGCCACCGCCGAAGATCCTGACATTCTTTCCGCCATTCTGATCCAGGAGTTCTCTCACATAGAGGAAATATTCCATGTGGCCACCCTGATAAGACGAGAGGGCAATCGCATGAGCATCTTCCGCCAGAGCAGCTTCCACCACTTCTTGAGCAGAGCGGTTATGACCCAGATGAATAACTTCGACACCTTTTGATTGCAGAAGCCTTCTCATGATGTTGATGGAGGCATCGTGCCCGTCAAAAAGGCTGGCAGCGGTGACAAAGCGGAGTTTGCGAGTTGTCATGGAATAAAATCCCCGTGAAATAGGCTATCAATTTTTATTATTTAGTTGCTGTTTTGTCGAGTAAGTTTTATCTCTAGAACGCCCAATTGTCCCTTAGAAATCGAGCGGAAATCCTTTATAGGAAATGCCAGCGAGTGTATAATCGGGATTGTTCAAACGTTAAGGAATAATATGAGCGATCAAGTTAAGGTCGAGAATCCATTTCATACCGCCCGATTCAAGCCACCAAGAAAGGGTAAAAAGCCACCTAAGCTGATAGCTGTCGTCCATCAGTCAGGTTGCACTGGTTGTGAGGTTTGTATCGCCGGTTGTCCGGTCGATTGTATTGAACTCGTTCCAGGCCCTGACGCCAAGAACCCAGGCTACCAGCAGATGGTGGAGATTGATCTGCAACGCTGTATTGGTTGCCAGAACTGCTCGCAAGATTGCCCTTGGGAAACTATCACCATGTACCAGCATGACGATGCCTTCACGGCCTGGGGTAATGAAACACTCGCATCGCAGCTTTATGTGGATGAAGAAAAAGTAGAAAAAATTAAAGAAGATGCCGGATAAAAAAAGGCCCCGAAAGGGGCCTTTTTTATGAGTTCAAACTAGATTGTGAACGGAAGAGAAAGACCGATCATGAAGGCATTGTAATCCACTTCACTGTCGAATTTCTGGGTTCCCATTTTCCACTCATCAAAAGTCCCGCGACGATATTCGAAGTTGATGTCGAGGAAAGGAAGAAGTGTAAATCCAAGTCCAGCCTTGAGACCAGATCCGCTCTTTAAATCAATTTTGGTGTTACCTACTCCCTCCGTCTCACCTTCTGCAGAGAAAATGTAGCCGGCGTATACGCGAAAGAGTATGGGAAATTCAAATCCTACAAAAGCGGCCCATTCATCAAGCGAGACATCTTCTTTGATATCTTTGTCATCCATGTCGATTTCACTGTGAAGATAATCAAGACCTACCTGAAATCCGAGTTTCTGATAGCCTAGTCGTCCACCAAAGGCTGGCCCACGGCCGCCAGTGTATTCTTCGCCATCGAATCCAAGAGAATCATTCTTCTTGAAATCAGTTTTCACGCCCAGGTTGTAGCCAATGAGAGGCTCAATCAGGAGATCCGCTCTGGCCTGGGTAGAAACGAAGAGGAAAGAGACGATTAAGAGTCCGAGAAACCTTTGCATAAAAAAACTCCCGGTTAAAATTGAGGATTGCTCAATTATACCGGGAGTCTGAAAAAGATTAATAAGAGGGCTAATCTCGGCGAATTTTACCTATCAATTCCTGAGTGCGGACGAAGACTATATCTTTGCCATTGGCGGCCTTAATGGCCACGAAGCCCGCAGGCACTTCCTGAATGTTCTCACTGGCGATCATACGGCCGGATTTGTCCTGGGAAACTTCTCCCACCATGTCTCCGCCCTTGGCCATGATCTGACCAATGTAACCCTTACCGAAGAGAACGATATCACCGTCTTTCAGCTGGAAGCGGCAATTAAAGCAGTTATAACGATTATCAACCACCAGGGACTTGCCCTTTTTCAGGTTGAACATCGAAACCTCATCTTTCACCTTGGTGACTGAAAAGAGATTGAGGTCTGAGTAGACAACAAAGGTGAATAGGAAACAAGAAAGGACGATCTGGAAAAGCTTGGTGCGATGAAGGATCATCCCTTCAAACTCGAGGTCACGCTGCTTTTCTTTTTCAGGGTCTTCAAGCTGGGCAGCTATCTTACGGTCAAAAATAAGTTTTTTTAGTCCGAGAGAAAAAGCAAATGTGGTCACTAGAAGGATCAAAAGAGAGAACATGAACAGGCGGAAAAAGTACATTCCCGGCTGATGAATGATCACTTCACGGTTCTGAATCAGGTACGCCCCGAACAGGAAGAACACTGGTAGGCCAAACCAATTAACGGCATCGAGAATCTTGTGACGGAAAAACCACTCTTTTCTTTTTTGATGGTGATCGTATTGAACGAGAAGGATTCGGAAACTTTCATAATCCTCGGCGGAAATGAGATCCGGACGGGCGTTCTTAAGACCTTCCCAGACATAATCCACCCGATCAAGGCCCGAGTTGAAAAAGAACTTATGTCCGTTCTTCATCTTGATGTAAAAAAGTGACCAGCAAACACGACCGACGGACTCTACATCCTCGAAAGAAAGTTTTTGCGGTTCTTTTGTTTCATGAATTAACAAATGAGTAGGATAAACCTGCACGGATCGCTTCAGACGATCGCGCAGCCAGGTGAAGTAAAAAATTGAACCTGAAAGAAGAAATCCGATGGATAAAAAGAGCTCGTGTCCATTTACTTCCCATGGTTGCTTCCAACCATGATGAAAGAATTGAAGGCCCCAGAACATAATGAGCAAGGTCGAAACCGTGATAAAGGCCATGAGATAGACCTTATAGTGATTCCGGTAGCGCAAAAATCTGGGCTGAATCGGCTCAAATTTTGGTGATGATTCCAATCGACTCTCCTGGTTGATACCAGAGACTTATCGGACGAATGGAAAGATACTTGATTTTTTTACTCTTTCTGCTTTAAACCATTGAAAACTTGAAAGAAAACTCCAGCTCCCGCCAGGATTAAAACCACTGAAATCCACTGAGAAGGGGTAAAGGGTCCCCACATTCCCCGAATGAGATCGCCCCGCAGATTTTCGATGAAAAGGCGGATCACTCCATAGCTCACGAGATAAATGGAAATGAGATTTTTTTTGGATTGTTTCGACTTGAGAAGAAACAGTCCCAGTACCAGAAGAAAGAAGAATTCCAGAAGCTGAGTCGGATGTCGGTTCGCCCCGTGGAGATGAATACCCCAAAAGAAATCTGTCTCGTTGCCGTAACAGCAACCAGCAAGAAAACAACCAAAGCGTCCGACAGCATGGCCCAAAGTTAAGGCCGGAACAAGGGACCAGACAATTTCTTTCGTGACCGGAAACTTCAAACCTTTAAGAATGGCCAGAAAGAGCAGCCCTCCGAGAAATCCGCCATAGAAAACAAAGCCTCCACCGAGCCAGAAAGACGTTTCCTGCATCAAAGTTGAAGAGAGTTGGTCCGGAATGGTATAGAGAAAAAAAATCTTTGCCCCGAGCCAAGAAAAAGCGAAAAGTCCCCAGAAAAGAATCTGTGCTCTCAGTTTTGTAAAATGAGCCGGCAGAAGTTCAAAAAGTATCTGGTAAGCAACTCCCCAACCGAGGCCCATGAAGAGTGGATAGGAATATAAGACAATGCCATTACTTTGAAACAGTATCGGCAGCATCGCTCTTCGCTTTTTTGTTTTTTAATTGGATGAAAAAATCCAGAACCAGAAGAAATCCGGCAATCGTGATGCAACTATCAGCAACGTTGAACGCCGGAAAATGGCGGGACTCATCCTTCCAGTAAAACATGAGGAAATCCACGACGTATCCGAGAGAAAAGCGATCGATGAGATTTCCCGTAGCACCGGCGAGAATCAGAGCATAGGCCAGTGACATATAAAAGGGGCCGCTAAGGGTTTTCACCAGCATGTAAAAGACCCATGCACAGAAGACTACAGGAAGTGCCAGGAAAAGAACCTGACGGAAAAGTATATGCCCGTCAGCGCCAAATCCGAAAGCTGCACCGGTATTGTGAACATGGGCGAGACTGAAAAAACCGTCAATGATGACCTTGGTCTCTCCATAAGCAAAATTCTGCTGAATGGCCCCTTTCGTGAGCTGATCAATAATAATCAGGGCCGATATAAGAAGCGAAAGACTCCAGAATCGTTTCATCAGGATTCACCCGCGAGCCGAAGTTTTCTTTTTTCAATTTCCTGGATAATGAAATCATAGATCAAAAGAAAAGCCGCGATTGTCACACAACTGTCAGCGACATTAAAAACATGAAAGTGATTTTCTTCTTTCTTCCAGTAAAACATGAACATATCCACAACGTATCCCAGGCGGAAGCGGTCAATGAGATTGCCGATAGCCCCGGCAAGGATAAGCGCATAGGCGATGGAGTTATGAAGAGGTCCCGTTGCCGTCTTATAAAAGAGATAAAGAATCCAGAGACAAAACGCCACAGGCAGAAAGAGGAAAAAAAGCTGGCGAACAAACTCAGAAGAACCCTGGCCCATGCCAAAAGCGGCACCCGTGTTTCTTACGTGCGCCAGATTAAAAAAGCCGTCAATTACCTTGATAGAATCCCCGTAAGGAATAGCATCAACGGTCGCGGCCTTGGTAACCTGATCTGCCAGTATTAGAACGAGGGCAACAACCCCCAGGATGAGAACTCGTTTCATGCCTAGTAATAATCTTTTGGATTGATCTCGTATTTCTCAATCTTTCTCAGAAGTGTCTTCTTAGGAATGTTGGCATTCAATGCAGTCTGATTAATTCGCCCCTTGTTGAGCTTCAATGCCTGAACAATGAATTCTTTCTCAAAAAGATCCTTGGCGATGGCAAAATCAAGTTTCCCACCATCGGTCCGGGCACCAAACGAGAACTGGACTTCGTTTGCTCCCGTTGTCTTCGGTGAACCATGAGAATGATCGAGAACTGAGTTCTGGATATCTTCGAGGTCAATCACGCTGTCTTCGGCGACAGTGTCCTTGCTCTCAACTTTCTTGTTGTCTTTGAATACGATCGAAGGAAGGGAGCTGGCATGGATCTGATCAGACGATTCCATGATAAAGCAATGCTCGATAATGTTACGGAGCTCACGGATGTTGCCCGGCCATGAATAATTCGTGAGAACTTCCATCGCCTCTGGATCAGCACCCTTTACTTTCAGGTTGTGTACATTATTAAAATAATTAATGTAGTGATTTACGAGATGAGGAATGTCAGTTTTTCTCTCACGAAGTGGCGGGAGATAAACCGGAAGAACGTTCAGACGATAAAATAAATCCTCGCGGAATGTGCCGTCCTTAATCATTTCTTCAAATGGCTTGTGAGAAGCCGCGATAATACGAACATCAACTTTAATTTCGCGGTTGGAGCCGACAGGCATGAAAGTCTTTTCCTGAAGAACCCGAAGAAGCTTCACCTGCATGGCCGCAGAAATGTCACCAATTTCATCCAGGAAGATCGTCCCGCCCTCGGCGAACTGGAATTTCCCGATCTTTCTTGCATCGGCACCTGTGAAAGCACCTTTCTCATGACCAAAGAGCTCTGACTCAATTAAGTTTTCAGAGATCGCTCCGCAGTTAATGGTAACGAACTTTTCATCTTTTCTTGGTGAGTTATAGTGAATCGCTTTTGCGACAAGCTCTTTACCCGTTCCCGATTCCCCGCGAATGAGAACAGGAGTTCCGACTTTTGCCAGCTTCGAAATAACATCGAAAACCTTCTTCATCGCGTTTGATTCGCCCACGAACTTGTCATTCGAGGTTGCGGTTTCGCCAATAGAAAGTGTGGGAGAAGAGAATGTCAGTGTCTCAACCATCGAACGCGCCTTGAGAGCGCGCTTGATAAGGGCCACCAGATTTTCTGAACTGATTGGCTTTTCAAGATAATTGTAAGCGCCTTCCTTCACTGCTTTGACGGCGTCAGTGACGTTGGAATAAGCAGTGAGGATGAGAACAATCACGGATGGATCGTGCTTCTTGATTTCAGTCAGTGCCTGAATACCATCCATCTCCGGCATGTTCACGTCCATGACGACGAGATCATATTTTTGCCCGTAGACTTTAGTGACGGCCTCTTTACCGTTATCAGCAACGTCGACAACGAAGTGATGATATTCCAGTGCCTGTCTTACCGACTGCTGGAGAACCTTATCATCATCAACGACCAGAACCTTATGCATAGAAACTCCTATTACTCATTCTTTAGCTTAATTATAAACGAAGTTCCCTCTCCCGCTTGAGAGGTGGCAGTAATAACCCCATTATGTAGCTCGATAAAATATTTTACCAGATAAAGACCGAGCCCCGAGCCTTTAATGGCATGGGTGTTGTCGTTCTTCACCCGATAGAATTTGTCGAAGATATGGGCCAGATCGTCTGGTCCGATACCAACCCCATTATCCCGGATCTCCACAAAGACCCATTCAGCATCATC
>JAKFFP010000068.1:0-4588 GCA_036675045.1 Bacteriovoracales bacterium | reverse complement strand
CGTTGTTCCAGGCCTTCGTAAGATTGCCTTTGGCATCGTACTCGAAGTTCGTTGTACCTTCGTTGTTAACAACTTTTTTGATCTTGTTGATCTTGTCGTCGTATTCAATGTTAACGAAGTCACCTTTCGTAGATGTCTTCTTAGTCAGAAGGCCGTTACCATTGTACTCAAAATTCGTAACGTGATTACCACGCGCGATCTTGATCGGAAGAGAGTTGTCAGCATAGATTGTGTCAGTCTTGATGCTGTTGATCTCAGTCATAATACGGTATGTGTAGCGTGATCCATCCGGACGAGTTTTAATTTCATACTCATAACGGTTAGCAACCGGCTTACCGTCAAATCCTGGCTTCGTAACAATTGTCCAGTAATGATCATCCGGGTTCTTAGGATTTGAAGAATACTGGTACTTGGTCTTCTCGCCGTTTCTATCACTCACTTGTGTCACAAAAAAAGTCTTTGGATCATAAGACACTGAAAGCTTGGTCTTGTCAGAATACTTAATCTCAGTCAGGTTGTGAGACTTGTCATAACCGAACTCATAAGTGTTATCACCAATATCTTTTGAGTAAGACAGATCAGTGTCCTGATACTTATAGAAAGCTTTCTTGTCACCTGCAGACCAGATTTCTTTCACGAGTCCATCCGGATACCAAGAGAAGAAGATCTGCTTCGCCTGAGAATCCTTGATTGAATCAAGGTTTCCACCTTTATAAGTAAAACCTACAAAGTAACCCGACTTGTCTGAGATCTTAACCAGCTGACCATCTTTATTGAAGAAGTCTACGCGACCATCAGCGTGCGAACGCTTATAGCCTTCCTTAGAAACTGTAAGCTCCATTGGACCGCGGTCATTTGAATAAAGAACTGATCCCGGAGCAACTGTCGACTGAACACCGAAGTTCTGCGCGTAGGTGTGGCGGAGTTCAGCATTGTGGGCAAGCTTCTGAACGAGGTCTGAAGCAGCTTTCTCATTGAGTGCTGTCTTCTTCTTCATTTCTTCTACGATCTTCTTAGCTGCTGCTGTGGCGTCGATCGCTGTTTTTGGAGTGAAGCGGGTTTTTGATCCTGAGCCATGCTCATGAACAATGATTGCTCCGTCAGCAGAAACTTCCAGACGCGTTTCAAATTCACTACCCCATCCAAAACCAAACCAGCCAACCTCAGTTGACTTCGAGTTATATGTACGGGTGATTTCGAGTTTTTTTCCGCCGCCAGGAACGACGATGTCAGTATACGAGATATAAAAATTCCCGTTCTTTAAGTTAACACCTGCATGCGCGAGCGATGCCATCAGCATCGTTATCACAAACAGCGAGAGTCCATTCTTTAACTTCATACATTCCACCTTTTTCCAGACAATTATAGGCTTCAAATTTATCGGTTATCTTATCCCTAAACTTTAATATCGATGATCTTAAAAATGACCCACATGCCGAAGGCGACAAGCCCACAAATGACCGCTAAGGCCACGATTCCTAAGACCGTCCCGAATAGTAGCGGGAAATACTCAGGGTCTCCGGTGCCGAAAAGAGTAATCATTACAAAGGGCATACTGCCAATGGTGTAGGCCTGAAACTTCCCCGATGCCACGTAGGTATCAATCTTCAACTGGAGGCGAACGCGCTCGCGGATTACGCCCACAATAGTGTCAAAAGTTTCGGCAAGATTACCGCCGGTTTCGCGTAAAATATTGACACTCGTAACGAACATCTCATTATCTTCTGTATAAACTCTTCTCTTTAAGTTCTCGAGGGCCTCATCCAGAGGTACGCCGATCTTTGCTTGCTGGAGAATCAGATTAAATTCCTGGCTGACTGGGGCCGGAAGTTCATCCACAACCATCCCGATCGATTGGGGAACCGTGAGGCCAGCGCGAAGGCCATTGGCCATGAGATTGAGCGCATCGACCATCTGAACCTGATATTTCTTCTTTCGCTTGTTTTCGAAATAATCAACCAGTGGCTTAGGCGCTTTCCAGCCAACGTACATCATTATGATACCGAGAAATATCGCCAGAGGTAGTTTTCCGAGGAGGGCGATGACTGAAAATGTGATGATGCCCATCCCGAAAGACATAAAGAGTAGCCCGTAAGTGACTTTCTCCGGCTCAACTTCGATGAACATGATTTCAAACTTGTTAAGAATGTAGTCGCGCGTCCCGTGAGTCTGCTGATCGATCCACTGGAAAATCTTGATGCTGTTTTTATAAGAAACAAAAAAGATAAGGAGGCCGATGATAATCAGAATCCCTTTCACTCCGAGGACATTAGTCCAGATATCGACCGAAGATTCAATTTGAACGATTACTTTTGCGTCTTTAGACGTCTGGCTATTAGCTGTGACGTTATAAGTGAATCCGCCCCTGCCTTCTGACTTGGAAATTATGCCGACGCTGCAAGTTCCATCAGAGCACGCACATTCTTTGAAAATTTCCACGTACTGTGCGGAAGTGATAGTGCAGGCCGTCGCCTTGTCACTATCAGGATCGGTGTAGGTTAAAGTGACTTCAGCCGACTTCCCTTCTTTCATGACACCAAGATCGATATTCTGCGCGACAGGTCCATCCTGACCGAGGGCCAATGAACTTGTTATAAATAGAAGAAGAGAGAAAAATATTTTCATGTTTTATTCATGAATAGCCCGCGTGGGACTTTGTAGCCTTTCTTTTCCAGCGTCTCGATAAATTTCGGAATGAATCCGGTGGCCATGAATTTGCCAATGAGTTTTCCGTCTTTGGCCATACCTTCCTGCTTATAGACAAAGATGTCCTGAAGAGTAATGACATCTCCCTGCATCCCGCCGATCTCGCTGATATAGGTAACTTTTCTTGATTTATCATCCATACGTGATTGCTGAACAATCATGTGAACGGCCGAAGCTATCATCTCTTTAATGGCCCGCTGAGGAAGTCCTGCTCCTGCATATTGAACAAGAGTTTCGAGACGTGAGATGGCATCCCGAGGTGAGTTCGAGTGAACTGTCGTCATTGATCCATCGTGACCAGTGTTCATTGCCTGGAGCATATCCAGTGTTTCTCCACCGCGACACTCACCCACCACGATACGAGTTGGCCGCATACGAAGCGTCTGTTTCACGAGACATCGAATATCAATTTCGCCTTCGCCCTCGAGAGATGGAGGACGAGTCTCAAGCCGGACCACGTGATCCTGAGGAAAGTTAAGTTCAGCCGAGTCCTCGCAGGTAATAATTCGTTCATCTGACTGAATGAATCCGCCGAGAACGTTAATGAGAGTTGTTTTACCGGAGCCGGTACCACCGGAGACAACGATATTTCTGTGGGCCTCAACTGAAATGCGGAGGAAGTCCGCCATCTCTTCAGTCATAGAGCCGAATTTTACGATGTCTTTATAATCAAGCCGCTTTTCCGGAAATTTCCGGATCGTAATACAACAGCCATCAATGGAACATGGAGGAATGATGGCATGAACACGTGACCCATCCGGCAGACGGGCATCGACGTATGGAGTTTTTTCATCAATCCGGCGGCCAATAGGTGCCACGATTCTTTCAATGACGTTAAGTACCTGGCGATCGTTAGTAAATGTGATTTCTGACTTACGAACTTTACCTGCCTGCTCGTAGTAAATCTTCTTCGGACCCACCACCATAATCTCTGAGATCGATTTGTCGGCCAGCATGTCCTCAAGCGGACCCAGCCCGAGAGCTTCATCCAGGATCTCTTTAACGATCCGGTTCATGTCTTCCCGGTTATTGAGCACACCTTTTGTGTCTTCCTTACTCAGAAGTTCCACGACGAGCTTTTTAACCTGCTCACGAAGAATGATCTTCGCTTTCGGATCATTCTCGTCCTGCTTCTTCAGATCCATCTCTTCAATGAGAGATTTATGGATACGACTTTTGAGTTCAGTCCATTGATCACGCTTTTTATCATCAGCACTGGATGAGGAGCTTGAACCATTACCGCCCGCCGAAGCAGTCGCATTCACTCCTGTAGGTTTCTGGAGTTGTTCCAGGGCCCGGAGAACGTTTTTCTGGATTAGTTTACGGACACAATCGGTGACACCGTTGCCGAAAGCTGAAGTCTTGGAACTCACGATCACTGGTGTCGAGCGCGAAAGTGCAGCGACACAACTGGCATCGTCCCGTGGGATAGAATGGAAAACCGGTTTCCCGATCTGTTTTCCGATGACATCAGGACTGACCGGATGTCCGTTGACCGCCTGATTCACCAGAACCTGGATCATGTCTTTCGGAAAAAGCAAAGTCACCAGATCCGAGTACATTCTCTTACACTGGTTGACGGCGAGGAGATCAGGAGAAGCCACCATGAATATCAAGGTGGAAAATTCCAGTGCTTTCAGCGTGAGAGGACTGAGTTCCGATCCGGCATCAATGATGGTAATCGGATAAATGTTCGTGATTGCCTTGAGCGCTTTACCAAGGCCTTCTTCATTGATCTGATTTGCAAGAATAGGTTCAGTCGGCATACCGATGAAAGAAACTCCTGCCTTGTGATCAGCTGTGAATAACTGAAGAGATCGAGGGTCAATGGATCCCGAAAACTCTTCGAGTTCTTTTAAGTGTTTTTTAGATTTCAGGCCGG
>JAKFFP010000236.1:0-4592 GCA_036675045.1 Bacteriovoracales bacterium | reverse complement strand
GGGATTTCCGGCCAGGACATCCCGACAGTTGCCAACGGGACAAACGATCTCATAAACCCGTTGTTCATCTTTACATTGAAGAAAGATGACATCGCGCTGATTTCCTTCGCAGTATCCGGGCTCGTTCTGCTCATTCAGCACCAGCTGAGAGTCAAAGAAGAGATTGCCGTAAGCGTTCTTAATTCCGGAAAAGTTGTTCCTGGCCAGACAGTCGGCTGACCACTTGGGAGTTCCGTAATAAGGATCGTGCGACTGCTCGAAGAGGAGTTTGTAATAATTCCATTTATTTTTTATGAAATTCTGTGCCTCTTTGGGAGAAGAAAAATCCTTGATGATAATCTCTGCGCTTGCCGGAAACCCGGTTTTCCGGGAGGTGGCGCAGGCAATGACCAGGATGAGAAATAGATATTTAATCATACAGGCAGAACTTATCCGTGATGATTTCACCTTTCTGGCTGGTAGAAATGGAAGTCATCTGAGTCGTATCCATGCATTCATCGCTCTTTCCCGGATAGACGAAGACAAAACGCTTTTCGTCTTTCGAAGCAAAGACCGCCGGAAGCTTTGATTTCATCGATTCATGCTCAAGCAGAGGCCGTATTTCATCCAGCGTGCCCTGGAAGACATGCTTTCTCATGATTTCCATTTCCACCCACCTGACTTCTTTGGCAAATGAGGGAATGAGTTTTCGGATCTGCTCCGGAAGCGAGGTCACGGTTCTCGTGACATAGGAAAGGCTGTTCACCTTTTTCTCTTCGTGAGTGAAGATCGGCTTTATGTATCTAGTGGTTGAAAAATGCTGCGAGAATACATCTCCGCGGTTTTCCACGATAGTGTGGCAGGCATAACAAGCATCCTGAGTGATCTTAGGATCTTCGTTGAATGTCTTCCCTTCCGGATCAAATAAAGCGTAACCCCAACCGTGAGTCGATGAGTACATCTTGCGGTTTTTTACCATCAGCTGATAACGGCGGATACCTTTCGGGACAACTGAACTGATGAACTGGGGATCCACACCGGTATGAATTCCGGTCTTCGCGAAAACCGCCCCGTCGGGATATTCAGTTTTGCCTGCTTTTAACGCTTTCATGGCAATGGCATTGCCGTAAGTGATTCTCATTTCACCGGTATCCTTGCGGAAACGGATGGTGACAAGTTCCCAGTTCTCCGGAAAACCGCGGAAGTCTTTCCAGGCGATTCCATTCATCTCGCCCTTGCCGGAAAATTCAGGCGCGGAAGTCGCGAGCATCGGGCATAAAAGCAGCAGCAGAAAATATTTCATGTGAGT
The DNA here is from genome assembly GCA_036675045.1 of Bacteriovoracales bacterium. GTDB lineage: Bacteria > Bdellovibrionota > Bacteriovoracia > Bacteriovoracales > Bacteriovoracaceae > Peredibacter. The sequence goes on along the minus strand of JAKFFP010000236.1, from coordinate 3,304 downwards.
TTAGTATAGGACGAAGGAGCTTAAAATTTGAAGTAAAGAATACCTTACGAAAGAAGACCGATAAGAACCTGCAACATCATCCAGCTGAGATAGAGAAAGAGGAAAAGAACGACGAAGACAGCGAAAATCACGCTCAGGACGACGACCCGGGAAGTGACCGATGCCTTTTCCGGGTTTTCCAGATGGAGCTCCAGGATCCGCATATTACGGTTATTTGATTGCCACCAGAAATCAAAGAAACTTCCGAACAAAGGAATCATGTCAACCAGGTTCTCAAACAGAATATTGAGGGCCATCCGGATAAGAGTCGCGGGAGTGGCACCCATTTGAGCGGCCGACACCAGAATAGAAAACGAAACCAATGAGGTGATTATATCCCCGATGAAGGGCACAAATCCCAGGATACCATCCAATCCAAAACGGATACCCATGGGGCCCTCGAACTTCGAGTCCATGATCTCGCTCAGAATTTTCAAGCGTTGAAATTTTTGTTGTTCTTCCTGGTTCATCACGACTCCAGTATACACCAGAATTCTGTTGGTCCTTCAATTGCTTCTATCACCTTAGTCATAGGACCAGCAGGTCCCGTGAAAAGGAGTTTTATGAAACCGATGAAGTCAATTGTAATGCTGACGGTGGGTGCCCTCGCCTTCAGTTCGTGCTCTAAAAAGACAGACGATGCCCAGACCACGGCCACGGGTAATCAGGACACTACCATGGGCGCTGGTACCGCCGGAACAGATATGAATGCAACCGGCGTTGATTCGGCAACGACCAACGCTGAAGGGACTGATGCCACAACGACTAACGCCACTCAGACAACTACGACTGAACAAGGATCAGGAGCAGTCCCGGGCCCGGCAGATTCCTCTGCTAACCTGAATCAGAATGACCGGGCGGCGGCCAATGCCACCCAAGCTGGTACAGGTGCTGTCAGTGATGAAGCTGAACTCGATGAGCTGAACTCAGATCAGAATCTGGAAGATGATAGTTATTCCGATTCACAGATTGAAGAAGATGAAGCTCTCCCAAGAGGTACTGGTTCTTCCAGCAGGGGTGAAAACTATGAGTATGTCGATGAGACAAGCTCAGAACCTGATGACGTAAGAGGCGGAAGAGATTCCCGTATGGTTCCAAGAGAAGGTGAAATCGATAACACCTCCTCAGAACCAGACAGAGATCAGATGTAAGCTGAGTAAAAAAAAAGCAGGGACAACGTCCCTGCTTTTTTTTTGTTAAATATCGTTACGGAAGCTTTCGCCGGACTGCTGAGAAGATTGTTTCTTTCCGAATAAGTTCACATCAAAATCGGTGAACTTACTCAAAAATTCATCTTTCAGAACTTTCACCGATTGATTGATCGCGTCCTGGAACTCCGAGCTGAACTCGTTAAGTTTCCCGGAGGCTTTTTCATCAATCAACGTCTGTTCTTTCTCTGAAACCGGAAGTGAGATGCCGGTGAGGGCACCCAGTCCTGCACCCAGCGCCGCATACGTCATGGGATCGAGATTTTTGACAGCATCGACCCGATCAATCGCCTTCCCTTTGAAATTCGAAACCTTCTCTTTTACACCACCGATATTTTCCTTCAGCTGATCGACACTTGAAGCACCCAGTTCGCCGCCCTCGCCCAGATCATATTCACCGGTTGTATCTGAGGAGAATGTCTGATCATCTTTCGACAATTTACTCTTAAGGCCCTGGACCTTTGACTTCGAGCGGTCGATGGCGCCGTGAATTTTGGAATTAACGCCGGAAACTTTCTGAGACATATCACGATTCACATCGCTCACCCGACCTTTAAGTAGTGTCGCCTGGTAGCGGGTGTTCTCATAAAGCGAAGCGCTTCGCTGACGGACATGGCCTTCGTAAGTCACATGAGAATCATCCTCCATCAGAAGAAGTGTTCCCAGTCCCAGAAAAGCTGTCCCGATCGGATTGGCCTTCAGGTGATCGAAGATCGCGCGGGGATTCTGTCCGATCGGCTGAAAGAGGGCATCATCAATGAGCTGTCCCGGAGTGAGACGGCCCTGGATGAGGTTCATATCATTATTTACCTCGTTGAGGTCATCGAGAACTTCCCGCTTGAGTTCCCGAGACGTCTTAGTGTCTTTTGAATTCATGGATTCTCTCCTGGAAAGTGTTTTTAATCTGATTAAGAGCATCGATGGAATGTTCAGGCTTTAACCCTTTCGCTGTGAGTTTTTTCTGCCCGCCTTTCAGCATCACCAGACCGATGAGGAGAAGAGCGACCGTCACGATAGCGGCGGCGATCCATGGTTCCACGATGTTCGCCAGAGCAATGATGGCAGTCGCGGCCAGGCACATCACACCGACAAAGGCGATGACTCCACCAACTACCATTGAGATGGATGCCGCTTTCACTGTTGTTACCTTTTCATTCAACTCTGTTCCCACCAGTCGGGACTGGCTCGTCCAGAGGTTGGTCATATCCGTCGAGAGTCTTTCGAACATCACACCGAAGCCCGGTCTATCCCGGACAGTGTCTGTTCTGCTGTTTACGTCGATGCCACCCGGATAAAGCTGGTGGACATTGTTATCTTCATACATATTTTCCATTTTTTTCTCCTTGTTAGTGAATATTCTCAGTTGAACTTCTCATGGTCTTCCCGAGATGACGGCCGAAGCGACCCAGAATGAGACCTGCAAAATATGAAGCTCCAAAGAGGATGGCCGGACGTTTTTTTCCTTCTTCTTCCAGTAAGCTCATAAATTCTTCCGAAGAATTCATGTGGAGCTTATCTTTCCACTGGCCAAGCCACTCAGCCCCTTCCGTGAAATATTGCGAGATAAATTTCTCGGCATCTGAAGACTGATCATTCTGCAGCGATTGAGCTCCGGACTGCAGCGCTTTTGTCAGAGCATCCAGATACGGGGAAAAGTCGCCTTTGTGACGGGACAAGACTCCCACTAAGGGCTCAAGGCTTTTTTTTCCCAAATCCCTGACCTGACCAATTCCTGAAGGACTGCGCCTGTTCGTATCATACGAGGATGGGTTCGCCTCATCAGCGAAATTCGTATTCTCGGTGTTACCGGTTTCATTAATCATGTGAACCTCCTTGGGTACCTGCCATTAATTAAGCAAGAGAGATACCAAGGAAGACTCAGTAATTAAGTGAGGATTTGTCTTAGCGCTTCAAAGTTGAGCGACGACTACATGTAACGATGTGTTTTGATCCGGCCGATCAGGCGGAATAACTGAATCTTCTGGGACATGGACGTAGGAAAGAATTGAACTCCATACCCCGGAGTGCTGGAGATCATATGACGACTGACAACCTTG
>JAKFFP010000308.1:0-4633 GCA_036675045.1 Bacteriovoracales bacterium | reverse complement strand
CTTAAATGGCGGTTTCTCGGTCTTCGCCCAACCATTTTTTACATAAAACTTTGATTCTGTTCCGATATGAAACAAGCACCGGCTATTGGGGCAATAAGGAGGGATCAATTCTAATTGATCAGGCTTATTTGACATACGTTCTTAGCGCTTCAAAAAACGCGCTAAGAATCTGGATAGGTAAATCCAGAATTTTAAAGATCCAGCACGGTAGGCGTTAAAAATTCTGCACAGGAGAAAGAATAATTATTTTCTGAAATCGTCCTCATTTAACTGCGAACAATTAAAGAGTTTAAAGATATGTTTCAAGACCAAAAAAAAGGGACCCGAAAAGGGCCCCTTTTTTAGAAGATTATTCAACAATATAGAAATTTGATCTCTGACCGTAGATCTTTCTCATCATGGCCTCATTGCCATTCATTTCGAAATATCCTACAAGTGCTCCTTCCATGCGGACTTGTTCCACATAGAGGGACTTAATGAAGCTGTGAACCATATTCTTGATTGTTCCGTTGATCGGAAGGAATCCAAGACCAACACCAGCGAGATTCAGGAGAGCGCGGTTTCTCTTGATACGATTCGGCTGAGAGTAATCATACGCGAGAGCAGGCTTCTGAGAGAACTGATGCGCATTTACGTGAAGGTGGTAGATTTTTTTAACATCTTTTTCCATCACTTCAGCAAAAGCGAAATCGATTTTCTTGATGTTCGTGAAACGACCACCAAAGATTGGATCGGCCCAGTTACGAACGCGGCCATTACCAGCGCGAACCTGACCGTAGAATAAATTCTGACCATAGTTAAGCCAGTCGCGAGCTGCACGGTTTGACTCTCCGAAATTAGTCGCCTGAATGCGATACTCATAAATAGACGAGATCGCCTTATCAACTTCTTCCTTCGTCATTCCGAGTGAAGTTTCAGGAACTGTTTCGAAATAGTGAAGAAGCATATTGTGGTGGAAGAGTCTCTGTTCAAGCATCATGTCGTGAACGCGAACGATCACGAAGCTTGCGATATTGAGGACAGGGATATTTGCGAATCTCTTCTGCGCCTGCTCAAGTGCCCACGTTACTACGGCGTAAGTCACGTTCTTCTTATAAAAGAAGCGCGCATCTTCGTGGTACGTGAGGATAGTTGGGTCGATGTACATCATCGCTTCTTTGAGTTTTCTTTCAAACTCGGCCCAGAAATCTTTCACATCCATTTCAGTAAAAGCGGCTTCAACGTCGATGGCCGGAAGATTCAGGAGAGACTCCTTGATTCTTCTTGCTTCAGACTCACCCTCTGTATTCTTGTCATAAGGGTTAAGACCCATAGAGAAAAGCATGCCATCAATCTGCTCTTCTTTCTCCGCAAGTGATTTGGCAGCGAAAGAATTCTGCTCATTGATGAGTTCAGACTTGATCTGCTCAATGAAAGGACGAATCGTAAAATGAGTTACGGCCTTCTTGAGTTTAAGAGCGATAACTTTTCCTTCTTCGTTTTTCACAAGACCGAAGCGGGTATCAAAACCCTGAAGGTTTTCAGCAAAAGCTGAGAAAGAAAGCGCTAACAAAGTAAGCGCTAAGATTAAATGACGGGACATGGAATCCTCCTTAATTAAAACGAAAAACCTTCCTGGTTGGTTTCTAAATATCTGTAGATGTTATCGAGGGTTGCAAGTGTCAGACAATGAGGCGGGAGTCTGTTATTTTCTTAACTTGTAAGCGAATTAGTCGGATTTACTTCGGCGATGTGATGCGCGCTTTCCCTGCTCTCCCGGTCCGAAAGCTCTTAATTTCTTTAAAGGTGAAAGGATGTGTCTTTTGCAGCTCTCGCCCAATGGTATCGGATAGAACACCCCGGTTATGAGAGTAGTCGCCCAGATCCTCTGATCCGCGACTGTTGATACCGATGACTTCGCGCCTCTCATTAAAGATGGGAGCACCGGAAGACCCCCCGAGCGTAGGGGCAAAGTGAATAAACTCTCCCCCTTCGATGATGATCCCCTTTCCATGCGAGGCCTGAATGCCCATTCCTCCGGCATTACCGATATGAAGGACATGGTGATCGCGATCATTTTTCACCCGCCGGGAAAGTCTCAGCGGCCGGATCTCTTCGCCAATATGAAGTCCCGAGCTCATCTTCTGCATCTCGATTACGCAGTAATCATGCTTCAGGCTGCAGTAGCGGACTTTTCTGCAGGCGACTCTCTCTTCACGATGATTGAGCTTAATGGAAAACTTCCCGCACTCCCAGAGACGGTCTTTATGGGTGTAATTCATTACGTGTCGGTTCGTGAGGACCAGGTTTTTCCCTACCAGGAACGCAGTCCCGACTTTTGTCCCCAGACGGGTTCCTGATTCAAAAACAGATAGACCCAGGCGGGCCTCGTCTTCAAAATCCTCATCCACGATGTCCGCGGTAAAGCCTTCCGGATGGACTTCACCTCCGAATTTCTCTCCCTCGGTCATGACTACAACCGGACCTGAAACCCGGACCAGGCCATTATCAAAATCAAAACGAAACCCCTTAAAGAGATAGTAGAGACCGGCCAGGCTTTGAGACGGGATGATATTCCAGGAGCTCGCAAGGCTGCGGAAACGTGTTTTTTTCTCCAGGAGATTGGATGAAAACAGGAGGGAACAGATGAGGAGGACAAGAAACTCACGTCTCATATATCTGATATCGGAAATTCAGAGGAATTTATGAATTGAGTGTCGACTTTCTATACAGATCGGGAAGTTGTTTCAAAACCCATGAGAATCCCGTCGGGATAGGAGAAAATGTCGGCATGAAAAAGACAGCTATGACTCTCCTTGCGACCCTCTTTTCATTCGGCGTTTTTGCCCAGGTAAACTGGATTGATTTCCAGTATCCGCTTGATCGCACATACACCAATGCTGACCGCGGGTACACCCAATACGGAGCACCTTCCATTCACCACACCGGCAAATACGCTCTCACATTTGATGACGGACCTCACCCCCTGAGAACTGCGAAGATCCTCGATACCCTTAAAAAGTACAATGCCAAAGCTCTCTTCTTAGTGATCACTTCCAATATTACGGAAAGGACTTTCCCTCTTATTAAGCGCATGCTGGATGAGGGACACATCGTGGGAAGCCATGGCCTTCATCATGACAACTCCAACCAGGTCACAAAGGCCGTCTGGAAAGCGCGCGTGAAGCAATCCTTCATTGATCTCGCGAAATGGTACAAGCGGGCGGGATACGAGCTGGATAAACCCTACTACCGTTTTCCTTACGCCGTTTACGGGGGAAGACAAGATCACCATCACATGAATACATTGAAAGAAATTTCTCGGGAACTCATGGGAGATAACTGCATCCAGTTTGCTTTCTGGGATCACGATTCCGGTGACTGGATCCCCGGGATGACGGCGAATGAAGTTCTTGGAAACTTCAGGGCCTTCCAGGAAGGCGGACGAGTTGTTACCTACAAGACGGTCAACGGAAAAATTACCAAGGTCATTAAAAACGATACACCTGCTTATGGCGGCGGCGTAGTTCTCCAGCATGATATCCAGGATAGCTCGGCCACTGGAACTGAGCTCGTGCTTAAATATTTTCAGGACAATGGTCTCGAGGCAGTTCGCATTGATGAAGTTGAAGAATTCGCTGTCACGAAAGACTGCAGGATGAAATGAAAACGCTGATTTTACTTTCGATCTTATTCTCAGGAAATGCCCTGGCCCAGCTGCCGGTCTTCCGGATTTATGGTGATGACAACAGGAAAGAATTTTCTCGCGCCAGTCGTTCAGAAAAAAAGCTCGCCGACTCCACTGCCGCTCTCATTGTAAACAGCTTCCTGGTGAAAAAAGGCCGGAAGTATAAAGTTGATGCTCCCACTCTTGAGCAGACGGATGGCGCCTGTAAAACTGAACGTTATCTTAATCAACCGGCGGCTTCGATCTGCTCGGGAACACTCATCGCCCCGGATCTCATGCTGACGGCGGCCCATTGTTATAACAATGAAGAAATCTGCAACCAGGCCTCATGGGTCTTTGGATATAACGAAGACCGGAAAGGGAAATACGAGATAAAGTCCAAAGAAGTTTATCGCTGCAAAGAGATTGTTTATCAGAGTTTTGACGTGGAAAACGGAGCTGACTTTGCCGTAGTAAAACTCGACCGCAAGGTGAAAGGTCACCGACCGGTTTCTCTCCGGGAGGATGGTTCGCCGGCAGTTAACACAAGACTCATCCTGATCGGACATCCCCGGGGACTACCGACCAAAATCGCTGGTGACGCCTGGATCACAGACATCCAGGAAAATATTCTCATGACCAATGTCGATGCCTATAGTGGTAACTCCGGCTCGGGTGTTTTCAATGCCGACACGGGATTTCTTGAGGGTGTTCTTTCTCATGGGAAAGAAGATTACGAAGAAAACGCGGAACTCTCGTGCATGACTTCTCAGGTTTATCTCATGCAGGACGGGGCCGAGGCGGTCATGAAGATCGATCCCATCAGGGAATTCCTTAAAGCGTATCAAACTACTCGGCCTTAAAAGCCTTTACGGAAGAGGACGAGGCGCGCTGGAGCGCACTGAGGCAGAGTCTGACGCTAAACGACAACCGGAATGTGTAAGGCATGAGCGATAACAACGCGGCCCGTAAGGGCGACGAGATTAT
>JAKFFP010000147.1:0-4638 GCA_036675045.1 Bacteriovoracales bacterium | reverse complement strand
ACGGTCGTAACCTGATCCGCAAAGATCTGAAGCGTCGAGGTCATGGAGTTGATCGTGTCAACGAGCGCGGCCACTTCACCCTTCGCTTCCAGAACATTAAAAATAACTCTTCTCAGGAGATTGTATTCGGTGATCGCGTCTTCAATTGTATAGGAAGAATCATTGGCCCTCTCTCTTCCGTGTTTGTGCGCAAAGCGGAGGAAGTCTGCCGTATGATCTGAGAAATTTGTCTCGAGAGCGTGGATGAGATCCTTCAGAAAATCAGGAATAGAATCGCGAAGAGAATTCCTGGTTTCAAATCTAGCAGCGGGAATTCTTTTTCTGACCTCATCTTCCCACAGGGATAGGATTGTCTGACTGGAATCCTTAAGAATGTGAGAAGTTTGCCCATTCATAGACTGATCATACGGGGGACGTGTTCACAAATCTTGCTACACCGTCCCCATATCCTCTTAAAAAGATTTTCAGTCAGGATGTGACTTGCTATGTCGGAACACAATTTTCCCACTCTTACCGGGTCAATTAAGGAAACTATAATGAACTTTCCACAATCTCTTTAGCCTATGGAGGGCCAATGAAGAATTCGAAGTTACTCGCGTCAGTTGCACTTGCTGGTGTGATCATGGGGGCGCAAGTCGCTCTGGCTGATCATCATGATGAAGGTGCAAAAGAAGAACAAGGAAAGAACTCGTGCAAGGGGAAAGACAAGAACTCTTGTGGAGGCCAGGAAAAAAAGAAAGAAGGCGCGAATGCCTGTTCCGGCATGAATGGCTGTGAAGGGAAAGAAGAATCTCACCCGGCCGCACCTGAGAAACCGAAAAAGCCGTAATGAAGAAATTAATGGGGCTCGGATACCGGGCCCCGTTCCGCGATTCATTAATTGATGGCCACCCGGATATCGGGTGGCTTGAAATCATTACCGAAAATTATCTTTGGGACAAAGGCGCCCGGAGACAGACCCTGGAAAAACTGCGACAACATTACGATCTCGCGTTTCACGGAGTTTCCCTCTCCATTGCCGCTCCCGATGAAGCGGATAAAAAGTATCTCACTGAACTCAAAACTTTTTGTGATGAATTGAATCCGATACGCGTTTCTGATCATCTGTGTTGGTCCTCCACCGGCGGTCACCACTGGCATGATCTTCTTCCGTTTCCCTATACGGAAGAAAATCTCACGCGACTGACGGAGAAAGTTCTTCGCTGGCAGGACACGTTGAAACGAAAACTCGTCCTGGAAAATCTTTCGACATATATTGCGACCAATCTTTCCACCATGTCTGAATATGAATTCCTGGCCCGGCTGGTGAAACTCACGTCGTGCGAAATCCTCCTCGATGTGAACAATATGATCGTGAATTCCAGAAACTTCGGCACCGATCCTTATCAGGAACTTTCAAAGATTGATCTCACTTCAGTCTCGCAGGTGCACCTGGCGGGATTTGTGGAAGGGGAGAAATTCGTGATCGACACTCACTCGCGTCCCCCGCATCCCGTAACATGGGAACTCTGGGAAGCTGTTTGTTCAAAGAGAAATGATATCCCTTTTATGATCGAATGGGATTCGGAAATTCCTGACTTTGATACCGTGAAAATTCACCTGGATCGCGCATCCCTCATTCAGGATGGGAATGCATGAAGAACTGGTTCAGCGATTTCGAAGTGTGCCTGAATGGTGGAAATGTCTCTTCTGATCTTATCGGCGCGGGATCCGCGGACAGTCACCGGGCCATGTCGCATTACCGTTATCAGCATCAGGCCAAAATGAAAGAAGCAGTAGAGATGACTTTCCCTGTCCTTCTGAAAAAACTCGGCTCTGACTGGGAAAACGAGTGGCGGAATTTCTGGAACCAGAATGAAATTTCTCCCCGGAACCTGGATTGGTTTCCGGAAGTCTTTTTCAATTATTTCCTGACGACATCAGCGCCTCTCTGGCAAAAAGAGCTCGCTCGCTTTGAGCATCGTCTGGATATCCATCCCTGGACGCATAAAACACTCTGTCTCAAAGCGCATCTCGTATTAACAGAGGGCTCAAAAGTCATTCTCGGAAATTATGAGATTCTGGAGTTTAGTGCCCCGGTTACCGAAATCTATTCTGCTGAAGAAACTTCAGACAAAGATCATCCTCAGACAGTTCTCTTGTGGCAGAAGGAAAGTGGCGTTTACTTCCGAAAGATGAAGGCCTGGGAGGTCGAAGTCTTCACAAGTCTTGATCAGGGGATCGATCGCGCTCTGGAAAATGCTTTGGCAGATGAGACAGCGGTCGGGGAGTTTTTCCAGTGGCTTGGCAGTTCCGGTCTTATTCAGGGACTGACACAGGACTGACTTTCATTTCGGCCGAGAAGACAGGTTTTCCATTCCGGACACCCTGAAACTGAACCAGAAAGGATTCTTTTTCATCCGGTCTTTCAGGTGACATGAGAATATCAACATGGTCTCCGGAGTGAGTTTCCGCGAGAAAATTGACTTCATATTCCCGGAGAGAGAAGTCCTTGTGCCAGATCCGGGGAATGGAGTCGAGAATCCACTGCACATAACGGGTGTTGTTGACATGCTCATTCATGTCGAGATCAGAATTCCGTACTTCAAACTGCGCCCGGGGTTCCAGAGGATCTTTGATGAGAATTTTTTTCGCATCATAATCGAGCTGGTAGTCCGTCCGCGCTTTGAAGGGAAGATCGAGTTTTCCCAGAATCGCGGACCTGGTTTCAATGTTCATGAGAACCCAGCTGGTAGTGCATGACCCGATTATCTTTTCATCTCGGAGAATTTCAAAATCACGGATAGCAAATGGCCCCTGAAGAGGTCTCACCCATGTCCGGATCGCGACGGTCTCGCCCCAGGACGGCCACTCGGTCATTTTCACTTTCTGTCGTGTGAGAACCCAGGCAAGCTTACTTGCTGCGATATCCTCGTAGCCATGACCAAGATGAGCTGCGTGCATCCAGGCCGCGTCCTGAAGGATATTGAGAAGTGAATAGATCCCGAGCTTTTTCTGGGGATTTACCAGGAAGGAACTGATGGTGAATTTCTGCATCCAGACGGATTCTTCTTTCATGCGGAAAAGCTTAAAGTCAGGACATAACTCTGGCAATACCTGCTGCATATGCTAGACTTTCGCCCATGAAAGCGATTGTTGCAGGGGCGACAGGTCTGGTTGGCAATGAACTTGTCAGAGGACTTTTATCTGACCCTGCTTTCACCAGAATCATTGTCTATTCCCGGAAACCTCTGACTGTGTCGGATGAGCGCCTGACCCTCATCCAGGGTGAGCTGGGCGAAATGAATCTTCATCGTGAAGAGCTAAAAGGTGATGTCTATTTCTCGTGCCTTGGTACGACGATCAAGACCGCCGGTTCTCAGGACAATTTTCGTAAAGTCGATTTCCACGCGGTCGTTTCATTCGGCAGGATCGCTTTCTCTCACAAAGCACGAAAAATGATCGTAGTTTCCGCCAGCGGGGCCAACTCTCAATCGAAGATCTTTTACTCCAGAGTAAAAGGTGAGACTGAGAAGGCCCTGAAAGATTTGGGCCTTTCATCACTGGCCATTTTTCGTCCGGGACTTCTCATTGGGGACCGAAGCGAAAATAGGGCCGTCGAAAGAGTGAGCATCAGGGCCTATAAAATTCTGAAACATGTTGTTCCTCTGAAACTCAGTAAATCAGTGGGAACGGATGTCAGTACCCTGGTTAAGCACATGATCGATGAGGCTAAACGAGAGAGAAGTGGCGTCACTGTTATCGAGGCGAAGGATCTTTAGAACCTTACCATGACCAGATAAGTTTCAACTGATAGGAATCATACTTCCGATAAAGACCGATTAAAGTTTCTCCGGGCCCATTCATGATCTGCCCCTGGGCCTCCATGGAAAGAGAGGGACTCAGCCGGTGACTGACACTTCCTTTGTAAATGGAAGATTTTCCGACAAGATCATAAAGCCCGCCGGCGAAGATCTGCGTTTCTTCCCCGACGGGTATCCTCACCCCGCCGGTTACGGCCTCTTCCATGACCGATCGTAAAAAACTGATCTGATTTTCATCCTGCCTTTTTTGTCTGACGTAATCGAGAATTCCCGTGATCATTCCCCAGTTCGTTCCAAAGCTTTTTTCCAGTCCCAGCACAAAAAGAGTTGTCTCGCCGGGAATGCGCTCATCCTCTCCCTGTGGCCTTTGCCAGTTAAATCCACCATGAATTCCCCAGGAGTCGAGGGGAATATTAAACGTTCCCGCCAGAACATGATGCCGATAGTAGAGTGGTATCAGGCGCACGGTGGATGTGACCTCGATCACTTCCGGATTCACAGAAAGTAAATTACCGGTGATCCGCGTCTGAAGAAAAGGGGAATGGGAGAGTCCGTTGTAGTAAAGAAACTGACCGTCAAATTTGTCAGAACTGCGCTTGAACTTAAAAGAGAAGTTGTGATTAAGAGCATGGTTCAGGGTTTTACTGCCCAGATACTGATACTCGATGTCATCCGGAATTCTCACTTCCGTATTTTCTGATTCAAGCGGGAGTCTGTTCTTTCTCGGCAGCCAGGGACTGTGAGCGCCGGGAAGTGTCGCGGCGGTTTGTCGGGGGACATAGAGAATTTCCCAGGACCAATCAGACTTTTCCTGGGAAAAAGAAAGTCCGGCAGA
>JAKFFP010000346.1:0-24940 GCA_036675045.1 Bacteriovoracales bacterium | reverse complement strand
GACGGGAACCAGACTATCCTCGATATTTACCCTGAACTGATCGGTAGCCGTGTGGGTCACGTCACTCATTCAAATACGTATGGGCTATTCGTCCAGGAATTCATGAATTCAGACAAGGATTTTCAGGCCGGGGAAACTGACATCGAAATGAAAGGCGGCCATCAACATTTCATCACCACCTGCGGACGACTGGAGGATGGCAGTATCATCATCATCAATATCCCGATTAATGAACTCGTTCATGCGCGAAAAGAGCTGAGAGAAAAAGAAGCAGTGGCACAGTATTCCTCAAAGCTCGCGAGCCTCGGTCAGATGGCCGCGGGGGTTGCGCATGAAGTGAATAATCCGCTGGCGATCATCCAGGGTTCGGCATCGATTATCGGGGGACTGGTGCAGGAAGAAAATATCGACCGGGACAATTTGAAGATCTTCAGTGACAGGATCATTGCGACGACTGACCGGATCGCCCAGATTGTCCGGAGTCTCAGGACACTTTCCCGCGGCGGGGAAAAAGATCCTTTCTCTCCCTTGTCACTTCAGAATGTGATCGCGTCCTGTATTGATATATCCAATCACAATCTGAAACAAAATGAAGTGCGTCTGATTATTCCGGAAGGGAAAAAAGATCTTACTGTCATGGGAAGGGAAGTTCAGCTCGGACAAGTTCTTCTTAATCTTCTTTCCAATGCCATCGACGCCGTGAAAGACCTTCCGGAAAGATGGGTGAGTGTGGACTATGGCCATGTTGACGGAAATGTCTGGATCGAGGTTGTTGATTCCGGACAAGGGATTTCGAAGGAGATTTCAGACAAGATGATGGATCCATTCTTTACGACAAAACCAAAAGAAGAAGGAACGGGACTCGGGCTTTCCATTTCGTCGAAGATTATCGAAGAACACGGCGGACGTCTCAGCTATGAGAAGAATCGGCCGAACACGACTTTCAGGGTGAATTTTCCCTCTCCGAAAATTTAAAGATTGAGCGGCAGAGATTTCACTGCCTCCTGATATTCCCGCAATAGTCTTTCAGTGAGTTCTTTAACCGTCGGGACATCATTTACGATCGCGGCGATCTGGCCTGCTTCCAATTCTCCATTCACCAGGTCTCCTTCAAGCATTCCCGCCCGGGCCCGGCCTTTCCCCAGTAGCTTTTCCAGGTCTTCCCGGGTTCCATTTTGTTCTTCAAGTTTTTTAACTTCTTCAAAAAACTGATTTTTTACCAGCCTCACCGGAACAACTTTTTTCATCATGACCATGGTGGAGTCTGACTTTATATTTGTGATGAGTTTTTTATAATCGGGATGGGCCGATGATTCCTGGGTGGCAATGAATCTGGTTCCGAGCTGAGCTCCCTGAGCGCCGAGGGAAAGTGCCGCCGCGATTCCCCTTCCGTCACCGATTCCTCCTGCTGCGATAACCGGAATTTTCACCGCACGAACGACCTGGGGAATGAGAACCATGGTGGTGAGCTCATCCCGTCCATTATGACCGCCGGCCTCAAAGCCTTCCGCGATGACGGCGTCAACTCCCGCGTCTTCGCATTTTTTTGCGAGTTCCGGAGAACTCGTCACATGAAGCACGATACAGCCCTTATCTTTCAGGATTTTTGTCCAGGTTTTCGGGCTTCCCGCGGAAGTGATGAAAATCCTGATTCCGTTTTTAAGTGAGACTTCAATTTGCTCAGCCGTTTTTTCATAGAGAAGAGGAATATTCACGGCCAGTCTTTCGGGATGAGAAGTGAGGGCGATGGCCTTTTTCAAGTGGTGATCAAGGAGCTCCGGATTCATGGAACCCGCACCAACTACTCCCAGAATTCCTGCTTCCGCACAAGCGGCCGCGAGTTTTCCGCCCGAGACATAAACCATGCCCGCCTGGATAATCGGATGCTTTATCGGCAGAAGATTCGTGATCATGTGATGTCCTTGTCTGACAGGGCCTCTACCGGCGATCGCAAGAGAGAATCACGGATAGAAGGATCTGTTTCTCCACTCAGTCTAGCACGGGTGGAAGTTCTTTTCGGACCAAATTTTTCTCCCGGAGAGAGCTTCCAGCCTGCTTCTATCATGGATTTTCTGATGGAAGAGCTGGCCGAGTACGTCGACATGATAACGTCAGGAGCCGAATTTTCCTTCAGGAGAGTAAACCATTCGCGCGTCCAGAGGACAGGATTTCTCTTCGGAGAAAACGCATCCTGATAAATGGCATCCCACTGAGGTTTTTTCTTTTCTACGTATGCGGGAAGCTCCGCCCGCGCATCACCCACCAGAATCTCGAATGAAAATTTCGGATCGTGAAAGAGGGGATGATCCTTGTATTCCTCATGAAACCATTTCACGAGCTCGGGATCAATCTCGAGACTCAGGAAATGAATTTTTGCCGGTAAATCTTTTGTCATCTCCCAGGTCGTAATGAGACCCAATCCAAGTCCGAATCCCACTTCCAGGATGGAGAGATTCTCATCCATTGCCTTAGCGGGAATTTCACAACCATCAATATAGTGAAGGAGAGTTTCCGCGCGGGCGCCGGTGGTTGAATGACAGGCTTCTCCGAATTTTTCAGAGAAAAGAGTCCTCGAACCATCTTCAGTTACGATGATCCGGTAGAATTTCGAAGGAGGGACAGAATCGTTTATATGACTATCCTCATTTTTTTAATCAAATCGCTCACCTAAATAGCCCAAAGTAGGGGATCTTTTATTTCTCTTAAGGATATCGCTTAAAGGCATCAATTTTCCAGAAGAATAACCGAAGAGTGCGTCTGAAGGATGCTTCCATGCTCATGTGTTTGTTTATCATAAATATTTTCATCTTAGGTACGACAATTGCCTTTGGCCATGGCGTGGAAAGACCTCAGCGCGCCGTCGTTACTCCCATCATTGAACAGGAAAGAATAGAAATTGGAACCATACCTCTTGTCGTACCTCTCATTAGATTTGAATTTCGCCAAGGAGGCCGCAACTGGTCTTCGGTCGATCAATCGCGTGAAGAAATCGGCAGTAGCTTTAATGAGTGGCTTCGTTGTCATCACACAGACGCTCCTGATTGTGAGCCTTGTGAAGAGACTGAAGAAGGTGTCCACATTCTGGAAAGTCTGATCGTAAACAAGTGCCTTCCAGCCGCAAGAGACAAAGTCATTGCCTACAGTTCCCATCTCAACATTGAACAGAGACTGGAACGCGACACCCGGATCTGTTCCTGTCTTCAATCCGGCGAAGCCGGAGCGCTGGAAAACTTTACTTATAACCAGGGCACAGACAGCCGCGCCGCCCGCACTCAGCTCCAGGAAAATGGCTGGATGGCCACACGAGAAGAAGTCAGAGAAGAGCTGGAAGAACGGGTCGCAAATGAGAGATTCCTGAACGGGTTTACGGCCATGAACCTGGTGAATTCTAGAAGTGATGGATCTAATCTCGCTGGTCGCTACAGCGCGCCTCCGAAAAACAGTAGAAATAGTGGCTGGCTAAGATCATCACGTGAAAGGGCATTTGAAGAGGCCAGTAGCGAGATCGTTCAGAATGCCGATCGGCTTGAAATGTCGCAAGAGATGATTAACAGCACTGAGCTACCGCAAAACTTCTGTCTTCCTTACCGTTATTTTATCGGCGCCATGCAGTTTCCAAGTTCTGGCGAGTTCTTTGAGGATCTCAACTCGCTGACCGAGTGGAGAGATGATGACTGGAACTACATAAAGCTTCTGGAAGAACTGGCACGGATGAAAGGAAACCGCAGGGAAGAAGAATTTCAGCGTGATCCCCGGGTGAGACGTCTTTCGCAGAGAGTTCTCTTCCTTCAGAATAACCCCGTTTATAAAAATATCTTTATGTCGGGTATCGGTGGAACAAGTGAGAAGAGAAAGTTATTCGATTTGGTGAAACAGCTCCCGCGCCCTCAATGCCGGCGAGTGGCCGGTCTGGGGCTTCTTCAGTGTAATAAGGGCGAAGATTGGTCTAAGAGCCTTAACGATTACCGGAATTCGATGGCGGGTTTTCTGGCCCGGACTGACGTTAACGATATTGCCAAAGAAGGTGCTGATAATTTCCGGAGATTCACCTGGAGAGTGACTTCTGTCCAGATGGCCCAAAGATCTGCGACCTCAGAAAGAGTCCTCGGCTCTTCCGCCCCGAGTGATGCCAGCCGATGGAGGTCGTTCTGCAGTTTGCGGGAACAGGCGATCACTCCGGATCCAACTGTTTCCATGTTCCGTTACTTTGAAAACGATGCCGGTCAAAGGGATGCTCAACATCCGCAGCATGACGAAAGATTTGTTGAAGTCAGCCGCGCTGTCTGTGAAGGTACACGGACCAATGTTGCAGGTGCCAGAAAAAGCTTCCCGGATTTCTTGAGAGAGCGGTGTGGAGCTTCTACTGAAGGCAGATGCTCAGCTGCAAATCGCGTGGATTTAGTGACGGAATTTTTAAATCTCTACCCAGATTCCGAAGGTGGCGAAGATAGCCTCGTTGCTAACGATATTATCCCGTATCTGAGAAAAGTAAGATTCGAAGATTTCACAGACAGCGAGGTTGCAAACATCAACCGTGTTGCCCAGGATCCGCGCCTTTCCCGTTCAGCGGTGGCCTTCACATCCAGTGAACTCATTCCCCAAAACGAGTTGAATGGTATTGCAACACCTTCCTCTCAGGCTTCCGCAACCCGTGTCGCTTCATCTGCAACGGAAGCCCCGGCCGCCGTTCAGTTTCCAGTTGCATTTACTCATGCAGCTCCGGAGAATCCGGTCTTTGCTCCGTTAATTCCAGGAGAAACTCAAGCGGCTGCTCCGGAATCGGTCAGGGAATCCGTGAGTGATAAAGAAAGAGACGCCCGCGAAATCCGTGAGGAAATATCATCATTGCGGGATGTCCTCAGAAAAGATCCTGCCGAAGGAGGTCCGCGTGATACAGAGGCCATGGCGAATCTCAACTCCCGCTTAGCTGCGCTGGAAAGAAATCTTGGCGACAAAGAAAGAGAAATTACGGAGCTCAGAAGATCCAGAACTCCTGTTGAAAATGAACGGGAAGCCTCGCCATCCCGAGTTGCGTCTCAAGCGCAGGCTCCTTCGGCCACCAGATCACAAACTGCGGCGGCGGCCCAGTCAGTAGGTCCTTCGGGAGGAGTATCCGGAGGAGGCGCTACAACGGCAGCTCCCACTATGGGGGGAGCTACAACTTCTGGTGTTTCATCTTCAGCTCCTGCCAGAGTTCCGGCCGCTTCTTCCCGCTACTCAGCACTTCTCTCGAAGTATGGCTTTCGCGAATCCGGCGAGCAGGGTGGGATTACCGTGGCATTGGCTTCCGGAAATATCGATTACCAACAGCTTCGTTCAGAAACAGAAAACAGTGTTCTTCCGCTGGTCGTTTCTCCTGAAGAATTCAATCTTCTTTCACAGAGTAACCAGGCGGCACTTTCCCGTTACCTCGATCAGGTAAAAGCTCTTCCCGGTGAAGTCGTAAGAATAAATCTTTCTTCCGGTGACCGCGTGATGGAGATGTATGTATTGAAATCCGGGGACCAGATATCCTTTGTTCCGGCCCAGGAAGTAGCAGTTCAGAGAGCTCCGGCCTCGGTCGCGCCTGATAGAGAATTCCGGCTTAAGGACCTGCAAAACGAGCTTCCAAACTAAACCTGCCACGTTTTCTTGTTATCTTGCTTTTCATAACCCTCTGAATTCCTGAGTTCCTACGGGTGTCCGAGTGATTGGCCTTATCATTCTCAATATAAATCTTATTTTTGCCGATAATTTGATCCGTAAAGGAATCTCATGCCTCTTAAGCCATTCTTATTCACCTTCATCCTGCTATTCACATCTGTGAGTGTATTTGCTCATTCTGAGAGAGCATCGCTTTTGAATGAAGAAGAGCGGAGAGAGCTGAGTGAAGGATTTTCTGAGTGGCTAAGATGCTCAAGACCCGGAGCTGAGAATTGCGCTCCTTGCGCAGAAGTAGACCGGAATATAGAAATACTTGACCGGACTGTCGGGATTCGTTGTCTTCCTGATCGTCGACAAGCTCCTGTTGTTTTTAATTCATCTCTTAGCGTGGAAGAAGAACGTGCCAGGGATGAGAGCATTTGCGCATGCTATGATGCTGGCAATCGCGCTACCCCAACAGAACAATCTATTTTTCGAGAGGGTATACGCCAGAGTCCAATAGAAGTACGACCGGCCTCACTTGTTCCTGACCTGCAGGAAGAGCTCGATGAAGCTTTGATTTCTGAAAGAATTCAAACTGGCTTTTCTGCTGCGAACTACCGCTCTGATACGACTCAGGCGATCGTTCTGGGGACCATTTACAGTATGCCTCCACAGAATCCGGAAACGGCTGGGGGGGCGGCGGGTACCGTAGCCGCGGATACAGTTCTTAGATCGCTCATTCCGTATTCATACGGCTTCAATGAGTACCGAGCAGCTTCCCATCAGGCGATGGAAAATGCATCGAAGTACAGTTTCCGCACTGAAGACTTTAATGGACCGAACTTACCTGGTTATTGCATTCCATATCGCCATTTTCTCGCCTCAAAACAATTCCCCGAAGAGAGAGAGTTTTATCGAGATCTTCAAAGCATGGGAACAAACTTTCGTTCGACTGACTGGAATTACGTCAATCTCATCGATCAACTTAGTACACTGAGAGCTGGAAAAGATATAGAAGCTTTGAGAGTTGATACCAGACCTGAAGTTCAAAGATTAATTTCCCGGATGGAGTTTCTGAATAATAATCCCGTTATCAAGAACATTTTCCTTGCCTCCGGTTCGGAAGAAACAAAATCCCAGCTCTTTAATATCCTGAGAGAAATCCCGGTCCCTCAATGCGCTTCGGCTAATGTTTGTCTTCGTGACGAAAACTGGTCCCGAAACATACGTGGTTTTCGTGACCGGATTGCAGATTTTCTGACCCAGACTCCAGAGGCTACCCGTGCTGCTCAGGAAGGATTTCATTTTTCTCTTGAACTCAATCAACGTGTAAAGGCTGTCAGTTTAGAGCGTGATAATTTAACTTCAGATAATATTTTAGGTTCAAGAGCGAGTAATGACCCTTCTGCCTGGTCGAATTTTTGCCGCATTCGTCGCGGCGAAATTGCGTCTTCACTTGCGCAAGCCAGAGACATCGCAACCCTTTTCTCTACGAGAAACTTCCTGCATCCGGAAAATGATACTGAATACCGTGAACTTAATGAGCAAATTTGTCAGACCAAGCGTCGTGATGGTTACGGTACCGATGTCACTTTCGATGACTGGTTCAGAAGAGCATGCTCTAATCCTGCCCTGGATAAGTGTTTACCGGATAACAGAATTGATTTGGTGGCCGAGTATCTGGGCCATACGACCGATATGAATAACCCTAATGGTAATACCGCAGCTAAAAATATTCTGCCATTGCTTGGAAGAAACTCCGGTCTGGCCAGGGTGGGGAGAAATGATGTCTCTGAAATCAATCGTATTACAAGAACCCGTGCTCTGACAGAAAACAATTTTCGCTCGTCTGCTGAAACTTCTCAAAATACAATCTCCAGAAATTCCACAGTGGCCCAAGCCGAAATTCAGAGTGTCTCGCCAATTGGACCGGCGGCCATGGGGCTTCCATCGGCTGAACAAGTATTTGTTCCTCAGGTCCCGGTTCGAAACTTTGTTGAAGAAAACAGAGCTTCGCTGGCCCAGGGTGAAGATGAAAGCCGACAGATCCGTGATGAAATCGCTGAATTACGAAATACCATCAATGATCCGGTTGCTTCTTCCAGCCGTTCTCCTCAGGAACTTATAAGCTTGACAGAACAAATGGCGAAACTGGAACGCAGATTTGCTGCTAAAGAAAGAGAGAATTCTGAACTACGCGAGCAAATCGCTAATGCCGAAGCTGAAAGAGTGAGATCTTCTCAAAGAGTTGAATCTCAGGTGTCATCAAATGACTCCCGCAGAACAAACTCAGGATCAGTTCAGGCCGGAGCAGCCATCGCTCCTCAGCCTCAAGGGGGAGTATCCAATGGACTCTCTTCAATTGCCCCGGGATCAACGGGGGGACAAGCATCGCTTAATGGATCTGGAAATTCTTCTGCCTCGAGAATTTCCCCGGACCGAAACTCAGCGCTTTTATCTTCTAAATATAGCACCAGAGAAAATTCTCAGGGCGGAATTACTGTGGCCGATGCTTCAACGTCAGTTGATTACCAAACACTCCGCATTCAGTCCGAAAACAGCATTATCCAGGAAGTCGTTTCCACTGAAGTGTTTGATCAGATTGCCGGGAATAACCAGGAAGCGATTAACAGGTAT
Source organism: Bacteriovoracales bacterium (assembly GCA_036675045.1). GTDB lineage: Bacteria > Bdellovibrionota > Bacteriovoracia > Bacteriovoracales > Bacteriovoracaceae > Peredibacter. The sequence continues at coordinate 16,678 of JAKFFP010000346.1, read as the reverse complement.
CTCGAGCAGGTCAGAGCAGCACCTGGTGAAGTGGTGAGGCTTAACCTTTCTGCCGGGGCCGACCGTACTCTGGAGCTTTTCCTGGTCAAAAATGGCGATGAGATTTCCATTGTGCAGGGTCAGTTGTCGGGTAGGTCAATTGCCTCAGAAACAGCACCTGAAGTCATTCGTGGACCTTCCCGTGCAGTCAAACTGGATGACCTGAGAAATGAGTTCGGTAGCAGGTAAGTTTCCTTATCTGCCCTGAAATGGCGTCGCTGGCATTTTCTTAACTTCCTTAAATTACGTTCTATGCCTGCGAACGGCCTTCAGTGCCCTAGAATGATCAAGAATAAACATTATTTGTCCGATACGTATCCGTGAGGTATCCGGGATGAAAGCTTTGGGGCTTTTCACATTTATACTTATTTTATCTTTCGGAGCATTCGCTACTGATCCGATACCTTCTCCTGTACCAGCTGTTCCTGTGCCTTCAGAAATAATAATCACAAACCCAGCTATTACACGAGAAGATCCAAACGCCATCACATGTGAATATGGTATCGAGCTTGAACCGACCTTGCAGAGCATGCTGAATAATTTTGCCATTAGATGTGACACAATAGTTGAGCATACGCTCAGTCTCGAGAATCTTGATCAAAGATTGAGGAACTTTAAGGACAATGTTTGTGGATGTTACAACACAGACAGAGCACGCACACTTGATGACCTTAATTTGCAGGGCCTTAATGAAAGTACCCGTCGGAGAATTCAATCTGATGTAAGCGGAGATTCCATCGTCAGTCCCGCAGCGATTAATCAGAATATCATGAGTCAGAACATCCTTCTGAATGAACAACGTAACGGAGTAATGATTCAGGCTTCAATTCTAAGTCCTGACCCTCAGGAAAGAGACGCACTGACAAGGGCCTATTCCGGAAGGGATGCCTTTGATAGAATGATTCGGGGAGCGAATAAGAGTCTGTCCGAAGTCACAGCAAACCTTCCTGACAGATCTGAAGTTACCGGAACGTTTGCAGCTCCCAGATATGATGATTCTTCTCTTCAGGCCGATGGTGACAGTTGTCCATCAATGCGGGAGTTCAGACACTTCCGTCAATTTCCGGAAGACAATGATTTTTACCAGGATTTATTAAGTCCGAGAAACAGCACTTACAGAGAAGATGATTGGAACTTTGAAAAATTGAAGGAACAGCTTTCTTTGGTCTCAAGATCCAAGAGAATTCTTTCTCTCGAAACGGCTAAAGCTGATCCCGATACTGCCTGGATTATCAGAAGAATGGATTTCCTTATGAGAAATCCTCTCCTCAAAAATTTCTTTCAGCAATCTGAATTCAGAGACAGTAAAAAAAGACATTTGTATAATCTGGTTCAGCAGACGTTTAAACCGACAGCAGGTCCAGGCTCATGCCTGAATGCGCCAGGAGCATGCCAAGGAGCTGCCGCTCTTAAATCTAATATTTATCAAACAGGATTAAGAGAATTTTTTAGAGATTCTGATAATGCGAGAAGAGTCGTTTCCCTTGATGTAGATGCAATGGAAAGGACATTGAATTCCCTGCCGGAGAGAGTTGCAAGGACACCTTTTATTCCTAATGCCAATGCGCTATCAAGTTTATCCCCCTGGATGGATCGGATCATGGGGAGTAGTATTTTAGGGAAAGTCACAGGGCCCTCGGCTAATTCTCATTCAGGGTGGCTTGCATCTCAAACGGGAACAACAACTCCCATGCCGACCAATGGGACTTCAAGGTTTGGTGTTCCGGAAATGACCCATCCAGAAAATACCTGCATGTTTGGCACCTGTGACAATTCTCCAACTGCTAGTCTTGTTACGTCGGATTTTCCTTCAATGGAATCTTTTCACAGATCAATGCGGCTTTCCGAAATTAATCAAACTTGTAATATGCTGTCGGACACTAATTTAAACGGTCATGGTTTCATCTTTTCTCAATTAGAGCAGGAATGGTCAGAACAGCTTTGTGATCCAAGCCGACCCATCAACGGGGCTACTTGCCGCAACCCCGCTCTGATTGAAGTGGCCGGGAAAATTTGCTCCCGATACAGACTAAATACCACTGATGTATACACCATTACTCAATTCCGGGCCGATGGTGGTTGCGCTGATCCAGCAAAAAATTGTCTGAGTGAATATATTTTAAGAACTGCTCCCGTTCAACCCGGATCAGAACAGACCGCCAATACCTGGTCAACTCTCTTCACGATTGCAAAAATCACTAACTTTTCAGGTGAAGAATCCGCTGAAGTTGGCGCTACCGTTAACAGAAACAATTCCCTTTCAGACCGTGATTATGTAAGAACAGTCGGTGCGGAGATTACACGAGATTATACCTCGATCTCACGACAGAACTCGAATATCAGTCAGGCCGCAAATGCTGTTACATCGTCTTCTTCAACGTCCTCGTCTTCGACTCTTGCTTCATCGACTATCGCTTCTTCACAGGCAACTCAAATTGTCCCGGAAGTGATTGTTCCGCTTTCAGGAGTTTCCGCTGAGCCAGGTACTGCATCAAACAGAGAGGTTGTCCGCACCCAGGTGAGACAAAGTGAATCGGATGCCCAGGGTATCCGTGATGAAATTTCATCCCTTACTGATTCTCTTATCCGGGAAAGACGTGAACCGGCTTCGAATCAGGATTCGGCACTCATCACGAGTCTCACTGAAAGACTGCGCATGCTTGAAAACAGACTTGAAGCTCAGGATCAGGAAACGACAAGACTAAGAAGACAGTTGGCGCGGAGACCAAGCGAACCCCTGCCTGCTAATCCTTCTCAAAATAATCCGGATGTTCAGGAAAATGATGGCCGGATGGTGTCTTCATCCGGGGCACAAATTCAGGCGGCCCCGCAAAATGTCCAGCAGTCTGTTGCGGGCGGAGTGACGCCGGTCCTGCCAGGTCCTCAGTCGGGATCTTCTCTCGGCGGAGGCAGTCGTCAGGCACTTTCTCCTGTTTCCAAATCAGCATCGGTTTCTGGTGTTTCAAACTCTCTAACCAAATACGGTGTTCAGTCCGCATCTGCTCAGGGAGCGATCACAGTCGCTAACCCATCTTCAACGATCGATTACCAGACCCTGAGGTCGGAATCAGCTGACAGTGTGGTTCAGCTTTTAATTTCGATAGATGAATTTAACTTACTTGCAAGCAATAACCAGGAAGCTCTCAACCGTTATCTTGACCGTGCCCGCTCAACGCCGGGTGAAGTTGTTCGTCTGGCCTTTACGGCGGAGGGGACGACTAATCAGATGGAACTCTTTATTGTAAAAACGGGTGACCAGATTTCCATTGTTCCATCGAACGGAGTTTCGCGCGGAATTGCTTCAGAATCAGCTCCCGTTCCGGCTGCCATTCCTCAGCGCACGAATACTCTCGAACAGCTTCGTCAGGAAGTCGTTCCTTAAAATATTCCAAACTGCCCCACTTGTGTGGGGCTATCCAGTCAAATAATCTTTGTTATAGTAATCAATGAAAATTTCCAGATGCATCTGAAGTCTCCCGGGGCGCTTCGTCGTGCACCAGGTTTTACGTATCAGCCGATTAATGTTCGCCCTCAGCATAGCGCACGTGTGGTTCAGGATAAAAAGCGGGTCATTTGCAAGTTTTTTCAATTCTCCCTGACCAGCGATGCAACCTCGGCCTCCTTTATATTGCTTGAAAACCCGATGTGGTAAATATCGTTCGACGAATTCGGCGTACCTTTTATGTTCATCTGATTCGATTAAGGCTGTAGACGAGATAGTAGGTGCTATCGCCTGGAAAAGTGCGGTGAGTGCCTGTGAGTGGCGGTTTGATCGTTTCCCATATTTCTTTCGGGACAATTCGGCGAGATGTCCAAATGCTCCTATACGGGCGACTTTCGCTCCAAGAATATGTCGCGTCCTGGCGTCGACCGCAATTGAGACAGTAAGTGGCTTCAGTTTTGTGTGCTCAATTGTGATGAGATCATCAAACTGGAGATGCTGAACTTTATCTTTTCGAGTTTCCAGAAAGTTTCTGTTCGATTTTCGCGCCTTTCTCGCGAGGTATTTGAATTTCCGTTCAACCGTCGTCCTGTGGATCCGAAGGTGCCTGGCCGCCCGGCGCATGGAAACACCTGAACTTAGCAATTCGCGAAGTTCCTTGTTCACCCTTCTTTTCTTCTGACGGATTCTTCTGTCCCCGTCGCATGTGAAAACTTTTTTTCACAACATTTACATTTAAAACGACGGATAAATCGTGCTTCGGAACGACGATAAAAAAAGCCATCTTTTTTAATGAATTCCTTTGTGCCAAAAGAAGGACAGTAAGGATTTGGGCAGGGTTTGATCATAATGATTCTGGCATTGCAAAAATGCGATCATCATGAAGAAGAAAAACTATTTGATTCTACTGGCGATTTAATCACCGGATTAAAAAAAATACTTACGTGATGTAAGAAATGAATCTGTTTCCATTCTTAGCTTAAACCCATCTAAATGGGGCAGTTTAAAAATCATTCATTGAAATCGTTCCGGAAGGGTCATAAAATCTTATTATGACCCTTCAAGGATATTACGAAGACTCTTATCGCGAAGAGAAAGCACGCTCTCCGCATGATTTACTGAGTGAAGAAATCACGGCCGCCAAAGTTCTCACCAATTTTGTGACGGAACAAAAAAATCGTTTTCTGCCCAATGTTGACTGGAAAGGTCTGAAGGTTCTGGAACTGGGATCCGGCAGGGGAGGAGTGGGGATTCATCTTGCCCGGCTGGGTGCTGATGTCACACTGTTGGATTTTTCGCCCACCGCCCTCGCACAGGCCGAAGGTTTGTTTTCTCTGGAAGGCCTGGAAGTGAAAACTGTCACGGGTGATGTTACTCATCCGGATTTGAATTTCCCTCAGAAATACGATCTCATTGTGGATTCGCACCTTCTTCATTGCCTGACAGAAGATCCTGATCGGTCATCTTTTTATGGGCTTGTCGCCGATCATCTGAATGAGCGGGGAATCTTAGTTTCGGAAACCATGGTTCACCGGAAAAAACTTTTTATCCCGGATGGTTTCATGTTTGATGAAAGGTATGTCCTGTGGCAGATGTTCGGAAAATGGACGCCGGTTCGGAGAATACTTGACTCTCTTGATCTCGAAGCGGAAATCAACAATACTCAGCTCAAAATCGTCTCTTTTTTCTACTACGCTCAGTACAGTTTCATTCCTCATCGCCATTTCATGGAGATTCCGGGGGAAGTTCTTCCGGCATCGGTCAGAATGGTCTTACAAAACAAAAGCGCTCAGGTTCCTTGAGAATAATTTAACATCGTAGAGATGTTGCTACTCTTAGTCATCGACTCAGCGAATTTATAATAGAAGCTCAACAAGGAGACTTCTATGCAATTGAACATAACTTTCCGCCACATGGACCATACGCCTGCTCTCGATTCTCTTATTCGTGAGAAGTCTGAAAAGTTCTCAAAGTGGTTTGGCCAGAATGCAAATGTTCATTGGACTTGTTGGCGCGAAGGCGTTGATCACTGTTCCGAAGTAACAGTGAATGCCGGCCATGAAAAATATTTTGCAAAGGCGCACGCTGACGATCTCTACAAGACTTTTGATCTTATTGTTCAGAAAATTCAAAACCAGATGCCTTAAAAGCAAATAATTCCTTAAGGGGAGAAGTTCATGACGAAGATTTGGCACAAGTCCTACGATGCCGGGGTTCCTACTGAGATTAATACAAATCAGTACAATTCACTCATGGATGTTATTGAAACATCCCTGAAGAAATTCCGTGATCGCCCTGCCTATCACTGTATGGGAACAACAATCTCTTACGCTGAGCTGGATAATCTCTCCCTCAAATTCGCAAGCTACCTGCTGAATGAACTGAAGCTCGAGAAGGGTGATCGCGTGGCCCTGATGATGCCGAATATTCTTCAGTATCCGGTGGCCCTCTACGGAATCCTGCGCGCCGGACTTACGGTGGTGAACGTGAATCCGCTTTATACCGCCCGCGAGCTTGAGCATCAGATGAAGGATTCAGGTGCAAAAGCGATCGTGATCTTTGCGAATTCCGCCAATATTCTCGAAAAAATTCTCTCTAAGACTGAGCTTAAGCACGTCATGGTGACGGAAATCGGCGACATGCTGAAGTTCCCGAAAAACTACATCGTGAATTTTGTCATCAGACATGTGAAGAAAATGATTCCCGCTTTCAGCCTTCCCTCAGCTACATCATTTGTTGATTGTGTAGCGAAAGGGAATGCCAGTTCTTACCGTCGTCCTGATATCAAACTTGAAGATATCGCGTTCCTTCAGTACACCGGCGGAACAACTGGTGTGGCGAAAGGGGCGATGCTCACTCACCGGAATATTGTCAGCAATATTTTCCAGGCGGGAGGGTGGATCAGGAATTTTGTAACGGAAGGCAAGGAGATCATGATCACTCCGCTTCCGCTTTATCACATCTTCTCACTTACAGCGAATTGTCTCTTTTACGGTTACATCGGAGGGCTCAACGTCCTTATCACTAACCCGCGCGATATGCCGGGCTTCGTGAAGGAACTCTCGAAGTGGAAATTTACCGCAATTACCGGTGTGAATACGCTCTTTAATGGTCTTCTCAATAATCCGGAATTTAAGAATCTCGACTTCTCATCTTTGAAGCTTACTCTGGGTGGCGGTATGGCCGTTCAGAAAGTCGTAGCGGAAAGATGGAAGCAGGTGACAGGTGTCCCTCTGATCGAGGCCTATGGTCTGACCGAGACTTCACCAGCGGCATGTATTAATCCCATGACGCTGAAGGATTACAACGGATTCATCGGTCTTCCGATTCCTTCGACGGAAGTGGAAATCAAAGATGATAACTCGAAGACGATTCCTCTGGGTGAAATCGGAGAGATCTGTATCCGTGGCCCTCAGGTGATGGCTGGATACTGGAAGCGCCAGGAAGAAACCGATAAGGTTATGACTCCTGACGGGTTTTTCAAAACCGGCGACCTTGGTTTCATGACTGAGGAAGGTTTCGTGAAAATCGTGGATCGTAAAAAGGATATGATCCTGGTATCCGGGTTCAACGTTTATCCGAACGAACTCGAAGATGTGATCTGCAGTCACGAAAAAGTTCTGGAAGCTGCGGCGATCGGTATTCCGGATGAAAAATCCGGCGAAGTTGTGAAAATTTTCGTGGTGAAAAAAGATGATACGCTCACGCAGGATGAGCTCATGAAATTCTGCCGCGAGCATCTCACCAGTTACAAGGTTCCAAAATCAATTGAGTTCAGAAAAGAGCTTCCTAAGACAAATGTCGGCAAAATCCTGAGAAAGGATCTGCGCGCGGAAGTTCTTGGTAAAAAATCCTGATTTCCTCCCAACCACCAGGGCCCCTGGGCCCTGGTTTTTTCATTCTTTGCAGGCCAATGTAAGTTTTCTTCTTTTCCCCGGAACTTAGACCTCCGCACAGCAAGCATTTGTAAGACATTCCGCGTTTCTCTTTTCATGATTCAAACCTTAAGATTTATCTAAGCAACAATTAGGAAATCAAGGAAGATAGATAGCCCAGAGAAGGATTTCTGGCCTTAATCGAAGCCAAAGAAGGGGACGTGCAGGTCCCCTTTTTTATTTCCTTCGCATCAAATCCACTGTCAGAAAACCATCATTCAGTGCCATTTTGACCCCGATTCCCCTTCAAAATTTTTTAAGGAATTCACTCATTTAGCACGTTGGCTGATGGGTTTTGTCAGGGTAGAACTACAGTATCTATATCCTTAGGAGGATTTATGAAATTCATGACTGTGATTGCTGTTCTCTTTGCTGTTAGTTCAGCGTTTGCTTCCGAGTACGTTTCTAGAAAAATGAACTGGAGCCCACGCACTCATAACGGTGGAACTGTTACTTACTACAACTGCCAGTCTGTTGAATCGACTGTTGAATCTCACCTCGAAGCTATGGGCGCTCAGAACGTCAGCGTTCGTTGCACTGGTGGACTTGAAATGGGTTGGTCAATGCCAGCTCACGTAACAGCAACATTTGACGTTGCTGTTCCAGGCGAGAACGGAACTACAAGAGAACTCACTCTGAGAGGTTCAGAGTCTTGTCACCTCAATACAGAATTTTTTGATGCTGCTATTCCGATGTTCCCGGGTGTAAAAGTTCTTTCTAAGCGCGCTTCTTGCTCAGGCGGAAGACTCGACAGATGGAGCTACTCACTTTCAATCACTGAGTAATTTTTAAAAAAACGAAGGGGCCTCAGGGCCCCTTTTTTATGTCTTCTTTTTTGGTTTCGGACACGGCACGGATTTTACCCTGACCATTTCCCGATGATGGTAGAGAGGATCTGGCACAGTAAGGTTCACTTCCTCAATTTTCAGAATCTCGAGATCTTTCGTCACAAAATTCCCTTTCACGGTCCGTTGGATATATGGTCCCATGGCAAATTCTATCTCGGGTGAGAAAACAAATACTCTTTGCGAATTCGTTCCCTTATTCACCGTCAGGCGGACGGTCCTATCCTGAACCACGTCACCCTGAAGCTGATAGAGATAGCAATCGGCGGCGTAAACGTTCATGGAAAGAAGGGCCAAAGTAACCCATTTCATAGGACAAAATCCCGGCAGGGGTTGGAAGTCGATTCAGTTCTCTGATAAAGGGCCGAATAAACTTTGCGTGATTCGGCCGCCACTCTGTTTGAAAGTTCGAGCGTCCGCGTTCTCATTTCGGCATTTTCGCGCAAATAAGATGAATAGCGCTCGATGCCCGGATAAGTCCGTATCAGTTCTTCTTTTACGGCCTTGATGTTCTGGAAGTAAGTGATCCACTGCTGGAACTTAGTTCTGTCGGCTGTGCTGGTGGCCCCAGCGAGGCCCCGCTGGTTATCTCCCATCCTCGCGTCCACATCCATGGACATGATACCGCGGACATCAAGCTCCATGCACCCGAGTCCCGGAATTCCGCACATGCGTCTTTTTTCATTCAAATGGGCCACACCCATCCGGTCGAGCTCGGCCTGAACGGTTCTGCGGTAATTCTGATAGTCAGTTAAGGCCGCCCGGAAATCAGCAAACGAAATTCCCTCGGTTACAGATTCGACAGTGGTAGAAAGTTCGAAAATCCTTTGCAGTTCCGAGTCTTCCTGTAAGCACGATTGGGTAGCAACCGATTGTTCGATCTCCTGGTTAAACTTGGTGGCCTTGGGATCAGAATAGTTAATGTATCTGCGAAGAAGAGGGTAAAGCTGATCCTGGGCGGAGATACCTTCCGGACTCGAGATCATCGGAAAGCCGACGTCAGTGGCAGCTGCGCGGGATTCAAGAAAAACTTCCTCGAGATTTCTGCCTGGTCTCATGTTGTCTATCATGCGGGTACTGAAGATTCTTCTGTCATCTCCACCGTAAGCATATGACTGCGGGCCACTGGCGGTGATGACACAGGTCCGGGAGTTCGCAAGTGGTAGTGAAGCGCCGGAGTGGCAGCTCATATCCATAATTCCGAGTCGGATGCCTTTTTCTTCAGCAAGGCGGGTGAGGCTGGTCAGTCGATCAAGGGTAACGGTTTCACTCCCATCCAGATGATTGAGGTCAGTGGCGGCCCCGCGTCCCGAGGAGATAGAGTGAGTTTGTGCGACGTCATTTCTCTCGGCTCCGTGAGAATCAATGATCATGAGGAGCTGATCGCCGGATTTAATAGTCCCGTTTCTGATATCGTTCTCGTATCTGGTGATCAATGTCTCATAGCTTTCTCTGGTAAAATCACTCACCGCCTGGCCGGGGAAACTTGTCCGTAATGTGTTTTCTGTTTGAGCGTGCCCGCCGTCAAAGGCCACATTCACCTGTGATGAAGAAGCAGTGATGTAATTCCCAATGGCCGGGATTTTGGCGTCAAAGATCGTCGTCGCTCCTGCGGGGTCTCCGCTTCCTCCGATATAACCCACATACTTTGCTGCAAATGCCGGAGTGGAAAGATTAAGGAGAATAAGAAAAGCGTTTAAATTGTTTTTCATGATTTTTTCTTCTTATTATTCAATGGGCAGGGAACTGACTTAAGATAGCTTATTTCCTGGTGATGAAAGAGCGGATCGGGGACGGCGAGTTCAGTTTTCTCGATACCGACTATTTCAGCGCCGGAAACAGGTTCTTTCGTTTTCAGGATGAAATTTCCCTGCACGTGGCGTTTCAGGTAAGCCGCCATCCTGAGTTCCAGCTCCTTGGGAAATACAAAAAACTTTTCTGAGTTCGTGCCTTCGTGAATTTTTATCCGAAGACCATTGTTGTCTTCCACCAGACCCTTTAACTGAAACAAATGGCATCCAGCTGCGAAGCTTTCGAAACTCAGAAAAAGAAGTAAGAACATTAACCTCATAGTACGAAGTCCCGGCAAGGATTACTCTGACCGGTGAGGTAGAGGCTTGAATACAATTTCCGTGATTCAATTGCCACGTTCCGTGCCATGGCCATGGTTCTTCCGGTCATCTCGGGGAAAGTCTTCAGGAGCTCCTGAAATTTTCCACCCTGAGGATTCCTTCTCAGATAATCGTCACGGAGGCGTTTGGCATTCTGATGATAAACCAGAAGATTCCGGAGCCGTTCTTTCGATGTGGGATTCCAGGCGCGGGAGAGTTCCGATTGATACTGAGTAATCATCTGATCCGGATTCATGGTGAGAAGCTCACTGATCCTGACGTCGGTGCATTGGTTAGTTCCGCAGATTGAGACCGTTTCACCCGTTCCGGATTTGAGTCTCATCTGGATGGTACGACGGTATTCAGCATACTCAGTGAGCGCGGTCCGGAATCCGCTCAGGTTTACACCCTCCTGGCTTTGCTCCAGCTCGCGGGAGAGTTTTAATAATTCTTCCACTTCCTGAGGCTCGGCCTCACAGCTATTGGTGGCCACAGATTTTTCAATCTCCGGCGCGAACTTATCACTCGTAAGTTCGTGAGCATTTAAGTATTTCATGAGTTTTGGATAGAGAAGATCCTGGACCAGTTTCCCCTCATTGGTTGAGATCATGGGAAAACTCATGTCAGTCGTGTTCGCCCGGGCCATGAGATAAATGTCCTCGAGATTTCTTCCCGACAGGAGCTTATTCACAAAAGAGTTAGAAAACGTGGAAGATGAGGCTCCGCCATAGGCAAATGACTGCGGCCCGGAAGCAGTGATCACACAGGTTTTTGAATTTCCCAGTGGAATCGTGGCGCCGGAGTGACAACTGAAATCAAGGATCGCGAGTTTTACGCCCTTAGCTTCTGCCAGTCGGGTGAGAGATTCAAGACGATCAAGCGAGACGGAATTTCCCGAGAACCTGAGAAGACTTGAAACCTGCTCGCGGCCGGCGGCAATGTTATGAGTTTTGGCGTTCGGTTGCGGTTCTGATCCATGGCTATCGATCATCAGCATGATCTGATCACCACTTCTGATAGTTCCGGAGTTAATTTTCCTTTCATACTCCGCAATGATTCCTTCATAGGAGGAACGGTTAAACTCCCGGATGGAACGTCCCTGAAAGTTTTCCCTGAGAAGTGATTCTGTTACCTGATGTCCGCCGTTAAAGGCCACATTCACATTCATCGGCGCATGTCTTTCGGCTGAGCGGATGAATGAGGCCAGCGGACGGATCTTATAATCAAAGATCGTGGTGTCTCCGGCAGGATCGCCGCTACCACCAAGGTAGGCCATGTATCGGCCGTTCTGTGCCCAGGAATTTGAAATGAAAAATAGGAGAATTAAGATCTTCATCTTTTGATGATATCACAGGGAAAAAAGCATTCGATCGGTGGGTAAGAGGTTCCTACCTGAGAGGTTGTGTCGGTTATGGTTTTACGGTCTTGAGAAATTTTGAGGGCCGCAGGTCTTCTTTCCAGAAAGAAGACTCCTTCTTAAATCTCCGGCAATACTCAGTTTCCGAAGTCAGAAGACTTCCAATCTTAAGAAGAGCGAACGTGGCCGAAGTTCCTTCCTCGGTCTCATAATCCGCCATACTGACCCCCAGGATTCTGGGAGAATGGCCGGAAAGCTTATGATAGTCCCGCATCAGAAGAGAGTTTTCCGCATGAAGACTTTTGGTCATCGCCTTAATCTGTGCTTCGGTTTCGTAGATCGTTGCCAGCGCGTTCCGGCCTGTTCTGAGCTTGTCTTCAGTGAAGGATTTTGTGAGAACTTCGCAGACTTCAGGGGTGATGTGGCGGCAACCGTCTACTGAGCAATAGGAAAGCGATAGGATCTTATTCTGACGAAGGACCGCATGACGAACATTACAGTTAAAATACTTCGGGGCCGTTGTCAGGACAATGTCACCGTTACTTAATTTTGTTTTGAGAATGTGAGTTTCAATCCTTTCGGCCGGATAAAAATAACGGACGACATTTCCCTTTGTTTCCGTGGCGACACCCGATCCTCTGTTGGTGAGAACCAGAATTCTTTCTGTGGATATTTCCATGGTGCCGGTAGTGCCCAGAAAAACCGGAAGACTTCTGTAGAACTCAGTCTGAATCGAGCACTCGTACGCGAAGGCATTGCTCACGAACGCAAGAAGGATAAAAAGTATTTTCATGTAAAAAGCTTAACACCGGATCTTTATTTCATCCAGAAAGAAGCAGGTGTCGTTTCCCGGAGCGAATGAATCTCACCCTGGTATTGATAGACCTCTCCGCAGAGCTCGTGACAAAGAAAATAAGGCATGGATTCAGTAAATCCATAGGCCCCTGTCTTTCGAAAGCACAGCCATTCTCCGGTCTTAAGGTCTTTCGGCAAGTGATGATCACCCAGGTAATCCAGGGCCGTGCAAAGGGGTCCGTGGAGAGAATAAAGAGTGGATTCGCCCTTTCTCAATGCGATCACCGGAAAAGATTCATTCACCAGCGCCGGGCGGGCGAGGTGATTAATCCCGCCTTCAGTCACGACGATTTTTTTTCCGCGCACATCTTTCACGTCAACAACTCGTGTATAGTAAGAACCAAATTCGGCGATGGAAAATCTTCCCAGCTCAAGCCAGATTTCTTTCAGCTGATATTTTTCCTTAAAGCTCAGAAGGAGCTCATGCACATGGGAGAAGGAGAGGGAACGATCATCGGTATAAGAAATCCCGAGTCCTCCGCCGAGATCCAAAACCTGAAGGTCAATTTTCATCTTCTTGGCGAAGTTCACGCAGCGGGAAATGGTTTCATCCCAGATATTCTGCAGGGACGAGAGCTCAAGAATATTTCCCCATTGAAAACAGTGAACCCCTAAAACAGAAAGGTTCGCATATTCCGAAAAGTTAATTCCTTCCCAGTCCTCCGGATGTAAACCGAAAGGGGTAATCGCAGAACCCCCGAGCACACTTTTAAGTGAACTCGACCAGTCGAGCTGGACGCGAATCAGGACATCTTGTTTTCGTCCGAGTGAGCTCGCGACTTCATTTAAGTCTTTCAATTGCTGAATGCTTTCAATGACGATGGTAGAAACTCCGGACTCCATCAAGGTGCGGAGATACCGGGGAGTTTTCGCCGGACCGGTAGCGATGAGTTTTTTTACCCCCGCGGACTTTGCCTGATGAAGCTCGCCGAGACTTGCGACGTCGACACCAAAACCATTGTCATGGAAAAGAGAAAGAATCTTTGAAAGGGGATTGGCCTTGCATGCGTACCAGACTTTCACGTCCGGATGGAGAACACTTTTTATGCCCTGAATGTGTCGTTCAAACGCATCCAGGTCGTAAAAATAAAATGAAGAATCAAATCGCTCGAGAAGTGAAGGGATCATCTCAGGCAAGATTCAAGTTCCAGCGCCGCTGAAGTTTTTGCATCTTTGTACTTGATGATCATGGCACAACGGAGAGTGAGTCCCTGCGTGCCAGCCCACTTGAGGTTTGCGGAAACCGGACGTGAGCCAGTGACCACAACCGCGTAAGGAGGAATCGGCTCGCCGATCTCAAGAACCCGTTCTTTCACGCAATCGTAGACCGGGATGGATCTCGAGAGAACGACTCCCGGAGCAATCACGGCGCCTTCAGAAACCTGGACCCCTTCAACGATCACGGCTCCGGCACCGATGAAAGCATTGTCTTCGATCACCACCGGAGTCTGTCCGACTGGCTCAAGAACGCCGCCGATCTGAACACCTGCTGAGAGGTGAACGTTTTTTCCGATCTGAGCACATGAACCAACGAGTGCGTGAGAATCAACCATCGTTCCTGAGTCAACATAAGCACCAACGTTGATATACGCCGGAGGCATGATGATTACACCCTGGGAAACGAAGGCCCCGCGACGAACCGAAGATCCGCCGGGGACCATTCTGATTTTGTCAGCAGGAGTAAACTCGCGTGCCGGAAGATTGTGTTTGTCCACGAATCCATTCGGGAACTGAGCGAGCTCGCCTGCTTTGAACGCAGCAAGGATCGCCTGCTTAACTTCAGTATTTGCTACCCACTTCCCGTCAATTTTGGAAGCTGAGCGGACCATACCTTTTTCAAGGAGATCGAGTGTTTCCTGCCAGTTCATGATTAAGCCTTTTTCTGAGAGTTATACCAGCGATGAACAGCTTCATTTGCTTCCATCACAGGTGCTGTTGAGATCATGTCTTCATGAGTAAGAGGTGCCGCCATTTTTGGTGAGCGGATTGTTCCAACCTCAAACATGAGACGTTTTACCGGTACAGGATTTGAGCAGACAAAAAGTGAGTTCGCTGCTTTCGTCCAGAGTTCCTTGGCATCAAATGATTTATTGAGACATTGTTCAACGTAAAGATTTGTTTCTCTCGGCCATGAGTTCGAAGCTACAGAAACAAGTCCGCAAGCTCCGGCAGCAGTGAATTCCGGAAGAAGACCATCGTCTCCGCAGAAGACAGCTCCGTTACCGGAAGCCTTGAGATACTCCTTCATCTTATCAACTGATCCTGATGCTTCCTTGATCGCCCAGAAATTCTTGTGAGTGCGGAGGCGCTCAACAGCTTCTGTCGACATCGCTACACCAGTTCTTCCCGGAACATTGTAAAGCATACAAGGACGAGTTGAAGCGTCCATCAGAGTCTTGAACCACTCATACTGACCTTTTGGACCTGGTTTCGCGTAATGAGGAGTAACAAGAAGGTAAGAATCAATTTTCAGAGTCTCGAGGTATTTGATCCACTCGAGCTGCTCTTCAATGAGATTTCCTCCGATACCAACCATTACTGGTGTAGTTGGAGCAAGAGAGAGGACGTGTTCAATGATTTTTTTTCTGACTTCAAGTGAAAGATTGAGTGCTTCGGCTGTTGAGCCAAGAATAAGAAGGCCATTCTTTGCTTCCATCTGCTGGCGGCAGACTTTTGTGAGTGATTCAAAATCAACAGAACCATTATCCATCATCGGTGTGATGACAGCAGTCCAGAGAGAGTAAGATTTCATGCTCATAGAGTAATCCTTTATAGAGAAAGATGGTTTTCAACCACTTTCTGAAATGAATGTAATCCCGGTTCAACTTTCGTGATCATTTTTGATGCCCACAATGCGCCTTCTGCGAAAAGGGTGCGATTTTTTGCTTCATGCTCAAGGCGGATAATTTCAGAAGGAGTTTCAAGTGTCAGGGTATGAAGACCCACAACATCTCCTTCCCGGGCCGAAGTGACTTCACAGTCACCCATGAGCCACTCTTTCATCGAGAGAGCCGTGCCTGATGGGGCATCGAGCTTTTTAGTATGATGAACTTCATGAATTGAGAGAGTTTTTTCGGAAAAGAGGTGACTCACTTTATTCAGTCGCTCAATCAACTGTTTCAGAACGACCACTCCGAGAGAAAAATTCGTGGCATAAATCCACGTGAGATTCTTTTCACGGAGAGTTTTCTCAAAATTATCCGGCCATTTGAATCCGGTTGATCCAGTGACAACGGGCTTTTTAGTTTCCAGAAGAACCGGAATGAGTTCAACGAAAGCATCTCCCGGGAGGAAAGAAAGAATGACATCACTTCCGACGAGCTTTTCGTAAGTCGGGTGATTACTACGGTCGAAAATAGTTACTTCGATATCGCTATTAACGAGCTCTAGAACCTTGCCGCCGGTTTTTCCTTTTCCGATGAGAGCGAGTTTCATTACGCGTTCTCGATCAGAGCTTTATGAAGCTTCTGGACACAGTTGGCCGCCACATCTTCTTTCACCAGGAAATTGAAGTTATACGGAGAGGCCCCAAGACTCATCATCCGGACATTTACATCCGCGAGTTCCGAGAAGATGGTCTTCGCCAGAGCAGAGCGGTTAGTGAGCTCGTTACCAATAAGAGAAATAAGAGAATGACCAGATTCGATGTGAAGTTTTCCGACACTTTCAAGATCCTTGATAAAACGTTCATTTTCCAATGTTGCTTTTTCAACAGTTACTGCGATCGCAATTTCTGAAGTGGTCACACAATCAACAGAAACGCGGTGGCGACCAAAGACTCCGAAGATCTCGGACATGAAACCGTAGGTTCCATACATGGAAGGAGTCGTGATCGTAAGAAGCGCCTGCGCCTTCCGCTGAGTGATCGCACGAACGGCTGGTCTTTTTTCAACGGTCGCGCGGATCCATGTTCCGGGAAGATCTTTTTCGAAGGTAGAACCGACGAAAACCGGAATACCGCGACGGACGGCCGGGGCGATGGTGGCCGGATGAAGGACTTTTGCTCCATATTGCGCCATCTCGGCCGCTTCCTGATAGGAGAGTTCATTGATGATCCGGGCCTCTTTTACCATGCGCGGATCAGTTGTCGCGAT
>JAKFFP010000160.1:0-4668 GCA_036675045.1 Bacteriovoracales bacterium | reverse complement strand
ACGCGCCTGTGCCTCGGAGAGTGGAAGGTGCAGGTCAGATGGTGAAGTACCTTCCACAAACTCCAGATAAACATCTTCGTTATCCGGCATGAGTCCGCGGGTAGGTTTTTGCAGAAGCTGCGCCTGGATAACAGGATTGGCCCAGCTGATCTTCGGTCCCATCCGGCCATCGTCCATTTTCCAGACGAGATTTTGCAGGCGGCTCTCAAAAGAAGAAAGACGGGAAAGGATCTCGCAGGCGTAACGGGGAAAAAGATCACGCGTGATCTGATCGATATGCTTATAAGAGCGGACGAGATTGGATGGCGTCGTCTCGAGAAGCTTTTCCTCACTTAATTCCAGAACGGCAAAGCCCGTTTCAAGGTGTTGAGGAAGAGATTCCGTTTGGGTCAGAAACTTCGGTATGAAGTATTTCGCCAGTGAGCCTTTCACCAGAGAGTGTCCGCCGGAGAAAGTGAGGTGCGCCACCTGTTGTCCCACGACCGTTGAGAAATAATTTCTCAGGATATTGGGATTGAGACCCGGGATCTTAGGTTGCAGCTGAAAATATGAACAGAGAGTCTGACCGTACTCGGAGTAGATTGATCGCAGTGTCGACATCGGATGAAGCTCAAGATTCACGTTTCCTCTGCGGAAATCAACCACCAGGAAATAGGCGAGATCTTTCTCCAGCCCGAGATTCAGGGAATTGTCGCGTGAGGATTTTTCGTTCAGATCGAGGACACGAATATCAAACAAGGTATCAAGCGGAACGCAATTATCGAGAAGACCCTTAAAATAGGCCGGGTGAGTGATCCGGGATGAATCTTCATTCGTGGAGTGAATGAGCATTCCGTTCACAACGGCTTCCTGGAAGAACTCCATGCGGAAGGAATCCGGGAAATCGAGCTGTGCCATCGGCGGCACTTCCGAAAGATGCGAAAGATAGAATGAGCGCAGGTGCTCAGTCAGAGGCGCGAGGTCTCTCATGCTTTCAAGATCCGCGGAAATGCGGAAATAGGAGCAGATCTGGCGCTCGCCAACGTGCTCGCGGGTCTTTCTGAAAACGTAAATATATGAACCGAGCTCGCCTTTGCCTTTTACGTTTTCCAGGTCAAAAATCGCTTCGGTCTTAATTTCTTTCAGGATTGGCTCAAGTCTTTCTCTCAGCGAGGGGACAAAGAGTTTCTTCGAGGAGAGAACAAACATGTAGCCATTCGGTTTTAAGAACTCAACCTGCTCCTGGATTTTCGCCATGAGGAAGTGCTGAGGATTGTTCTTAGGAAACTGACAAAGATTGAGGACTACGCGGTCATAGGTTGAGGTATAGAACGGATTACTATCATCGAGGAAGAATTGATCTTTCTGAGTGCCCTTTCTGTTCCGGTAATGGCTGCCCATGATCCGGCAGATGTAATCAATGGGTTTCTCCCCCTGATTGTGGGCCTTGTTCACGAGGAAAGTGAGAAACTGAAGCTCGTTACAGATCTTCGTGAAAGTTCCGGAAAGATATTCTCTTCCTTTAAAATCAGGACAAAGCATTTCGTCCCAGCGGAAATGAGCATTGTTCTCCTGGGCCAGCCAGTGAGAAAGGGCAAGAGACTCAAGATAATCACCGAAGTACTTGCAGCTGATAATAGATTCCTGCTCGGGACTTGTATTCGGGAGATTTTTCCCTTCGACCGCTTCCACCCAGTAAGGGAAGTTGATCTGAAGAGAATTCATGAAAAGCCCAAAGGAAAGATGCGAAAGGGCGTGAGAGTAAACTCTCGCCTGATCCTGAGAGACCTGAGTTTTTCTGGAGACGTTTTTTATGATCTCGGTAATTGAGAGATCCCGCGAAACGATCAGGAGTTCCTTCATCTGCTCTTTCATCGACTCGGATGGACGGTACCAGCTGTAAAGATTGCTCTCGAGTGCGCGCGATTTAAGTTCCGAGTGAGAACCTTTTTTGAAAATCTGGGAAAGAAAGCCCGTGGGATAGAGGAGGGCCTTATCCGTAAGCTCCAGTCCACACTGATCCAGCAGAGAGGATATGAATCTCAGCTTCAGGAAAGTGATGGTCGCCACTCTTCCGGTATACGTTGAGACGAAGTCCCGGAGAGCGGTTTCTTCTTCGAGCTTCTCGGGAGTGATAAATGACCAGAATTTTCCGATATCATCCATTTTGTCGAAGTGAAGGCCGGAGCTCTCCGCATAGGAGAGAAACTCGTTATAAAATGACATTTTGATCGAACGGGGAAAGTCCCGGTTTGAGACAAGCTCGTTCATGATGTCGGCCTGGACTTCCGAAAGGAGCCTTTCAAACTTCAGGACATTTCTGGATGAAAGTGATTCTCCCTTCCAGCCGGGGGTGAAGCAATTGATCGGCGAGAAACGATCACTGATTTCGACACCGAAAGTTTGTGGTTTCGGTGCCTGATGCATGAAAGTGGGGAAGCGGGTTCGGACCGGACAGCTACTAAGCTCGGAGGATTTTTGAACGAGAGGATCTGCATCGGACTGAGGGTCCTTCTGAAACCAGTTCATCGCTTCAAAAGTTTTTTTCGTCAAAGAATCTCTCCAGAACCAACCGGTAAAGCAAAAGTATTGAAATAACACGTTTTTGAGAGTGGTTATTCTGACTTATTCAGGCAATTTTGTCATGGGAAATGTCACTCGCGAGACTTAATTTCTAAACCTTCTTCGACTTTGTTCCGACACGATATAGTGAGAACTCACTAAATAATTTGCGTTGAATGGGAGTACGTTTATGGATAAAAGCTTCAATGATCAGGAACTATCCGACATCATGAAAGAAATTGAAGCCTTAGAGGAAGACTTTAAAGACGAGACAGTCACAGACAAGGCTTCGCCGGTACTGCATGAGCTCTCTGAACTTCCCGAAGGAAAGGCCATTCCCATGAAACGAGTTAAAGAAGAATCATTTGTAGCAAAGTCTCCTACTGCCATGAGCTTTAAAGTTCAGGGTGATCTCAATCTGGATCTCGAGTTTGAGATTGGCGGTAAGTTTGTTTGTCTTCAGGTCACTGAAGAGGGCCTTACGATCGTTCTCGACGGTGGAATGACTTTCAAAGTTCCGGTCGCCGACAAAAAAGCAGCCTAAAAAATGTCAGTTAAAATACTCGGTGGAGTGGCAAGGGGATTTCCTCTTGCTCTTCCGCGTTCTGAAACAACTCGTCCCACATCTGTCATGATCAAACGAAAACTTTTTGACTGGCGCCAGGATCTTGGGGGTTACACTTTTATTGATCTCTGTGCTGGTTCCGGGGCCATGGGCTACGAAGCTCTCTCACGGGGGGCGGACAAAATAGTTCTCGTCGACACTGATAAGAGTGCCAACATCACGATGAAAAAAAATCGCGAAGATCTTGTGAGGGCCTTCAAGTTCGATGAGAAAACGATTCAGATTTCAAACGCCGACGTGAAAAAATTTATCGAAAGAGAGATCTCATATTTCGGAGAAGACACTATCATCTTCTTTGATCCTCCTTACGAAGATCACTCGCTCTACGTGGCGGCCCTCACCATTCTCAGGGAAAAGGGATATCAGGGCGAGGTATGGGTTGAAGCCGATCGCCTGAAAGGACCTGAGCGGGAAAAAATAACCCAAGCATTCCATTCAATTATTAAGGTAGTGGAACAGGGTGATCACTTTGTAGTTGTCGGGAAACTGTTATAAAATCAATCCATGGATAAAAAACGTGCGCTCTATGCCGGGACCTTCGACCCCTTTACCAACGGGCATCTGGATATCGTTCAGCGCGCGCTGAAGATCTTCGATGAGCTCATTGTGGTGGTCGCTGTCTCGCCGACCAAGACTCCTTTTATGGGGACTGAGCAAAGAGTGAAGGTTTTAAAAAAGCTCTTCGCGCATGAACCCAAGATTAAGGTGGAGTCCTGGACCGGACTCATTGTTGAATACGCCCGCCAGAACAAGATCGGCTCGATCGTCCGGGGCCTTCGTCCCACCGGCGACTTTGAAATTGAATTCCAGATGGCTTCGATGAACCGCAAGATCAACCCGGATTGCGATACTGTCTTTCTCATGACCAGTGAGAAGCTCTATTACATTTCAAGTTCCCTGGTGAAGGAAGTTTTCATCCACGATGGTGACATTACATCGTTCGTTCCTCCGCTGGTCCAGGAAGAGCTGAAGAAACTCAAAAAGTAACAGGATCTTTTATGCATTTAAGTTCACGTGTCATCGGTATTCCCGATTCCATCACCATGAAGCTCAATGAGAAAGCCATCTCTCTGACGGAAGAGGGGAAGGTGATTTACAACCTTTCTGGTGGCCAGCTTCCGATCAAGCCCCTTCCGGAATTCGTAGAAAAAATCCATCATCAATTGAACTTTCTGAAGTCGTATCAATACTGTCCCTCGGCGGGCTTTCCCGGGCTCAGGAAAAAACTTTTGAAGCATTTTTATGAGACACGCCATCTTCCTCAGGAGCTTTTTGAAAATGCCTGGGACTGCGTTCTCTCCAACGGATCCAAGCATTCCATTTACAATGCTCTCGGAGCGATAATTGATCCCGGTGATGAAGTCGTTCTCCTCGCACCATTCTGGGTTTCCTATCCGGAGATGGTTAAGTTCTGGGGGGGAATCCCGGCGGTAGTGAAGTCGAATGTGTTTGATGCTTTTGTTCCTGCCCTGGATGACATTAAAAAAATCATGAGTCCCAGG
>JAKFFP010000148.1:0-4752 GCA_036675045.1 Bacteriovoracales bacterium | reverse complement strand
AAAGGGCCTGATTGATGGGACGATGCGCCATCATCTCCGGTGAACCCAAGGCCTGTATCCGGGCGTGCCAATGGGAAATCATGGGAGTGTTGTCTGGAGTTCTCGCTTGTGAAATTTCTTCGACGCTCGCGGGATAATGATTTCTGATTTCCCGGCAGACCGACAAAGTGACCTTGCGATTTTTATCAAAGGTTCCCGAGACTCCGAACATTCTGCAAACTGAAGGACGTGTTTCATACGAAACGCATTTGCCGATACCGGTTCCACTATTTCCGTCCCAGAGTGCACAGCGGGGTCCGGCATTTTCCAGCCGTGCGATCCATTCATCGAGCTTTCCTGCGCGGTAAATCTTAAGCGCAGTGGGAAGGCTTTCTAATACAGAACTTTCGATATCCGGGGTAGTACAACATTTCCCGCAACCAGGCAGGCAATCAAGCTTCGTTTCCGACTGAAATGCGCTGAACGCTCCCGCCATCTCGTCGAAAATTTTTTGCAGATTAAAAACTGTTTCTCTGATATTCATTGGTAATGTTTTATTTCACCCTGACAAACGCCGAAGCAGAAGACCTTCTGAAGGAAGAAGTCAGAGTCAGCTATCCCGAACTCAAGTTCAGCTATTCTAGGCCCGGATTCATCACTTTTAAAGCGGAGAAAGAAGTGAATTTCTCCCCGATTTTTTGTCGGGTATCCGGTGTGTGTATCGGGAAATTCAAAAAATCCGAACTTAAGTTTGATCGCGCATGGGTCTGGCAAAGAGATAACTACCTTACCATCCCCGCCGATCTGGAAGAACTCTCGCGGAAGACTTTATTTCGCCCGGGTGAAAAAGCTACTCTGATCATGATGATTGGTGAGGATGAATATTGGGTGGGTGAGTATATTCTCAAGAATACTCATTTCCAGACGCCTGGTGAAGTGAGCTCCATCCTTGAAACCGATTCTCCCTCAAGGGCCTACTATAAAATCGCTGAAGCTGCAGAAGCTTTTGACCTTCCTTTTGATCATGATGAAATTGTTCTCGAGCTTGGTTCTGCTCCTGGTGGTGCTTCCCAATTTCTTCTCGAAAATGATCTCAGAGTTTATGGAGTAGATCCGGCCGACATGGATCCCAGGATTGTAAAGCATCCGAAGTTCCGTCATTACCGTTTACCCTTTGAGCTTATTGCCAAAGATACTTTCAAGCAGGATATCGACTGGATCGTAAGCGACGTGAATCTTCCTCCGACAATTGTCATGAGAGAAGTTGTTCGCTTGCATGAGTTCATGTCGCCACAGGGACTCGTGATCACACTTAAGATCAACGAGAGTAAGCATCTCAGAATGCTCTGGGATTTTATCGATCAGGTGGCAGCACTGGGATATGAGAGATATGCCCTGAAATATCTTCCGAGTCATCGCCAGGAAGTCTGTCTCGTGGCGATGAGATAATCAGGCGTTCATGAATCCCTGCGGGAAGAACTGATTATGTGGATCATGTTCTTTCTTAAGATCCTTAAATAATCCCAGCTGATTCGGCCCGTGAAATTTCTTGATGTAGCCCTGTTTTAAAAGACCAATCCCGTGTTCCGCAAAAGGCGATCCCTTCCATTCATAGACTCTGTTATAAAGCTCAAGGAGCTTATCCTGGCAGACTTTCACTTTGTCTTTGGTCGGAAGGTAATTGTAGTGAAGGTGAGCGTCTCCGAAATGGCCGAAGAGGCAGTAGGGGATGCCGATCTTCGAAGCTTCCCGGTAGAACTGAATAAGCTTGTGGAAATCCTCACCCCGCACCTGAACGTCGGTCCCGACTTTCACCACACCCATCTGTGAGTTGTGCTCAAAGATCGCGCGCGGAACTCCGGCGCGGACATGGTGGAATTTATTTTCGGCGATCTCAAATACATCATCCGGCGAAACATGTGTCAGCGCGCACAACACGTTCCCATAGATATCTTCAAACTCATCGGACTTGATTTCGAGGAAGATCACGTCCTGATTGTTTCCGAGACGCTCATCGGGTTTCAGATACCCCATGCAATTGGAGTCCAGAAGCTCGCAGGAAATGATGGCATCCCGATGAGGCTGAACTGCCGCGTGGATTTCCATGTGAGGCTTATCGTTTTCTTCCCAGCGCGGAAGAAGCATAAAGACATAGTTTACACCGAAGTTTTCCGAAGTTTCGATTTCCACTTCGGTAACTAGTCCCAGCTGGCCCTCGGTTCCGATCATGAGATCGATCGCCTTTTCAAAACGCGGGTAGGGAGCGTTCTTGAAATCGCGATAGTGGTTGAAGTCGGATTGATATGGCTTAAGAAAAGAAGAAGGGGAAATGAAATTATCTTCGCGGGTGAGTTCTTTTACTTCGCCATTGTAGTTTAAATATCTGAGGCGCTTTACCTGTGAGCGCATGTTTCCGAAGGCAAAACATCTTTCACCGGTGCACGAAGTGGCAATACCAGCTGTGATGAGGGCCAGCTGTTCGGTGGGTGAAGTCTTGAGGTTTCTGCCTTTGGACTTCAGGAAATTCTTCGCTTCCTCCCAGGAGACTCCGCCTTTTAAAACGAGATTGCCATTCTCTTTCAGTTCCATGTGCGCCGGAAGTTTTGAAAGATCACAAAGAGCGAAATCGCCCTCGCCCTTCCACGGAAGAAGGGAATCGAGCTTATCGTAGGGAATAACAGTTGAGGTTTTTGATGAGAAATAGAAGCTCGGTTGATGCGACTTGAGGTGACGGATAAGGTCTTCCTCGGAGTAAAATGTCTTGGTAACAAATGCCATAATGCCCTCGTATTTGAGAGACATTTTAGCATTATTTGAGAAGGAGAGGCCATGGAAGTTGTAGCAGTTCTGGGAGCATCGAGTGATTCATCCCGTTATGCCTATAAAGCAATGCAAATGCTTGAGCGCCATGGCCATAGGCCCATTCCGGTTCATCCCCGAGAAAAAGAGGTATTGGGGAAGAAGGTCTATCCCACGCTGGGTGATCTCGCCCGATCAGGTCAGAAAATTGATACCGTCACGGTCTATGTGAATGCCGCGATATCGGAAAAATTCATGAAAGACTTTGTGGAACTGAAGCCCCGGAGAGTGATCTTTAACCCGGGAGCGGAGAGCCCGAAAGTGGAAGAAGAACTGAGGAAAAACGGAATCGAAGTGGAGCACGCCTGTACCCTCGTGCTCCTTCAGACAGATCAGTACGCTTAGTCACACTTAAGCGGAGAATTATCCCGGATATATTTTTCCAGGAGCGGCCAGTAGTAGCCGTTCTTCACTTCTTTGTGATTCAGGAACACGAGGTTCGCGAGAAACGAAGAAGTCTTGAGCATTCCGAAAGTGAGTTCCCCCGGAAGGGCGATCTTATACAGCTTGAAATTTTTTATCGGATATTCACCGACGTAAATTTTCTTATCTTGATGGATCTCAGAATCAAATCTCACAAGGCTCCTTCCTTCACGGACATTGAAGCCGTCAATCGTAAGCGGAAGAGGTGAGTCCGGAGAGTTCAGGAATTTCACCGCCCACTTAAGAAGGAAACCCGGAACATTTGCCGTTACAATTCTCCAGCCTTCATCACCCCATTTCCGGAAGTGAGGGAAGTTATCGATCATGTCACCATAGTGAATGGGCCCCGGAGCAATTTCTTCGCCCTGGAAATTATCTATCTGAAAGCCAAGATCTGATTTGGCCGCGATCCGCGTGAGCTTTGCCATATGCTGAGACCAGCACGATTTCTGGTTACGATCGACACCGTTATAGTTTCCATTGAGAGTGATATCCGAAAAGCCGATCACTTCCTGCCAGTCCCGCTTGAAGTATTTTTCACGGTTCACGTAAGCTTCCTCGACGAAACTCTTAATCTTCGCGTCTTCGGGGATATCGAGTGTGACATCATAGATCCGGTAATCAATAATCTTCGACTGTCCGTTTTTCTGTAGATCCAGAATGAGTGAACCGACGGCGGTGGCATGGGCTCCCGCCTGAAGCATGGCAATCTCTCTGCCGACGGCGTTCTTCACGAACTTCGGCTCTTCCAGGCGAATGTGATCGTGGCCACCGATCAGAAGATCAATCGAGCGGGATTTCTTAATGAGTTTTGAGTCTCGTGCAATTCCCTGGTGAGTGAGGGCGATCAGGAAATCGATATTATCTCTGGCCGCTTTTTCTGCGACCTTGATTCCGATATTGTGCGGAGGAAGGATGAATCCCAGAGGACGAAGGGGATACTGAAAGTGAAGATCCGGCGTCGTAAGACCAAAGACTCTCACTTTGAATTCACCCACCGTAATGTCCACTGAATCCGGCATATAGTTCAATAGACCCGTGAGTCTTTTGTTTGCCATGTTGGCAGAAAGGATACTCGTCTGAAGTTTTGCTTTCTTGATCTGGCCCGCGAGTTCGCGACCGCCCAGAATATAATCATGGTTCCCGAGGACAGTGACGTCCACACCCAGAAGATCGAGAGCGCGGAGAGAATCCACACCCTGATTGGAAAAGTAATACGAAGATCCTTCACCGAAGTCTCCACCGTCAAGGTACATGGAAGGAATGCCTTGCTTCGAGGCCTTCTCTTTCAGTTCTTCCACCAAAGTTTTCAGTCGGGCATAGCCACCCATTCCGCCCCGTGTGCCGGCGAAATACGAGTGAAGATCATTGGTATGGATGATCTGAACAAGTCGGGCTTCGGCGGTGGAAAAAGTAATAAGAAGTAGAACGAGAATTTTAAGCATGGTTTTTCTTTTGTCTCGAGGTGATCACTCCATTAAAACCCACCCG
>JAKFFP010000212.1:0-4757 GCA_036675045.1 Bacteriovoracales bacterium | reverse complement strand
TGAGCTCTGATGACTTTCAGAAGATCACTCACCCCTTTCCCGGTGGCGGCACTTGTCGGGATGATCTCTGCTCCGAGTTCTGATTTCATGCGCTGAAGCTCAAGCTTTAAGCCGCGTTTTTCAGCTTCATCAACCAGGTTCAGACAGATAAGAAGAGGATAACCCAGATCGCGCAACTGATAGGCCAGATACAGGGATTTATCGAGATTGGTTGCATCGAGAACGAGGACAAATAAATCGGCGGATAATTCTTTCTCTCGCTGAAGAAGAAAATCCTTTGTGACTTTCTCATCCAGCGTCGTTGCATCGAGAGAATATATTCCCGGAAGATCCAGGATCTCTAAAGTGGGTTTACCATCTTCAACAATCCAGCCGGTTTTTTTCTCAACCGTTACACCCGGAAAATTCGCGACTCTCTGAAAACTTCCGGTGAGCTTGTTGAAAAGGGCCGTTTTCCCGACATTGGGCATTCCGATCAGTGCGACTCTCACGACAGAACCTCAACTTTCACCAGTGAGGCCTCGGATTTGGTAAGAGCGACCATTCTTCCGCGCACTTCCACCAGGAAAGGCTCATTAAAGAGTGGGGCCTTCTTGATAATCCGGATGGTTTCCCCGTAAAAAAAACCCAGATGCATGAGTCTCGATTCCAGGTCAGAAATTTCACAGACTTCGTCCGGCATAAAGGAACGAACCACAAGCTTCTGGTTCAAGGGAGCGAGATCAATGGTCATAGGTAGTTTGATATACCAAACTGGCGGGAATTTGACCACCCCCGGATAGCATTTTTACCTGCTACCTATCCTCTTTTTCCGGAGTATGGGATACAAGTCTGTATATATTCAGGAGATCCCATGAAATTCTTATTATCTGCCCTCATTTTCGTCTCTTTTGCCGGAAGTGCATTCGCCTACACGAAAGGAAAGACCTACAAACTCACCATCCTTCACACGAATGATCATCACGGTCATTTCTGGCCGAATAAAGAAGGCGAATACGGCCTGGCCGCTCGCGCGACCCTGATCAAAGAACTTCGGGATCAGATCAAAAAAGATGGAGGGCATGTCCTTCTTCTTGATGCCGGTGATGTAAACACGGGAACTCCCCAATCGGACATGCTGGATGCTGAACCTGACTTTAAGGGAATGGCGGAGATTGGTTATGATGTGATGGCAATCGGTAACCACGAATTTGATAACAGCCTGAAGACTATTTTCAAGCAGAGAAAATGGGGCGGCTTTCCTTTTATCTCGGCCAACATTTACTACAAGAATAATTCCCGTCGCGTTTTCCCGTCTCATATCATGAAGGATCTTGATGGTCTTAAAGTTACGATCTTCGGTCTTACGACGGAAGACACTCCGATCAAGTCGAGCTCTGAAAACAGTAAGAACCTTCGCTTCACTCCTGTTGTGGAAGAAGCAAAAAAAATCGTTCCGTGGCTCCGTAAGAATACAGACGTCCTGATTGGTCTTACTCACGCCGGCCATTACGAGAACGAGCTTCACGGTTCAAATGCGCCTGGAGACGTGTCTATCGCCCGCGCTGTAAAAGGCATTGATCTCATTGTCGGCGGTCACACGCAGAACGCTCTTCCCGTGGCAGATATTCAGAATGGTACTGTTATCGTTCAGGCCCAGGACTGGGGAAAATACGTTGGGAAAGTTGACCTCGAGATTCTCGATGGCAAAGTCACCCTGAAAGAATACAAGCTCATTCCGGTGAACCTGAAAGGCTCTGAAACGCGTATCGCCCAGGATACCTCGATGGAGCAATTCCTCCGTCCCTATAAGGAGAGAGGCGACGCTGCTTTATCTCTTGAAGTGGGAACTGCTGAAGTTGAGTTTGTTGGAACACGTGCCATCGTTCGCCTTCAGGAAACAAACCTCGGTAACCTCGTAGCAGAAGCCTACAGAGGGAAATTCAACGCTGATATCGGAATCAGTAACTCCGGTGGTATTCGTGATTCGATCCTTCCGGGAAAAATCACGATGGAATCGGTCATGCTGGTTCTTCCTTTCGGAAACGAAGTCGGCACGGCCGAACTCTCCGGTAAGGATCTTACGGAGTATCTTGAGACTATTATCTTCAAGCTTTCTCCTCAACCGGGAGAATCAAAACCGGGCGGAGCTTTCCCTCAGCTTTCCGGCATCACCATGACAGCTGATCGTACGACCAAAAAACTCTCAGACGTTAAAATCAATGGAGTCGATCTTGATCCGGCGAAGATTTACAAAATCTCGATCCCGAAATTTTTAGGTACAGAGAATGGAGACGGTTATCCGAAACTTTCAACCTTCAAGGCATTCGGCTTTATTGATGCCGATATCCTGAAGGATTTCCTGATGGAAAGAAAGGTTTTGAGAGCCACTGATTTCCCGGTGACGAAGAAGATTAATTTTATCGAATAACTATTGCTGAGCGGAGGCGCCTGCTTCATCCATCTTCGGGAGTTCAATCACGAAGGTCGTGTTGGGGGCGTCTTCCTGGTAATAGAGCTTCCCGTGATGTTCCTCGATAATCCCTCTGGAAATTGAAAGCCCCAAACCTGTTCCCACTCCCACGTCCTTGGTCGTAAAGAACGGCTGAAAAAGTTTTTTCCGTACCACCGGAGAAATGCCTTCTCCACAATCTGAGATCCTGATCCGATACTTCGGTCCCAGATCCTCAGCGATAACTTTGATCCATGGATGAGTGTATCCCGAAGTGGCCTGATATGAATTGTTGATCAGGTTCAGGATGACCTGCGAGACTTCCACCGGGCGACAGAAGATAGCCCCGTCATCTTTCAGGTATTCGACTTCAACAGAAGTTCCGTTGTTGTTGATCCTCTCCTGACAAATATCCAGAGTTTCTTCAATAATCTTATTAATTGAGTATGTGACCTTCTCATCCATCGAAGACTCACGAGCAAATCGTCTCATACCGTTTACGATACGCGAGATCCGCCCCACCGTGGTATCCATCTTATTTATGTACTGAACGAGGAGTTCCGGGGAAAGAGACTGACGGGCAGAGTGCCGTCGCAGAAGATCGATGTATCCCTTAATAATCCCCAGCGGGTTATTGATCTCGTGGGCAATACCTCCGGCCATCTCACCCAGAGCGGAAAGCTTTGAGGCCTGAGTAAGGCGGATCTCGGTTTCCTTACGACGGGTGATGTTCTCGGCCATCATAACCACACCGCCAATCTTACCGTTGGCATCTTTCCACGGTTGGATGAGCATTCGCAGCCAGACTTCCACGCCCGGAGTGATTTCAAGAAGTGAATCATCACGGCTCACGATCTTTCCCTGAAGCGCAGTATTCATATCTTCAAGCCACTCTTTACGGAAATGCTCTGAAACTTTTTGTCCTTCTTTCGGAGGAGTCAGAATCGTTGACCATTCTTCCGTCCAGCGCGAGCTGAATGCGACGTAGTGGAACTGAGAATCAAACATCGCGACCGGTGTCGGGAGAGACTGGATCATGGCCTTTAACTGTTGCTCGGAAGTGATGAGACTCTGCTCCCATTTGATCATGGGAGTAACGTTCACGTTTACGCCGGTGAGACGCAGGGGTTTTCCTTCCGGACTCCGGTAGATGATACATCCCCGGTCAAGGCACCACTGGATATCTCCGGTTTTCGTGATCATCCGATAACGGCATTCATAAAAAAGTGTTTCACCCTTCAGATGACGATCGAGTTCCTGATGGACCCGGGCCGTGTCTTCCGGGTGAAGGCGTTCCTCGAGAGTTTTCATGGACTGCGGAAGCTCGTTGTACTCATATCCCAGCTTGGTATACCAGGTCTTATTGAGTGAGAGGCTGTTCGTTACGAGATCCCAGTCCCACTTACCCACCTGGGCAGATTCCAGCGTAAGATCCAGTGAAAGTTTCGCTTCATTTAAATCATCGAGTTTTTTCCGGAGATCGTTTTCGAGATAGTTAATCCGGTGCCGGAGTTCTTTTTCGTAAATGTGTCTTTTTTCCGATTCGATCAGGCGACCGATCAGATCGGCGCACGCACCGGCGAAATTAATATCGATGATATCCCATTCGCGGGGAGCTTTTGAGTCCTCACAGCAGAGAATCCCGAGAACTTCCCCATCGGAATAGATCGGTGAATCCAACAGGGCGTACACATTCTGAGGGATGGTGTAGTTTTCCAGGAATTCACTCATCACCCGGTCTTCCCGGGAGTTGCAGCTCACCAGGACTCTTTCCTGATTTAGTTCCTTGAAGTAGATCGGAAAATCCGACTTCCGGAGAATGGCACCGGAATGATTTTCACCATTCAGGACATAAGTCATCTCTTCAAAGATAGCTTCCCGATCAATCGTGAAAAACCAGATCCCCACTCTTTCAATACCAATGGTTTCAGCGATCTTTGAGCAGATGATTTCAAAGCCCTTATGGCGGCTGGAACGATAAAGCTCAGGGTTTTTAGCAAACCATCCTTGAGTGGCATGATAGCGCTCAAACTTATTCTTCATTGTTCTCCATCGTCGCACATTGGCATTAATCCGAAAACCCTGAGGGCCATCTCTTAAGCTAGACTTAAGCTAATCAGTGGAGACCCGCTCTTCTGAGAAGAGCACCAACATCGGGCTCCTGTCCGCGGAAGCGTTTGTAGAGTTCCATAGGATGTTCCGTTCCGCCTTTTTCAAGGATGTGTTCGCGGAACTTTTTGGCGACATCACGGTTGAAGATCCCCGATGTCTGAAAGAATTCAAAGGCATCGGCATCGAGTACTTCGGCCCATTTGTAGGAGTAATA